>NZ_JAGQTN010000237.1 GCF_020438995.1 Gordonia sp. (in: high G+C Gram-positive bacteria)
CTGCGGTCGCCTCCGATTCGGCGGTCGCCTCGGGCTCTGTGGGCTTTTCGGGCGCTGCGGTCGCCTCCGATTCGGCGGTCGCCTCGGGCTCTGTGGGCTTTTCGGGCGCTGCGGTCGCCTCCGATTCTGTGGCCGTCTCGGGCTCTGCGGTCTTCTCCGCCTCGGCGTCCGGCGTATCAGTGGCAGCGACCACGGGGGTGTCGCCGGCGGCCTCGGCCTCGGCGGCGGTGGCCGCGGCGATCTGGGCGAGTGCATCGGAGGAGATCGCAACCGTCGGTCCGTCGATCGAACCACCTCCGCGGGGCCGCTTGACGGGTGTGGGGGTGACGGGCGCCGGGACTTGGGGAGCGTCAGCCTCGGGGGTGGCAGCTGCGGGCGTGGCGGCTTCGGGCGCGTCCACACCGCTGTCATCGAGTTCGGTGTCCTCGAGTGCGGGTAGATCGCTGAAGTCGGGGAGGCTGTCCTTGCCGATCACCACCGTTGCCGAGTTGATGCCGACGCCACCGGACGGCTTGCGGCTGGGCGTGGCGGGCGACTTCTCCGCGTCGGAGTCGGCGGGATCTTCGGTGTGTGTCACGTTCTCTCCGGAACCCGGCCGCGTATCGGGGCCGGTGCTGTTGGCGGGGATGAGGTGCGCGGCGGCCGGAACCGGTTGGGTCGGGGCCTCCTGCGCGGCGTCCGGACCATCGGGTTCGGTCCGGACTGATGAGGGGTCTGCCGCTGGTGATCCGGGGGTGGCCGGGTCCTGCGCCGGCAACTCCGCGGTCGAGGAGGCGAACGGCTTGGTCGTCACCGGCCGGTCCGGTCCGCCGACGCCACCGGCCGGGGCCTGCGGTGTGGTGGTTTCCGGAACGGGGGAACCGGGTACGGGGGAACCGGATGTGAGCGAAGCCGGATCCGGCCGGGTCTGCAGACGTCCAGCCTGTGGTCGGCGCGGTGCCCACGCGGGCCCGGTCGCCCCTGGGTTACGGCGCTTATTCCATGCTGAGATCGCCTTACCGATAATTTCTTTACGCTTGTCGGCGTAGCTGCGGTCGCCTCCGTCGGGGCCGGGCATATCTGGGATTCACCACCGTAGGGCTCAGGTCCGCTTGGAACAGTCGGGTCAAGCGCGCACGGACTTTCACCGCGCACCGCCGCATGATCGTCCCTCAGACTAGCGAACACCGTCAGGATAGTTGGCGTGGACGACGCGGCAGTGGTCCGGATACCTGCTTGAATGGGTGGATGACCTCTTTCGGAGACCTGCTGGGCCCGCAACCGACGCTGCTCACGGGCGACGACGACGCCGAGTCCGACCTGCTCAACGGCGCGGAACCGGCAGCGGTGGCCGCCGGGCACCCGACCGCGTCGATCGCCTGGGCCTATCTCGCCGAAAAGGCGCTCGACCAGGCCGGCATCGCCACCGGCACCCCGAAACCGGATCCCGATGCCGGTGTCACGAGTGCGGACGTCACGAGAGTCATCGAGGCGTACGCGTATGCGCGCACCGGCTACCACCGGGGCCTGGACCAGCTGCGCAGGCACGGCTGGAAGGGATTCGGGCCGGTGCCGTGGTCGCACGAGCAGAACCAGGGATTCCTGCGGTGTGTGGGCGCCCTTGCCCGGGCCGCGGCCGCCATCGGTGAAGAGAACGAATATCTGCGGTGCCTGGACCTGCTCAATGACAGCGACCCCAACGCCGTCACCGAACTCGGCCTCTAGGTCCCACCGGCTGCGCCGCGGAATCAGGCGGCGCATCGACGCCCTGCCCGCCCCGGTGGCGCTGCGGGTGCGGCGGCTGTGGCTGTCGGCGGTCCCGATCACCCAGTGTGCGGTGGCCGCGGGTGTCGCCTGGTGGATCGCCATCGGTCCCCTCGGCCACAAGCAGCCGTTTTTCGCGCCGATCGCCGCGGTCGTCTCGCTCGGCCTGTCACTGGCCAAACGCTGGCGCCGGTCGGTGGAACTGGTCGCCGGGGTCACCATCGGCATCCTCGCCGGCGACCTGGTGATTTCCTGGATCGGCTCGGGAACCTGGCAGATCATGGTCGTGGTGGCGATCGCGATGTCGATCGCCGTCTTCCTCGACGACGGTCCGCTGCTGCCGATGCAGGCCGCGTCGTCGGCGGCGCTGGTGGCCACACTGCTGCCGCCCGGTGGCGCGGCGGGCATCAATAGGGCCGTCGATGCCCTCGTCGGCGGGGTCGTCGGCATCCTGGTGGTGGCGCTCCTGCCGGTCAACCCGGCATCGCGCAGCCGACGCGACGCCGCCGGGGTGCTCGCGACGATCCGCGACGCCGCCACCGACCTCGCGGCCGGGCTGCGCGCCCACGACGTCGAGCAGGTCTCCGATGTGCTGGCCCGGGCCCGCGGCACGCAGGGCGACATCAACACCATGCGCGCCGACATGGCCGGCGGGCGGGAGATCAGCACCATCTCGCCGCTGTACTGGAGTTCGCGGCACCGGCTGCGCCGGATTTCGGCCACCGCCGACCCCATCGACAATTCCGTCCGCAACTTTCGCGTCGTCGCCCGGCGGGCGCTGACGATGACCCAGTCGGGCGAGACGCTGCGGCCGGAGATCATCGAGATCGTCGACGATCTGAGCGGTGCCTACGAGGTGCTGCGCGCGATGATGGTCGCGCCACCGGGCGGGCAGCCCGACGAGGCCGACGCGGCGCGGGTATTGCGCACGATCGCACGCAAGGCCAGGACGGACTTGGTCTCCGACAGCTCGATGTCGGAGACGGCGATCCTGGCGCAGTTGCGTTCGCTCATCGTCGACCTGCTGATGGTGGCCGGTCTGCAACGGTCATCGGCGCGCGCCACGCTGCGCGACTGACTTCGATGATCGGGGGTGGATCAGTTGGCCCACTGATCCACGAGGTAGGCGGCGACCTTCTTGCGGGTGGCGAGGTCGGTCCTGGAGACCGTGATCAGCAGGGAGCCTGTCAGCACATTGACGGAACCGGCGTAATTGTTGGCCGCGTCACCGAGTCCGTCGATCTTCACATAATCGCTGACCTTTTCGTCTGATTTCAGTTCCTTGGTGCCGGCCTGCGCCACGACATCGAGTAGCTTGCCGTCGGTGAATTCCCAGCGGCAATACCGGTAGCTGCTCTCCCCACCGGCATCTTTGGTGACTTTGGCGACCTGCTTGCCGGTCAGTTCGGTGACCTTCTCCTCCGACATGGCCGCACACACATCGGGAGCGTAGGGGCTCGAGGTGTCGTACTTCTCGTTCTGTGAGGAGCCTCCGGACTTATCCTGTTCCTCATTCTGTGATCCGGGCTTCTCCTCGCTCTGTGAGGAGCCTGCGGACTTGTCGTCCGAGGGCGGCGGCGCCGGGTTGCTGTTGTCGACCTCGCCGACCGGTGGTAGCACGTTGGAGTTCGACGGGGAGGCCCCGACCTCGGTGGACTCCTTACAGCCGCCGACCAGGGGTACGACGAGGAGCACGGCCGCGGTGGCCGTGACGATGGCGCGCTTCATGGGTGATGTCCTTTGCGTTCAGGCCCCGGGCGGGATCGAGTGTGCACCGCAATTTACACTCGCCCGCCGACGTCAACGACAGGTTCAGACATACAGATGACGGGTGTGACCTGAGCCCGGTATGCCCGGTTAGTGAAGTTTCTGCACGACGGCGCCGGCGACCTTCTTCTGGGTGGCCAGTACCGTGGCGTCGTCCACGCTCGAACGCCGGAAATAGATGTCGATCAACGTCGAGCCGCTGCGCACGTACAGACGGGAATCGCGCGCCACCGCCTCGTCACCGACGCCGTCGACGTCCACCGACCCTGCGATGCGTTCCTCGGCGAACTTCTCGGGGGTCGTCGGGGACAGCTTGACGGTGAAGTCGGCACCGTCGCCGGGCTCGGCCACCAGATGCCACTGGCATTCGGGCGCATCCTTGTCGCCGACGTCGTCGCCACCGCTGTCCACCGACATGCCGGTCAGAGTGGACACCTGCGTGTTGGGCAGGAGCTCACACGGATCGGGGACCGACGCGGTCGTGGTGGGTTCGGGTGTGTCCGATGACCCGGACTCGTCGGATGATCCGGACTCGGTGGATGGCTCTGTGCCGCTGGGGGTTTCGCTGGTGTCTGCGCCAGCCGATGCGGTAACCGGTGGGGCGGGATTCTCGGTGTCGAGGGTGCCCTTCGACAGGTCTGCCCCCGCGTCCTGGGACGCGGTTGTGGACGTGCCGGTGCCGGCGTCGTCGCAGCCGGTGGCAAGGGGGACGGCGCACAGCAGGGCGATGGCCACGGCCACGGTACGCAGACGATATTTCATTTTGGTTGACCCCATGTTCGCTGGTTGGTCCCCGATCATCGGCCTGACCGGATTCTGCTGAATGGGCTGACTATCCTGTATGCCGGATTTGGGTGTCCCCGAATCATTTTCACAGAAGTCTAGACCCGGCGACCCCCGTCGACCAGAGCTTCGCGGGTAGATGAATGCGTGCGACCGACGCCCCGGACCGGCTACCCGTCGAGACTGTCGGCCACGGCCTTCGCCAGCACGAGATCGCCGTGTTCGGTGGGGTGACGGACCATGAGCGTTTCGGCGAGACCGGGCCGCGGATACATGACCCCGCGCACCCACGGATCGGTCGAGCACATTCCGTGGCCCGCGGTGACGGCGCGGGCATCGACGAAGCCGGTGCCGAGGATGTCCGCCGCTCCGGACTGGGTGTTTCGCAGAGACAACTCGGCGTCGACCGCCGCCCGCGTCTGCGGTTTGGTGATCTTCGTGCCGGCGACATTGGTGCACAGATTGTGGGCGCCGTCGGCGAACAACTCCGGATATCCGACGATCCTGATCGCCGCCTTCGGCGCGTAGAACCGCACATAGTCGACCAGCGCGCGTAACCGGCCGGCGTAGGTGGCGGCCGTCATGGTGCGCAGTTTGCCGTCGTGGGCGCATTCGGTTGCCACGCAGCGCCCGTGGAGCCGGTTGCCGCTCCAGTCGTTGAAGCCGAGCTGCACCAGGACGGCGCGGGTCCGGGGGCCGAAGCCATTGCGTTTCTGAGCCTTCTTCGCCTGGTCGTACACGTTGTACCGGCCGAACAGGCTCGCGCCCGAACACGAGACGTTGATGAGATGATCACCGGTGCGCCGGGCCAGCCGGGCCGGCCATGAGGTGGGGCTGTGTCCGCAGGCCGGGCCGAGGTCGTCGGAATGGTTGGTGGCGAACGAATCACCGATGACGACGACGGCACCGGCGGGCGCGGCCGACGCCGTGGCCGGCAGCGTCATCGACAGGACTGGCAGCGTCGCCGCCAGCATCAGCGATGCCACCCCACGTCCGGCACGTCGGCGGTGTGCCCGCACCTGATGCGATCGCCTCACGCGACACCCCTGCACCTGCATTCTCGCTCCGTATCCTGATCAGATTACTGTCCGCTGGGCATGGCCGGGTCGATGGCCCGGGCCAGCTCGGGGAGCCTGTTACATACCGTCTGCCGGGCGGCGCGGGTGACCGGATCGTTTCGGACCGTCTTGGGTCCGGGGTCGAGTATCGCGGCGATCTCCAGCGTGAACACCGGTTGCTTCGTCGACCGGTAGCCCATTTTGCACCACACCTGCCGATCGGTCTCGGTGAAGTTGTAGCGCCGCCAGCCGGGAATGTCGGTGAGTGTCGGGGTTCCGCCCGCGTAGTTGCCCAGCATCGTGGACTCGAACGCCGACCCCCGCACGTAACCGCCGATGAGGATCTCGGGGCCGACGATGCCGACGGCGTTGCCCACGCACAGGATCATCTGCCCGGCGCCGTCACGGGCCTCCAGCGGTGTGGTCACCTGCCCGGCCCGCAACAATTCCGCCGGGATCCGGCAAGGGTCGAGGGCGGTGGTGCCGCGGGCGATGTTGTGCTGCTGGCGCGCGGGCGGTGTGGTGGTGACCGGTGTGCTGATCGGCCCAGGGGTCGTCGGCGGTGCTGCGGCCGGGCTGCTGTCGGGAGCGGGTTCGGCGGTCGTGGCGGGCTCGTCGCCGGACTTCAATACCACCACACCGGCGACGGCCAGCACGGCGACGACGGCCGCGACCACAGCCCCGACCATCAGCGCGGTGTGGCGGCGCCGGACAGGAGGCTGCGGGGGGTAGCCCGGGACCGGACCGACGTATCCGGGGGAACGTCCGTCGTACGGTGCAGGTGTGACTGCTCGCTCGGTCGGCGGGAACGGGTCGGGGTGCGGCTTGTACAGATTGGGGACAACGGACTGGGGCGGGGGGACGTGCGGTGGCGGTGTGGTCTGCAGCGTCGGTGGGTATTGCTGGTTCGGTGGCACGAGAGCCGGGGGAGCCGCAGTCGGTGCACCGGATCCAGGTGCCTCGTACACCGCCCGGCGCAGCGCGTCGGCGAAGGCGCCGCAGGAGGCGAACCGGGCGTTCTGGTCTTTGCTGAGCGCACGCAACAGCACATTCTCCACCGCCGGACCGAGGTCGGGCCGCACCTGCGTGAGCCGGACCGGCTCGCCGTACAGGTGCGCGGCGAGCACCGCGGTGGGTGTGGCGCCGGGAAACGGCTTGGAGCCGGTGAGCAGGAAGAATGCGGTGCACGCCAGGCTGTACTGGTCGGCCCGGCCGCCGATGTCGGCGGCGGTGCCGAGCTGCTCGGGCGAGCAGTAGTCGATCGTGCCGATCACCATGCCGGTGGCGGTGAGCCCGGTGTCCTGCAGGTCCCGGGCGATACCGAAATCGCTCAGCATCGCGCGGGGGATGCTGGCAGAGGTGTCGAGGAGGATGTTGGCGGGCTTCACGTCCCGGTGCAGCATGCCGCGCTGGTGGGCGAAGTCGAGTGCGGCGGCGACATCGACGCAGATCGATACCACCGTCTTCGCGTCGAGGCCACCGGGGTGGGTGCCGAGCAACTCGGCGGCGTTCGTCCCGGCCACCAGCCGCATGGACAGCCACAGGCGGCCGTCGTCCTCACCGCAGTCGTAGATGGGAACGATGTTGGGGTGATCGAGGCTCGCCGCGAGCTGGCCTTCCCGCTGAAAACGGCTGCGGTACATGGTGTCCGAGGCGAATGCCGGATTGAGGACCTTGAGGGCGATGGTCCGTGGCAACCTGGGGTGGCGGGCCGCGTAGACCGTGCCCATACCGCCGGCGCCCACCGTTCGTTCGATCTGGAAGCCGGCGATCACCGACGGGTGTTCGGGGTACATCGCCCACCTCCGACGTCGTGAACTCAGGGCATGGTCATATTGCGGTAGCGCGCTCAAGATTAGGCATATCCGGGCTGTCGGGCTCGGGTTGCATCGCCGAAGTTAGCCCGCACGGGTGACATCATACGGGGGTTGTCCGGCACGCCTGTTGTCCGGTGCCCGTGCACAATGTGCTGGTGAACGCAGTCCTGGAAGCGAACGGAGCGCCCGGCTCCAGCGGTGGCGTACGCCGGGGCACGGGCCTGCGCCTGGTTCTGTTGCTGATGTCGACGGTGCTGGCGTTGTCTGCGTGTTCGCGCGGGGAGTCCGGCGAACCGGGTCCCGGTGCCTCGCCCGCGCATCGGTCATCGGCGAATGTTCCGTCAGCGAAAGCACCGTCGGCGAATGTCCCGTCGACGGCGGCGCCGTTCACCGAGGTGACCGCGCCGCTCGACGATTTCTACCGTGCCCCGGCCGCCCTCCCGCCGACACCGGGAGTGCTCATCCGCGAGGACGGACTCCAGTCGGTCCAACAGATTCCCGACGGTGCGTCGGCCCGCAGGATCCTTTACACCACCACGATGCCCGACGGTGCGCTGACGACGGCGGTGGCCACCGTCCTGCTGCCGGCCAACCCGCCTGCCGGGCCGCGGCCGGTGGTGCTGTGGGAGCACGGGACGCTCGGTATCGAGCAGAAGTGCATGCCGTCGGCGACGGCCGAACCGTTCAAACTGATTCCGGCGATCGCCGAGTCGCTGGCCCGCGGCTGGGTGGTCGTGGCACCCGACTATCAGCCCGATTCGGCGGGTGTTCATCCGTACTACATCGCCTCAGGGCTGGCGCGCAGCGGACTGGACGCGCTGCGGGCGGTGCGGCAGCTCGACGGCGTGTCGATCGGTCGGCGGGCGGTGGTGTGGGGACATTCCCAGGGTGGCCAATCTGCGCTTGCGACAGCGGCTTTCGATTCCGGATATGCCCCCGGGGTGCGCCTGGTGGGGGTGGCGGCGCTGGCGCCGCTGGCGGACATGCCGATGTTCCTGAAGGCACGCGGATCGACGGAGCAGGGCCAACAGCTGGCGGCGTTCCTGATCACCGCGTACGACCGCTACTTTCCCGACATCCGGTTCTCGTCGGTGGTGCCCGCGGAGATCGCGGACAAGGTCCGCGCCATGGCCGGGTTGTGTCCGCTCGATCCCGGGGACGCCGTGGAGTTGACCGCGCTGACCCGGGACCTGGGGGAGACGCTCGTGATCGGCGACCCCGACCTGCCCGCACTGCGCCGGCACCTGGTGGCCAACGCGCCGGACGGGAAGGTGCCGGTGCCGGTGCTGATCGCGCAGGGGAGCGATGACACCCTCGTGCTGCCGACGCTGACCGCCCAGTTCGTGAGTGCGCGCTGTGCGGCCGGGCAGGTCATCGACTACCGCGTGGTCAGCGGTGTCGACCACGGCGAGATCATCGAGCCCGACAGTCCGGTCACCTACCCGCTGGTCGAGTGGACCGCGGACCGGTTCGCCGGCAAGCCCGGTGTGCGGGAGTGCGTCACCTCGACCGTGTATTGATTGCCCGGTTCAGGCAACTAAGGTCACCCTGAATTTGTGGGCCTCACACCCTTGCGACACATGCGGAAGTTCGCATATATTTCGGGTCATGGGTCACTCACACGGGCACTCCCACTCGCACGGCTCGCATTCGCACTCTCACGGGGCAGGTGCTTCAGCGCCGAATCGGCGTATCTGGCCGATGGCGCTCGGTGTCGCGCTGATCGGCGGCTACTTCGTCGTCGAGCTGATCACTGGCATCGTCGTCGGGTCCCTCGCCCTCATCGCCGACGCAGGGCACATGCTCACCGACGTCGTGGCGCTCTGTATGGGACTGGTCGCACTGCTGCTGGCCCGGCACGGCAAGACCACCGGCACCCGCAGCTTCGGCTGGCACCGGGCAGAGGTGTTCACCGCCGCGATCAACGCGCTGCTGCTGTTCGGGGTGGCCGGTTACGTCCTCTACGAGGCCATCGAACGGCTCGGCACCGACCCCGAGGTACCCGGTGCCACGCTCATCATCGTCGCCGCGATCGGGCTGGCGGTGAATGTCGCGGTGATGTTCCTGTTACGGGCGGACTCCAAGGAGTCGATCGCGGTGCGCGGTGCCTATATGGAGGTCCTCGCCGACGCCGTGGGCAGTGTCGGAGTCCTGGTTGCCGGCGTCGTCATGATCACCACCGGCTGGGGTTACGCCGACATCGTGGTGGCCGTCTGCATCGCCCTGTGGGTGGTGCCGCGGGCGCTGAGCCTGCTCCTGGACGCCGCCCGCATCCTCAGCCAGCAGGCCCCGCGGCACATCGACGTCGACGAGGTACGCCGCGAGCTCGCCGCGATCCCCGGCGTCGATGATGTGCACGACCTGCACGTGTGGACCCTGACCACCGGCATGGACGTGGCGACGGTGCACCTGGCCAGCGCCGAATCCAACGGCACGGTCCTGGAGGCGGCGCGCGAGGTGCTGACCCGTCACGGCCTCGGCCACGCCACCATCCAGGTCGATCCCGCCGACCAGAGCACCCGCTGCCACGAGGAACTGACCTGGTAGCTCTGCTTGTTGGGTTTGTCAGGTTTGTCGGGGTTTATGGCAGCACGAGCAGCAGGTCGATGTGGTGGCGGTAGAACGTCGATCGCTTGACCGTGCGGTCGGTGAGTACGCCCTCGCGTTCGACGACCAGGTTGGTGCCGCCGGTCTGCGCGGCGCGGCCGGTGTGCCATCGGCGTCGCAGCGGATGGTCGAGCCGGGCGCGTACGCCGGGCGCCTCGGGTAGCGGTTCGACGATGATGCCGCGGGTCTCGCCGAGAAACAGCCGGGTGTTGTCGACGTAGGTCTCCCCGTGCAGCTTGGCGCCGCCCTCGCCTAGTTGCCGGGCCCGGCCGAGCAGCACCGTTGCCGCGTCGTCGCGGATCAGTGGTACCGCCCGGGCCCGGCCGGTGGTCGCGAGTTGTTCGGCGGCGGGACCGTGCGGGAGGCCGTATCTGCTGGTGGCGCGGGTCGCGGCGGGGGCGGCGTAGGCCACCTCGACGTCGAGACGTTCGGCGATCATCAGCCGGGCGAGCACCGCCGCCGCGAACGCGTCCGGATTGTCCGATCCGCCTCGGATGACGATCCGGGTGAGCGACGGATCGTCGAGCGCGTCGGCAACCAGCGCGCGGACGGCCGACTTGTCGTCGAACCTGCAGGTCTGCTCTAGGACGGCGATCGGCACGCCGCCCAGACTATCGGTGTCACCCAAGTCCGAGCACTGCCGCCGCAGCGTGGCGCCGGGTAGTAGGGTTTCCTTCGTTCACCAGAACACAAAGGAGCTTGGACAACATGGCCGCGATCGTCCTGATCGGCGCCCAGTGGGGCGACGAGGGCAAAGGCAAGGCAACCGATCTGCTCGGCGGACGACTGCAGTGGGTGGTGCGCTACCAAGGCGGCAACAACGCCGGCCACACGGTGGTGCTGCCGTCGGGGGAGACCTTCGCGCTGCATCTGATCCCGTCGGGCATCCTCACCCCGGGTGTCAACAACGTCATCGGCAACGGTGTGGTGGTCGACCCGGGCGTGCTGCTCAAGGAGCTTTCCGGCCTCGAAGAACGCGACGTCGACACCACCGGCCTGATGATCTCCGCCGACGCGCACCTGTTGATGCCGTATCACGTGGCCATCGACAAGGTCACCGAACGTTTCCTGGGTAACAAGAAGATCGGTACCACCGGCCGCGGCATCGGACCGTGCTACCAGGACAAGATCGCCCGCGTCGGCGTGCGGGTGGCCGACGTGCTCGACGAGAAGATCCTCGCCCAGAAGGTCGAGGCGGCGCTCGAACTCAAGAACCAGATCCTGGTGAAGATCTACAACCGCAAGGCGCTCGAACCGGCCCGCGTCGTCGATGAGGTGCTCGCGCAGGCCGAGGGCTTCTCACACCGCATCGCCGACACCCGGCTATTGCTCAACCAGGCCCTCGAACGCGGCGAGACGGTGCTGCTCGAAGGCTCGCAGGGCACTCTGCTCGACGTCGACCACGGCACCTACCCGTATGTGACCTCGTCCAACCCCACCGCGGGCGGCGCGGCAGTGGGCTCGGGTATCGGCCCCAACAAGATCACCACGGTCCTGGGCATCCTCAAGGCGTACACCACGCGCGTCGGGTCGGGACCGTTCCCCACCGAGCTGTTCGACGAATGGGGCGAGTACCTGGCCAAGACCGGCGGCGAGGTGGGCGTCACCACCGGCCGCGCCCGGCGCTGCGGCTGGTTCGACGCCGTCATCGCCCGTTACGCCACCCGCGTCAACGGCATCACCGACTACTTCCTCACCAAACTCGACGTGCTCTCCAGCCTCGACCAGGTGCCGATCTGCGTGGCCTACGAGGTCGACGGCGAGCGAGTGGACGACATGCCGATGACGCAGACCGGTTTCCACCACGCCAAACCGATCTACGAGACGATGCCCGGCTGGTGGGAGGACATCTCCGACTGCCGTAGGTTCGAGGATCTGCCGCAGAACGCCCAGAACTACATCCTGCGGCTCGAAGAACTGTCGGGTGCGCACGTGTCGTGCATCGGTGTCGGTCCGGGCCGCGACCAGACCATCGTCCGGCGCGACATTCTGTGAACGCGTAGCTACGCGGGGAGCGGGGAGCCACACATGCGGGGAGACGACTACGGCTCGATCCTGCTCGGATCGGCAGGTGAGACGGCACTGCGTCAGCGGGTCCGCATCCAGACACTGCTGACGTTCTGCCTGATCGTCGCCAACGCCATCGGCGTATCCATTGCGCTGGCCCTGGTGCTGGTCGGGATCCCCGACCCGCCGGTGCTGGTGGAAAAACTCTGGTGGGTCAACTTCATCGCACTACCGATTTATGTGTCGACGGCGTTCGTCGTCGGCATCGCCGGTTGCACCGTCCTCGCGGTCGGCCGTCTGCAGTGGAACATCCACGAGCGCGAGCCCACGCGGGCCGAGGCGATGCGTACCCAACGTCTGCCGTGGACGCTGACGACGTTCCAGGCGATGCTGTGGTTCGTGGGCCTGGTGATCTTCACCATCGCCTACGGCGTGCTCGAACCGGCGCTGATCCCCAAGATCATCTTCGTCTTCGGCCTGGCCGCACTCGTCGTGGTCAGCATCGGCTACATCCTCATCGAGCTGACGCTGCGCCCGGTCGCCGCCGACCTCATCACTTATGGGTATGGCCGTCGCAAGCGGTCCGGTCTGCGGGCGAGGTGGGTGCTGGCCTGGATCACCGGGTCGGCGATTCCGCTGGTGGGGATCCTGCTGGTGGGGCTGTTCGGGGTGTTCCGCGACGAGACCACCAAGATCGAGCTGTTCGTCGGCGTCGTCGTCCTGGCGGTGGTCGGCCTGACCACCGGTCCCATCCTGACGATCCTGGGCAGCATGAGCATCGTCGGTCCCATCCGCACGATGCAGAAGGCGTTCAACCGGGTCAGCAAGGGCAACCTCGACGCCGACGTGGTGGTGTACGACGGCACCGAGGTCGGCGACCTGCAGGCGGGGTTCAACGACATGGTGACGGGCCTGCGCGAACGCGAACGGATGCGCGACCTGTTCGGCAGGCACGTCGGCCACGAGGTGGCCGAGGCCGCCCTCGCCGGCGACCCGGAACTCGGTGGCGCCGAACGCACCGTCGCCTCCCTGTTCATCGACGTCATCGGGTCGACGACGCTGGCCGCCAACCGCAGCCCCACCGAGGTCGTCGGGCTGCTCAACGACTTCTTCGCGGTGATCGTCGACGAGATCATCGAGCATGACGGTCTGGTCAACAAGTTCGAGGGCGACGCCGTGCTGGCGATCTTCGGTGCCCCGATCGCGCTGAGTAATCCGGCCGGTTCTGCGCTCGCGGCGGCCCGTGGTATCGCCGACCGGCTGCCGGAGGCGGTGCCGGAGATTTCGGCGGGCATCGGCGTCGGGTACGGGCCGGTGGTCGCCGGCAACGTCGGCGCCATCGAACGCTTCGAGTACACGGTGATCGGCGACCCTGTCAACGAGAGCGCGCGCCTGTCGGAGCTGGCCAAACGCGATCCGCGCCGGCCGCTGGCATCCCAGCGCACCATCGAGGCCGCGCTGTCCACCGAGTCGGGGGCGGCCGAGGTACGTCTGTGGGAAGAGCTCGACGCGGTCACGCTGCGGGGCAGGCTCGAACCGACAGTCGTTTTCGGCGGTATCCCGGGGCCCGCGCCCCGGCCGGATGCAGACCGAAGGGGTGAGCGGCGAATCGAAGGGCGATCAGCGGGCTCGGCACCGGTACGATCAAGACCATGACACCGAACGACGAGGAGCGTGGCCGGAACGGCTACAGCCATGATCGGCCGCCCGCCGAGGGTGCGACCGAGGTGGCGCGGCTCGGTTCCGTGCCGGTCGGCCGCGATGCCGGGACCGCCGTTGCCGGGGCCGCTGCCGCCGAGAAGACGGTCGCCTACGGCGCGGATCCGGTGCGGCGCCAACCACAGGCCGGACCGCCGTCACTGCTCGGTACCCCGCTGTCGCCGTCGGCCACGCGCGTGATGCTGCTGGGCGCCGGTGAGCTGGGCAAAGAGGTCATCATCGCGTTCCAGCGGCTCGGTGTCGAGGTCATCGCCGTCGACCGCTACGCCGACGCGCCCGGCCATCAGGTGGCCCATCACGCCGAGGTCGTGAATATGACCGACCCGGCCGCGCTGCGGGCCGTCATCGACAAATACCAGCCCGACTATGTGGTGCCCGAGATCGAGGCCATCGCCACGAGCGCGCTCGCCGAGGTGGAGGCCGACGGTGTCGCCGAGGTCATCCCGTCGGCGAAGGCCGCCGTGGCCACCATGGACCGCGAGGGCATCCGCCGCCTGGCCGACGAAGGGCTGGGTCTGCCCACGTCGCCGTACCTGTTCGCCGACACCCTCGAAGAGCTGACGGTGGCCGCCGAGCAGGTCGGCTATCCGTGTGTGGTCAAGCCGGTGATGTCGTCGTCGGGCAAGGGGCAGAGCGTGCTGCGCGGCCCGGGCGATCTGGCCAAGGCGTGGGAGATCGCCAACACGGGCGCCCGGGTATCGGGGCAGCGGGTGATCGTCGAAGGCTTCATCGACTTCGACTACGAGATCACCCTGCTCACCGTTCGGGCCCTCGATCCCGCGACCGGTGAGCTGACCACCCACTTCTGCGCCCCGATCGGGCATCGTCAGGTCGACGGCGACTACGTCGAGAGCTGGCAGCCGCATGAGATGCCCGAGTTCGCGCTCGGCGCCGCCACCTCGATCGCGGCGCGCGTCGCGTCGGCATTCGGCGACGGGAACCTCGGCGGGCGCGGCGTGTTCGGAGTCGAGCTGTTTGTCAAGGGCGACGACGTCTACTTCTCCGAGGTCAGCCCCCGTCCGCACGACACCGGTCTGGTGACGATGGCCACGCAGCGGCTCTCGGAGTTCGAGATGCACGCACGGGCCATCCTCGGTCTGCCGGTCGACGTCACCCTCGCCTCGCCCGGCGCGTCGGCGGTGATCTACGGCGGGATCGAGGGCACCGCGATCGGGTTCGAGAACGTGGCTCGTGCGCTGGCGGTGCCGGAGACCGATGTCCGGCTGTTCGGCAAGCCCGAGAGCCAGGTCCGTCGTCGGATGGGTGTGGTCACCGCCACCGCGGACGACGTACAGACCGCCCGCCGGCGCGCCAAGTCGGCGGCGGCCATGGTCACCCCGGTCGCGGGCCGCCGCGCCGAGAAGATCACCACGCCGACACCGTTCGCGCCCTCGCCCGAACCGGCACCACGCCGTGCCGTGCCGCCGCCCGCCAGCGGCTCCGCCCCCGTCTTCTCCGTGCGACGCCCACGCCTTGTCCCCGTACAATTTTGAGGGTAAAGTGCCTGTC
>NZ_JAGQTN010000026.1 GCF_020438995.1 Gordonia sp. (in: high G+C Gram-positive bacteria)
ATCGATGCCGATGCCCCGCGCACCGGGCCGCGCGTCGAGAACACCGGCCAGATAGTGTCCGGTGCCCGAACCTATGTCGGCGACCACCGGATGTTCGCCGTCCGGATGTTCGCCGTCCGGATGTTCTGCGGTGCAGTCGGCCGGTGCCCACACCGTCCGCGCCACCGCGTCAACGACCGGCGCAAACGCCTGCGCCTGGTGTACGCGGCCACGCGCGGCGACCATCTCCGCCGTGTCCGATCGCAATCGACGAGTGCGTCCATCCAGGAGCGAGACGTAACCCTGCCGGGCAACATCGAAGGAATGTGCCGCGTCGCAGACCAGCGAGCGGCGATCCGGGCCGGCCCACAGCCGCCCGGGCGAATCATCCCCCGAACCCCCCGAGTCGCCGGCCCGGCCACAACAACAGACCGGACACTGCAACACGTCGAGCACCGCGCCGAGCGCAGGCCGTACGGTGACCGAGGTCAGCCGGTGACCCCGCGCAGTTCTTCGCCGAGAGCGCTCGCCTCGTCGGGTGTCAGCTCCACGACGAGGCGCCCACCGCCCTCGATGGGAATCCTGACGACGATTCCACGCCCCTCCTTGGCCGCCTCGAGAGGCCCATCCCCAGTACGTGGCTTCATCGCCGCCATTCTCGAACTCCCTTCAGAGCAACTGCCTGGCTCACATAGTACGTGCCGCACCGGACGCATCCGCCGATGACGTGCCTGTTCGGCGCAGCGCAAGCGGCACACCGCTCCATGTTACCCGTCAGTACACTCGCAGGATTCATCACGTGCCTGCAGGCGGGCGACGACCGTACGCAACTCGTCGAGTTCGCGGGCCACCTTCTCCAGCGCCCAGTCCACCTCGTCCTGGCGATAGCCCCGGACCGCCTGCGCGAACGTCAGCGCCCGCACGTCGTCGCCGGTCACGCCCGCACGCGGCAACCGCGTCAGCGTCGTGCCGCGATCGAGGGGCGGCAGATCCTCGCCACGGCCGAACACGAACCAGACCACGGCGAAGACCACCACCACGACGAGTGCCATCACCAGCAGATAGATCAGGATTGTCTGCACTCGTCCATAGTGGCACGGCTGTCTATGAGGCGATCTCCTCGTCACCGGCCGCTTCCGGGCGGATGGTGTTCATCGGCGGACGATCCTCCAGATATACATCGGTGGTGTGCGGGCTGAACGTCCCGTCGGGTTCGGCCGTGAACTGGGTCAGTCCGACATTGGAGTCGGCGAAACCACAGCGCCGCATGAAGGTACCGACGATCTGCCTGCTCATCACGCCGAGCTCGATCAGCGGCCGGTTGCGGTGCGTGCGCACGCCCAGGTTGACCTGCCCGATACCGTTGAGTCCGTACTTGTCGTAGGTGTCGATCAGCAGCCCGATCTCCACCCCGTAACCCGGCGCGAACGGAACCGACGACAGCAGTTCGCGCGTGCCCGCATACTCACCGCCCAGCGGTTGCAGCACGGCCGTCAGGTCCGGCTTCTGTGAGGCCAGCAGCGGACGCGCGACCAGCTCCGTGACCCGGCCGCCGCCGTTGGGGTCGGAGGATCCGCCGGTCTTCAGCGGGCGCCGGTAGTAGCCCTTCACCAGGTGGATGTCCCGGTTCATCAGCAGCGGTCCGAGCATCTTGGGCACGAACATCGGGTCGGGATCGATCAGGTCGGAGTCGACGAAGGCGATCAGATCGCCATCGGCGACCGCGATCGACCGCCACAGCACCTCACCTTTGCCCTTGACGGGCTCGAGTTCGGGAACGGCCTCCTCCCGGCTGATCACCCGCGCCCCGGCGGCGGTGGCGCGTTCGGCGGTGGCGTCGGTCGAGCCGGAATCGAGCACGATCACCTCATCGACGAGATGCGGGTACAGCGGCATGATCGAGGCGATCACGTCGGCGACGGTGTCCTCCTCGTTCAGCGCGGGCAGCACGACGGAGACGGTGCGGCCGTCCTTGGCGGCGACCAGCTCGTCGATCGTCCAGTCGGGACGTTCCCAGGTGTGCGTGACCGACCAGTCCCGCTTCGGGCTTCCGGTGTCGGCCGGTGCGGGCCACATCGAGGTCTTGTCGCGGCTGCCGATCATCCTCGGCTTGCGTCGCCCCGGACCACTCTTGGGCTTGGCTGGCTTGGTCATGCGAGTCCCCTGACTGTTCGGGCGGGAGCTCTCGTTCCCGCTATGGCAGCGACCATGTCGACCACGCGCCGGGTGGCGGCAACCTCGTGTACGCGGAACATCCGGGCGCCGTCTGCGGCGGCCAATGCTGTCGCTGCGAGAGTTCCCTCCAGCCGGTCTTTCAGGTCCACACCAAGAGTCTCCCCCACGAAATCCTTGTTGCTCAGCGCCATCAGCACCGGCCAGCCGGTGTTAACAAGAACTTTTACCTGGCGTAACAAGGTCAATCCGTGGAAAGTGTTCTTGCCGAAATCGTGCGTCGGATCGATAACTATCGAGTCACGGGCCACCCCCGCAGCGAGGGCACGCTCGGCGGCCGTGGTCACCTCGGCGAGCACGTCGGCCACCACGTCGTCGTAGGCGACCCGGTGCGGACGGGTACGTACACGGGCGCCGCCGGTGTGCGAGCACACGATGCCCGCCCCCATGGTCGCGGCCACCGACACCAGCTCGGGATCGGCACCGGCCCACGTGTCGTTGATCAGATCGGCACCCTCGGCACACGCCTTGGCGGCCACCTCCGCCCGCCAGGTGTCGACGCTGATGAGTACGTCCGGATACTGTTCGCGGATCCAGCCGATCATCCCGACGACGCGCTGCGCCTCGGTGGCGGCGTCGACCTCCTCGCCCGGCCCGGCCTTGACACCGCCGATGTCGATGACGTCGGCGCCCTCGGCAACCACCTGGTGCACCCTCTG
>NZ_JAGQTN010000027.1 GCF_020438995.1 Gordonia sp. (in: high G+C Gram-positive bacteria)
AAATCAGCTCACGGGCAAGAACACTCACCCGCGCCGACAGTTCTGCGTAGGAGACACTGCGCCCCTCGAACCACAGGGCGGACGCATCCGGAGACCGAACCACCTGCGCCGCAACAGCATCGGCAACCGAACCAGCAGGAACCACAACCCCGGCACCCACCGAACGATCCACCAGGCCGGTCCGTTCGGCCGGATCCAGGAGCGGCGCATCGCCGATCGAGACGGCAGGATCGGCGACCAGTGCACCGAGCAGTCGCACGAACCGGTCGGCCAGATCGCCGACCGTCGACTCGTCGAACAGATCCGTCGCATAGGTGACCGCACCCGACCACGGGTTACCGGCGTCGGCCGATGCCACCACCATCCGCAGATCAAGCTGCGCGGCGACCAGCGGCGGCTCCACCGCCGCGATCTCCAACCCGGCCAGGGACACCTGCGCACCGGCTACCGACGCCCCCGGATCGAACGACAGCATCACCTGTGCGAGCGGTGCGAACGCCTCACTGCGCACCGGATCGATCGCCTCGACGACGGATTCGAACGGAACGTCGGCATGATCGAACGCGTCGAGATCATCGACGCGTACCCGATCGAGCAACTGCGCGAACGACATCGAGGACTCGATGGCGGTCCGCAACACGAGGGTGTTGACGAACATGCCGACCAGCGGATCGAGCACGGCCTGACCACGCCCGGCGACCGGGGTGGCCACCGCGATGTCGTTGGTCGCGGCCATCCGGGCCAGCAGCGCCGCGAATGCCGCGTGTACCACCATGAACGGCGTGACATCGCGACTGCTCGCGACCCGCGACACGCCGTCGGCGATATCGGCGGGGATCGCGAACTCCAGATCCGCACCCCGATACGACGCGACCTGCGGACGCGGCCTGTCGGCGGGCAGTTCCAGCACGTCGGGCAGACCGGCGAGCTGCTCACGCCAGTATCCGAGCTGACGCGCCGTGACCGACTCGGCGTCGTCGACGGAGCCGAGCGCCTCGTGCTGCCAGATCGCGAAGTCCGCGAACTGGACCTCCAGCGGTGTCCACTGCGGCGAATCACCTTGCGCCCGTGCAGTGTAGGCGGTGACGATATCGGTCACCAACGGCAGCATCGACTCGCCGTCGGCACCGATGTGGTGCAGCACCACACCGAGCAGGTAATCGCCCGAAACGCTCGCACGCAAGGCGACGCGGATCGGCCAGCCCGACGTCACGTCGAATCCGGACGCCACCGCGGCGAACAGATCGTCGTCGGTGTCGACGGTCTGCCAGACACCGCGAGAGTCGAACAGCGCGATGTCGTCGATCCGCTGGTACGGCAGGCCGTCGGCGATCGGGAAGGTGGTGCGCAGCACCTCGTGTCGTTCGACGGTGTCGATCACCGCCTGCCGCAGGGCCGCCACGTCGAGATCACCGGTCAACCGTAGGACCGCCGGGATGTTGTACGTCGGCAGCGCCGGGTCGAGCTGGTTGATGAACCACATCCGCTGCTGCGCGAACGACAGCGGAATCCGGGCCGGCCTCGGGTCTGCCTTGGTGATCGGCGCGAGTGCGGCACCGCGACCGATGGTGGCGACGATCAGTTCCCGCACGCTCGGCGCGTCGAAGATGTCGCGCACCGACACCTCCACGCCGAGTACTTCCGCGGCCCGTGCGGCCAGGCGCATCGCCGACAGCGAGTTGCCGCCGATGTCGAAGAACGACTCGGTGACGCCGACCCGCTCGACGCCGAGCAGATCCGCGTACACCTGCGCCAGTGCGACTTCGGTATCGGATTCGGGCGCAACGTATTCGGCTTCGATATCGGCGAAGTCCGGTTCGGGCAGCGCTTTTCGGTCGAGCTTGCCCGCCGAGTTCAGGGTGATGTCATCGAGGACCACCCACACCGTCGGCACCATGTACACCGGCAGTGATTGCTCGGCAAGGGATTTCACGGTCTCGACATCGGGTCGCCGGCCGGGTCCGCCGGACAGGTAACCCACCAGATGCTGCGAACCACCCGGCCCGTCGGCGACTGTGGCGGCGGCGTGCACCACTCCCGGCGCCGACGCCAGCACCGACTCGATCTCACCGAGTTCGATGCGCTGACCGCGCAGCTTCACCTGGAAGTCGGTGCGGCCCAGGTATTCCAGCACGCCGTCGCGGCGGCGCCGGACGAGGTCACCTGTGCGGTACAGCCGGGTTCCGGGCTCACCGTACGGGTCGGCGATGAACCGGTCGGCGGTCAGGTCACCGCGCGCCGCATAGCCGCGCGCCAACTGGATACCGCCGAGGTACAGCTCGCCGGGCACACCGTCGGGCACCCGGTGCAGGCGGGCGTCGAGGACGACGGCCGACGAGTTCCACACCGGCACACCGATCGGCACCGAGCCCTCGTCGCCGCTGACCGCTTCGATCTTCTCGTAGGTGATCTCGACGGCGGCCTCGGTGGGACCGTACAAGTTGTAGAACAGCACGTCCGGCAGCCAGGAACGCACCTGACCCGCCAGCGCCGGCGGCAATGCCTCACCGGTGGTGGAGATGATGCGCACAGTCGACGACATCGCCGACACCCGCTCATGGCCGACGATGTCGGCGAACACCGACAGCATCGACGGCACGAAGTGCACCATCGTCGCCCCGGTCCGTTCGATCACGTCCGCCACATACAGCGGATCGAGATGTCCGCCGTCACGCAGCACCACGAGTTTCGCACCGATCATCAACGGCGCGAACAACTCCGGCACCGAGCAGTCGAACGTGTACGGCGTCTTCTGTACCACCGTGTCGCTCGCGTCGATGGGCAGTTCGTCCAGGCCCCACCACAGCCGGTTGACCACCGCGTCGTGGGTGAGCGTCACGCCCTTGGGCCGTCCGGTCGAGCCGGAGGTGAACAACGTGTACACGGCGTGGTCGATCCGCAACGGCGACAACCGTTCCGAGTCGGTGACCGGCGGAGTGGACAGATCCACCTCACTCGAGCAGTCGACGATCAGGGTCTGAATGTCCCCGGCCCATGTACTCGACTCACCGGACCCTTCGTGACGCGACCGGCTCGCAAGCTCGCGCGACCGCTCCTCAGGGATCAAGAAGGCGGGACCGTCGGCACCGGTCAGCATTGTGCTCACCCCGGCGGTCTCCAGCATGTACTCCACGCGGTCGTCCGGGGTGTCAAGCCCGATGGGCACGTATTGACCACCGGCGGCGATGACCGCGTGGATGGCGACCATCATCTCCACCGATCGCGGAATCCGAACGGCCACAGCCGACTCCGGACCCACTCCGGCTTCGATGAGTCGCCGCGCCAGAGTGTTGACCCGGGCGCCGAACTCTCGGTAGGAGACCTCGCGGCCCTCGAACCACAGCGCGGTCGCCTCGGGCGTCTTGGCGATTGCGGCGGCCACCACGTCGGCGACAGTGCCGGCCGGCACCTGCACCCGGGCACCCCATTCCACCGGATCGGCAGCGGTGTCGGCGGCGACCGTGATCGTGTAGTCACCGGCGGCGCGCGCGGGATCGGCGACGACCTGCTCCAGCAGTGTCACCAGTCGTTCGCCGAACGCCCGCATCGTCGACTCATCGAACAGGTCCGTCGCGTACTCCAGCGTCAGTTCCCATGGCTGTCCCGGCGCGGCCGCGACACCGACGGTGAGATCCACTCGTGCCGTGGTGGTGGGTGCCTCAAGCGGCGTCACGGTGATGTCGGATACCGAGACCGGTTGTGCAGGTTGACCGTTGCTGAAGAACAGCAGCACCTGCACCAGCGGTGCGAACGCCTCGGATCGTGCCGGGCTGAGTGCCTCGACGAGCGCCTCGAACGGCAGCTCGGCGTGCGCGTAACCCTCGAGATCGGTGTCGCGCACCTGCCGCAGCAGGTCGCCGAACGGACGGCCGCCGTCCACCTGGGTGCGCAACACGAGGGTGTTGACGAACATGCCGACGAGCGGGTCGAGTTCGGCCTGACCACGACCGGCAACCGATGTACCGACGGCGATGTCGTCGGCACCGGAGAGCCGCGACAGCAGTGTCGCGAGCGCCGCGTGGAACACCATGAACGGTGTCACGTCGGCATCGATACCCAACTGATCGATGCCGGCGGTCAGTTCCTCCGGCAGGGTCAGCGTCACGGCCGCACCGCGCTGGGAGGCGATCGGCGGACGCGGCCGGTCGGTGGGCAGTTCGAGGACGTCCGGGAGCCCGGCGAGCCGCTCGGCCCAGTAGGCGAGCTGTTGCCCGACCACCGATTCGGGGTCGTCGGGTGAGCCGAGAACGTCGTGCTGCCAGATCGCGTAGTCGGCGAATTGCACCGGCAGCGGGGCGAACTCTGGTGTCCGGCCTTCTGCGCGGGCCGCGTAGGCGGTGACGATGTCGGTCAGCAGCGGCGGCATCGACTCACCGTCGGCGGCGATGTGGTGCGCGACCGCGGCGAACACATAGCTCTCACCATCACGAAGCAGCCGGAACCGAACGGGCCAGTGCCGTGTCAGATCGAACCCGGTCAGCAGCGAGGACTCGATCTCGGCCGCCGAATCGACGACCTGCCAGTCGAGTTCGTCGGTCACCGTCTCCGGCGCGGCGATCAACTGGTGGGGCGCACCGTCGACATCGGGGAACGTGGTCCGCAGAACCTCGTGCCGCACAAGTACATCCACGATCGCCGCCCGCAGCGCACCGACGTCGAGCGCACCGGCGAGCCGCACCACGGCCGGGATGTTGTAGGTGGGCGACTCGGGGTCGAACCGGCTCAGGAACCACATGCGTTGTTGCGCGAACGACAACGGAACCCGCTCGGGCCGCGGAACGACCGCGGCCACCTGCGGCAGCGCCGCCGAATGTCCGGCGACCGCCGCGACGAGTTCCCGCACCGACGGGGCCTCGAACACATCACGCAGGGTCACCTCCACCCCGAGCGCCGCGGACACCCGCCCCGCCACCCGGGTGGCCGACAACGAGTTGCCGCCGATGTCGAAGAACGATTCGGTGACCGACACCCGGTCGACGCCCAGGATCTCGGCGAATGCCGCGACGGCAGCCTCCTCGGCCGCACTTTCGGGCGCGATGTACTCGGCCGCCTCGATCACCGGTTCCGGCAGGGCCGCTTTGTCGAGTTTGCCCACCGGGGTGAGCGGCAGTGAATCCAGCACCGTTATCGACGCCGGCACCATGTGCGCCGGAAGCCGTTCGCCGACAAACCGTTTCACCTCGGCAATGTCGATATCGGCGTCGGTGTCGGCACGGACCACGTAGGCGGCCAGCGCCGTGGCCACCTGTCCGCCGACACCGATGACGACGGCCGAATGCAGATCGGGATGCTCGTTGAGGACTGCCTCGATCTCGCCGAGTTCGATGCGCAGACCACGCAGCTTGACCTGGTCGTCGTTACGGCCGGAGTACTCGATGACGGGTGCGCCGGACTCGTCCAGCTGCCACCGCACGACATCACCGGTGCGGTACATACGGTCGCCGGTTCCGCTGTGCGGGTTGGCGACGAACCTGTCGGCCGTCAGTCCGGGCCGGTCGAGGTAGCCGCGCGAGAGAGCCCGGCCGGCGACGTACAACTCGCCGGTCACACCGACCGGCACCGGCCGCAGCCTGCTGTCGAGGACCATGAGTGCCACGCCCTCGATGGGACCGCCGAGGCTGACCGGCTCCCCAATCTCCATCGGCTCGCTGATCGCCACACCGATGGTGGTTTCGGTGGGGCCGTACAGGTTCTGGATACGACGGCAGGCCGCCCATTCGTCCTTGAGTGCCGCGCTGACCGCCTCGCCGCCGGCGTACACCACCCGCAACGCGAACAGCGCCTCCGGGTCGAGCGTCGAGAGCACGGTCGGCGTGAGGAAGGTGTGCGTGATCCCCTGACGCGCCATGTACTCCTGCAGGACCTCGCCGCCGACCGCATCGGACGGCCGGTATACCAGCACGCTCCCGGAGCGGGTCGCCATCAGGTACTCCAGGACGGACGCGTCGAAGCTCGGCGATGCGAACCCGAGCACCCGCGAGTACCGGTCGACGCCCGCGCGTTCGATCTCCTCGGCCGCGAAGTTCGCCAGACCCGAGTGTGTCACCGACACGCCCTTGGGTCGGCCGGTGGATCCGGACGTGTAGATCACGTACGCGACATTGTCGGTGCGGACGGGTCGCACCAATTCCTCCGATGCCACCGGGGCCGCGTCGCAGCCGTCGATCTCGCCGGCGACGGCCGGGTCATCGATCCGCACCCAGGCGAACTCGTCGCCCGGCAGGTCGCCGGTGTCGCCCGCGGTCAGACCGAGGATCGCGCCGGAGTCCTCCACCATGTTCGCGACGCGGTCGGCGGGGTAGTCGGGGTCGATCGGCACGTATCCGGCACCGGTCTTGGCGACCGCCCAGATCGCGGTCAGCAGCGCCGCCGACCGGCCGATGGCCAGCGCGACAAGGCTTTCGGCGCCGATACCGCGGGCGATGAGCCAGCGGGCGAGTCGGCTGGAGCGTTCATCGAGCTGCCCGTAGGTGAGGGTGGTGCCGGTTGCGTCGATGACGGCGGGGCGTTTGCCCGACTTGGCCGCCACGTCGGCGAACATCTGCCCGAGCAGCACCGGAGCGGTGCCGGGTCCGCTGATGACCGCGGCATCGGAGTCGGCGATGTCCTTGGAAACGACCGGTTGTTCGGTCGCCCTGGCGCGGGCCACTTTCGCCAGTTCCGCCACTGATGGTCCTTCGTTGATGGTGATACTCCCCACCGTCTCTCCGGGATCACCGAGTCCGGCGTCGAGGATCCGCAACAGGTTTCCGGTAAAGGATTCGACGGTCGACTCGTCGAACAGGTCTGTCGCGTAGATGATCGAGCCGGTCCAGTCGGCTGCCTTGTCCCGGGAGTCTTCGTTCCGGGACACCGCGACCAGCAGGTCGATGCGTGCCGGTACCTCGCCGGCGGCCAACGACTCGATGCGCAGGCCGGCGACATCGCCGACCGCGAGGTCCGATCCGGCCAGTTCGGGCAGGGCCGTCTGCTCGAACGTCAGCCACACCTGGGTGAACGGGGCGAACGCGTCCGACCGGACCACGTTGCAGGCCTCTACCACCTCGTCGAACGGGATGTCGGCATTGGCAAAGGCGTCGAGGTCGACCGACTTGGCCTGTACCAGTATCTGTTCGAACGAGGCGCCCGGTTCGACACCTGTCCGCAGGATGAGCGTGTTGACGAACATACCGATGAGCGGGTCGAGCCCCGTCTGTCCGCGTCCGCCGACCGGTGTGCCGATCGCGATGTCGGAGGTCGACGACAGCCGCGCCAGCAGCACCGCGAGCGCGGTGTGCACGACCATGAACGGGGTGACGCCGGCCTGCGCCGATACCTCGTCGATGCGGGCGGCGGTGGCGGCGGGAATGGTGAACCCGACCTGAGCGCCGCGTCCGCTCGCTCGCGGCGGACGCGGACGATCCGTCGGGATCTCGACGACGTCGGGAAGACCGGCGAGTTGTTCACGCCAGTAACCCAATTGGCGGCCGACCACCGAGGCGGGATCGTCGGGGCTGCCCAGGTGCTCATGCTGCCAGAGGGCGACGTCGGCGTACTGGACCGCCAGCGGCCTGAACACCGGTGCGTGCCCGGCGTTTTCCGCAGTGTATGCGGTGATCAGATCTGTCAGCATCGGGGTCACCGACTCGCCGTCGGAGGCGATGTGGTGGACGATCACGGCCAGGAGATGTTCGCCCGGTGTGGCGGAGACGAGCCGGATCCGGATGGGCCACTGGTTCGTGACGTCAAACCCTTGGGAGACAGCACTTTCCATGTCCGCGGCCGAGTCCGATACCGCCCAGTCGAGGAGCTGCGGCACCGTCGATGCCGCAGCGATCTGCTGGTACGGCGCACCCCCGTGCGACGGGAAGGTAGTGCGCAGCGCCTCGTGCCGCACGACCAGGTCGACGAACGCCCGGTGCAGGGCGCCCGCATCGAGGTCGCCGGTGATCCGCAGGACTGTCGGGATGTTGTAGGCGATGGAAGTGGTGTCGCGCTGATTGACGAACCACATCCGGCGCTGGGCGAACGACAGCGGAATACGTTCCGGCCGTGGGTCGACCGCGACGATCGGAGCCCGCGACGACGCATTCCCGGCGACCGCCGCGATCAGTTCACGCACGCTGGGCGCACCGAACGCGTCCCGCACCGACACCTCGACGCCGAGGACATCGGAGGCGCGGGCGGCCAGGCGCATCGCCGACAGTGAGTTGCCGCCGAGGTCGAAGAACGAGGAGGTGACGCCGACCCGTTCCACACCGAGCACATCGGCGAAGGCCCGGGCCAGCGCGATTTCGGTGTCGGTCTCCGGCGCGGTGTACGCCTCGGTGACCGCGTCGAACACCGGCGCCGGGAGGGCCTTGCGGTCGGCCTTCTCCGCGCTGCTCAGCGGCATCTGCGCCAGCGGCATCCACACCGACGGCACCATGTACGCCGGAAGGGAGCGCTGCGCAACGGCTTTCACCGTATCCAGGTCGGCCGTGTCCGGGGCGATGTAGGCGACGAGGTGTTCGACACCGGATTCGGTGGCGGCCACGATCACCGCGGCGTTAACGACGCCCGGCGCGCCGGCCAGCACCGATTCCACCTCACCGAGTTCGAGGCGCTGACCGCGCAGCTTGACCTGGAAGTCGGTGCGGCCCAGGTATTCCAACTCGCCGGCGGCGTTCCACCGGACGAGGTCGCCCGTGCGGTACAGCCGCGTGCCGGGCTCGCCGAACGGGTCGGCGACGAACCGTTCGGCGGTGAGCGCCGGCTGCGCCGCGTAGCCACGGGCCACCTGCACTCCGCCGGTGTACAACTCGCCGGACACCCCGACGGGCACCGGATGCAGACGTGAATCCAGCACCAGCAGTGAGGTATTCGCGCCGGTCCGGCCGATCGGCACGGTCGCGTCGCCCGGCCGCAGCACGTGTTCGGTGACCTGGACGGTGGCCTCGGTGGGTCCGTACTGGTTGACGATGTCCACCCCGGGCAGCGCCCGCTGCACGGTCTCGGCGACCGGCACCGGCAGCGCCTCGCCACCGGTGATCAGCGTCCGCAGTGCCGGAAGCTCGCGGCCCGCATCGGCTTTCACCTCAAGGAACACCGACAGCGCCGACGGCACGAACTGGGTCCAGGTGACCTGATGATCGGCCAGCATGTCGAGCATGTGCCGTGGATCGAGATGCCCGTCGGGACGCATCATCACAACCCGCGCCCCCACCGTCAGCGGCCACACCAGTTCGAGCTCGGAGGCATCGAAGGTGTACGGCGTCTTGACGATGACCACGTGATCGTCGCGCTCGCCGACGACATCGCCGAACCAGGCGTGCATGTTCGACAGCGCCGCATGCGAGACCGTCACGCCCTTCGGCCGGCCGGTCGAACCCGACGTGAACAGCGTGTAGGCGGCGTTGTCCGGTCGCACCGGCGCGATGCGGTCGTCATCGGTGATCGCCGGCGCCGACATGTCCACCGGACCCGAGCAATCAACGACGACGGTGCGGACGGCCGAGAACCGCTCATCGTCCGCGGTCGTCAGCAGAACGACCGATGCTCCGGCGATGCTGAGCATGTACTCCACACGATCGGCGGGTGCCTCGGTGTCGATGGGCACGAACTGGCCACCTGCGGCGAGGACCGCGTGGATGGCGACCATCATCTCCACGCTGCGTTCGACGCAGATTCCGACGGCCGTATCGGGGCCCACCCCGGACGAGATGAGTTCGCGGGCAAGCAGGTTGATGCGTGAGCCGAGTTCGGCGTAGGTCACCTGACGGCCTTCGAACTCCACGGCCACCACATCGGGGATCGCCGCGATCCGGGCGGTGATCGCCGCGACGGTGGTGGTATCCGGGACGTCGAGCACAGGCCCGTGGGACACCGACAGCACCCGATCGGATGCCGCCGCGTCGAGCATGCCGGCATCGCCCACAGCGGCGTCCGGGTCGGCGGTCAGGCCGTCGAGCAGTTGGGTGAAGCGCCGCATGAACTCGGCGACGGTCACCTCATCGAACAGATCGGTGGCGTACTCGGCCGAACCGGTCCACGCGCCGCCACCGGTGGCCGACCACACCTCGACACTGAGGTCGAGCTGCGCGGTCACCAGCGGCGTGGTCACCGGGGTGATGGTGAGGTCGCCGAGCGACACGTCGGCGTCGTTAGCGGATGCGCCCGGATCGAACGACAGCATCACCTGCGACAGCGGGGCGAATGCCTCACTGCGCACCGGGTTGAGGGCCTCGACGAGCGTCTCGAACGGCAGTTCGGCGTGACCGAACGCATCGAGGTCGGTGCCGCGCACCCGGTCGAGGAGACCGGCGAACGACTCACCCGGGTCGACCTGCGTGCGCAACACGAGCGTGTTGACGAACATGCCGACGAGCGGGTCGAGCACCCGGTCGCCTCGGCCGGCGACCGGGGTGGCCACTGCGATGTCGTCGGTGGTGCTCAGCCTGGCCAGCAGCACTGCGAACGCGGCGTGCATCACCATGAACGGGGTCATGCCACGCTCGCGGGCGAGTGCTTCGATGCGGTCGCCGACCTCACCCGGAATCTCGAACGGCACCCGCGCACCGCGATGCGATTCGACGGCCGGACGTGGCCGGTCGGCGGGCAGATCGAGCACGTCGGGCAGGCCGGTGAGCTTGTCCTTCCAGTAGCCGAGCTGGCGGCCGATCACCGACTCGGCATCGTCAGCGGACCCGAGGACCTCGTGCTGCCAGATCGCGAAGTCGGCGAACTGCACCGGCAAAGGGG
>NZ_JAGQTN010000238.1 GCF_020438995.1 Gordonia sp. (in: high G+C Gram-positive bacteria)
CCGGACGGTGGCCGATACTGCGGGTCCTGATGCGTCATGTGCCATCGTCCTCTTCCGGTCGGCTGTCGGCCAACGCGTCGACTGGCCTGACCTTAGACGACATTCCCCGGAAACGCCCGGGTTGTACTCGCATCGATTCGGTATCCGGAGATACTCAACCGGCAACCTCAACCGGATCAGCGGCGAGTTTGTCGCAGAGCGCCTCCAGCGTCTGCAACTCTCGCGCCGTCAGCCGGGATCCGACCAGCGCGGCGACGTCGACGGCATGCCGGCCACCGACTCGGCGTTGCGTCGCGCGACCGTCGTCGGTGAGGAAGAGCAGGACGCCTCGGCCGTCCACCGGGTCGGGTTCTCGGGCGACGAGGCCGCGGTCGACGAGGCGGTCGACGAGGCGGGACAGCGCCGGTTGGCTCAGCAACACATGTTTGTTGAGCTCGCGGGCGCGGACCGGCCCGTCCCACTTCGCCAGGGTGTAGAGGACGTCGTATTCACGCATCGACACCTCCGACCACCTGTCGCCGGCGGAGACCTGTTTCAGTACCGCGGCGTGAGCGGTCAGCAGCGACTCCCAGGCGTCGTTGGCGAGTCTGGTCGTCGAACGTGTCTCTCGGCCGGGCATCAGGCGTCGAGGTAGGGCGATCCACCGGTGACGTTGTCACCGCGATTGGCCCGCGGCCGGGCCTCACGGACGGGACCGTCGCCATAGTGGGCCCGTACCAGAGCGGCGTGCGTGGGGGCGGCGGCCGACTCCGGATCCCGGCGCGCGGCAAGCTCTTTGCGCAGCACCGGAATCACCTCTCCGCCAAGCAGTTCCAGCTGGTTCAGCACCGTCTTGAGCGGCAGACCGGCGTGGTCGATCAGGAACAGTTGTCGCTGATAGTCGCCGAACGCGTCGTGGAAGGTGAGTGTCTTGTCGATGACCTCCTGCGGGCTGCCTACCGACAACGGTGTCGACGACGCGAACTCCTCCAGCGACGGGCCGTGCCCATATACAGGCGCCTCGTTGAAGTAAGGCCGGAACTCGCGGTAGGCGTCCTGGGAGCGTTTGGCGATGTACGCCTGACCGCCGAGTCCGACGATGGCCTGCTTGGCGGTTCCGTGACCGTAGTGTTCGAACCGCTCCCGGTAGAACTCGATCAACTGCCGGGAATGCTCCGTCGGCCAGAAGATGTGATTGGCGAAGTAGCCGTTACCGTAGAACGCAGCCTGCTCGGCGATCTGCGGGGTGCGGATAGAACCGTGCCACACGAATGGCGGCACACCGTCGAGCGGCCTGGGTACCGACGTGAATCCTTTAAGGGGCGTTCGGAATTCGCCTTCCCAGTCGACGACGTCCTCACGCCAGAGGCGGTGCAGCAGATCGTAGTTCTGCAATGCGAGCGGCAACCCCTGGCGGATGTCCTGACCGAACCACGGATACACCGGGGCGGTGTTGCCGCGGCCGATCATCAGATCCATCCGGCCCTTCGAAATGTGTTGGAGCATCGCGTATTCTTCTGCGACGCGAACCGGGTCGTTGGTGGTGATCAGCGTCGTCGACGTGGTCACGACGAGATCCTTTGTGGTGGCGGCGATCGCGGCGAGCAGCGTCGTCGGCGACGACGAGAAGAACGGCGGATTGTGGTGCTCACCGATCGCGAACACGTCCATCCCGACCTCTTCGGTCTTGCGGGCGATCTGCTGTATCGCGTCGATACGCTCCGCCTCGCTCGGCGTCTGCCCGGTGACCGGGTCGCGGGTGATGTCACTGACCGAGAAGACCCCGAACTGCATGATGACTCCTAATGTCGATGCGTTTGCATGTATCTCCAACGCTGTGGCGCCGGTGCTATTCCCGTGGCTGTCCTAAACCCCACCGCTGCGGGTCGGCATCGCAATTATTGTGATGCCGACCCGCAGCGGTGGGGTTTAGGACGGACGGGCGTGCGGAGGCGTGGTCCGGCGTGGTCGCAGGGGGGTGGCCGGCAGGGTGGGCGCGGGCAGCCAGGACATGTCCGCCGCATTGCGGTTCGGTCCGCCGTGCCCGATGTAACCGTCGACGCGCCCGAACCGGTCTCCCCCGGCCTGCCACTCGTCGCGGAACCGCTGGATCTCCTCCGACGAGCGGCCCAGGAAGTTCCAGAACATCACCAGTTCCTCGGCGAACGGGGTACCACCGAGCAGCACCAAGCGCGCGGCGGCATCGCCGTCGTTGGTGACCCGCAGCGTCCGTGCCCCGATTCCGGTGTAGCCGATGGCGTCCTTGGGGACCGGTACGCCTTCGAGCGATACCGCGGCACCTGTGTCGACGAGCAGTCCGTGCTCGAAATCGGGGTCGACGTCGAGGGTGATGC
>NZ_JAGQTN010000239.1 GCF_020438995.1 Gordonia sp. (in: high G+C Gram-positive bacteria)
AGATCTGCGGTTGCCGCAGTCGTCTTCTTTTGATTCACAACCTCAGATCATGGCGCGGCAACCGCCCTGACCAGGGTAAACACACGCGTGATCGTCACCACTCCCGATCTACGGCTGTAGTACTAGCGGCCTACTAAAGACACCGAAGAGGTAATCGTGTCCGACACTATTCGACACTTCCAAAGCAATAACGCCCACGGACCCGTAATAATGTATATCGATGACCATGGTCGAGTGGCTCTGGTATGCGAGGAGGACGGGACATCCTGGGATCTCGGCGTCATCGCGAAAGCGACGAAGGAGCCTGCAAAGACAGCCACCAAGCGCTTGGCGCGCCGAACTCCAGCAATCAGAGATTCAGAGACAATTGGCTCTGACTTGGAATCTGACAAATCTAAGAAATCTCGGAAGCATACCGGCCCTAAACCCACGACTGACGAGATCGCTAGGAATCTCTGGCGATCGTAGCCGTACATCACCTAACACGTGACAACGTGTTCCCATATAGGTCCGATGACATAACCAAGCCTTGGCGATTGTTCGACCACCACACACTCCTGAATCAGGTCTTCCAGGTAGACGAGTCACGACATCATCGACCGCCTATGGTCCCGCCCACCGAAGTGCACAAACACGTCCCGCGCGGATAGGAAAAGGCTATGAAAAGCGCACGCAGGCGTATGAGATACTTGACGTTGGTTATGTCGCTGGTCACGGCGACCTGGATCACGGTGGTGGATTCAGGGCCCGCACATGCTGTGGTATCCAATAAGACCGGGATCGCCGGATTCGCGCAGATTCCGGGTCACGCCAGTTGTTCCTACATGCGCACCAATACCGCCGGGTGGTTGGCATTCTCGGGGATCTTCCCGAGCATGTCGGACAACTTTGCTGCCAGTTCCGGATTCCGGAACTGGCAGCAAAGTTTGTCCTCGTTTCCACATCGAGCGAGAAGCGGCTACGGCCGCACGGTGTGCACCCGCACGGATGGGTATCGTGCGGCGAGTTTGCGGTCGAGCGTCGCCAGACCGGCGACCGCAACCCGCTGATCCCGGAATCCGGAACCAGCGGCAAGGTTGTACGGCGCCTTCCTTCGACGCTAACGGCCGAAGACGTCGTCGAGGGTCGCAGCGCCCTCGACGAGTCTTGAACTCCATCGAATGATCTGCTCTTCCGTTGCGCCGGCCACCAGGTCGTGAGCGCCCTTGTCGAGGGTGCCGAATTTGCGGGTGAGCATGCTCGTCAGCAGCGATGCCAGGCCTTCGGCGTGCCCCTCGGCGCGTCCTTCGACTCGGCCTTCGACTCGGCCTTCGATGAAGCCCTTGGCACGGAGCTGTTCTGCGGTTGTCATAGCGGCCTCCTCTGCGGCGGGTCCGAGCGTCGCTCCGAACCGGATCAAGTGGTCGACGGGTGTTGTGCCGGTCCTTAAAAGATACGTGAAAATCCCTTTGAGCAGCCGTTCGTGATCCCACAGACCCGTCAGCCGGATGAAGTCGTCGAACCACTGACCGAGCCAGGTGGTGACATCATCGTCTCCCGGCGCCTTCGTGATCACCACGAAGGTGATGCGGGCCGCCGGAGTGAGCGGACGTGCCCGCAGTGCCGCGTCATCGAGGGTCGTCAGGTCGTCGACGAGGTAACTCACATGAGGCACGAGCTCACCGGCGTCCGCTTTGAGTTCGTCGTCGGCGTCGATGAGGCCGGCGATGTCGGTAGCTGCGGTCCACCGGCGTGGGCCTTGATAAATGACTACCGGGATGATCAGCGGCAGCGGTCCCGACGGTGCCGCAGTCCGGTCGGTCCTCAGGTGGTGGTCCCAGATTCGGGTCTGATAGGTCATCATCCTCAACGCCATCCGCGGGTCGGATGTGCGCTGATGCTCCACGAGCAGGTACAGGTAGCCATCGCGGCCACCGGCGGCGGTGGTCCGGAACAGCAGGTCGACATGTCGGTGCCGTAGTTCGGGATCGACAAACGTTCCCGGCTGTGGCTGGAGGTTGTCGAGGTCGATGCGGGCGGCGAGCCGCGGCGGCAGGACCGACCGAAGTTCGGAGGAAGCGTTGTCGGGGTCGGCGAAAACCAGCCGGAAAAGCGCATCGTGCGGTTGGCCGTTCGGCTCTTGGGTCGTCACACACAGGACCATACCGATGGGTTCTGACATGCCGGCGTGGCCGACGAGCACTGTTTTACGAGTCGCCCTGCCGGACAGTGCATACACGGACGGATGGGTATCGTGCGGCTGACTTGCGGTCGAGCGTCGCCAGACCGGCGCCCGCCGAATGCGCGAACGCCAGGTCTGCGCCATCGCGTAGACAGGTATCCGCAAATAGTCGTGCAGCAAGTTCGTAAATAGTACAGTATCTATGCCGTGAATAGTAGTGTAGGCAGCTCGCATCCCGGCTACCATCGGGGTATGGACTATCTGCTGCGCACCGTCGACCGAGAGCTTGACGAACTCCTGCCGGCCGCTGCGGCGATCGCGGTCGACGGACCCAAAGGTGTCGGCAAGACCGACACCGCCCGGCGCCGGGCGGATGCTGCCCTGTATCTGGACGACCCCGCTCAGCGCGAGGTTGTCCGGGCCGACTTCACCCTTTCGTCGCTGCCCACCGGCACCGTCCTTCTGGATGAATGGCAGAAGCTTCCACAGGTCTGGGATGCGGTTCGGCGACAAGTCGATTCCGGCGCACCGGCCGGACGCTTCCTGCTCACCGGGTCGGCCACACCGACCGATGCCGCCGGTACCCACAGTGGCGCCGGCCGAATCGTATCGCTCCGGATGCGGCCGATGGGTTTGCACGAGCGAGGGCTGGTGACCCCCACGGTCTCGCTCTCGTCGCTACTCGACGGAACCGGGGAGATTTCAGGTGAAACAACCTTCGGCATAACCGATTACGCCGAAGCAATCGTCAGCGGCGGTCTTCCCGGAATCATGAGCGCCCCACCACGGCTGCAATGCCGACTCCTCGACGCATACCTACAGAGAGTCATCGACAGGGACCTGCCAGAGCTGGGCTTCACAGTTCGCCGACCCGAAACTCTTCGCCGCTGGATGTCGGCATACGCCGCCGCGTCATCGACAACCACCGCATACTCACGGCTACTTGATGCCACCACCGACGGCGACGGACAGCAACCGGCCAAAACCACCACCATCGCCTACCGCGATCACCTCAGCCAACTCTGGCTCCTCGACCCGCTGCCCGGCTGGCTGCCGGCGAGCAACGAAATCAACAGGCTCCAACAAGCGCCCAAACACCAACTGGCCGATCCGGCACTCGCCGCCCGGCTGCTCAATATCTCCGCGACCTCGCTGCTCGGGCCGCAAGGCGCACATATGGTCGGCCAACTCTTCGAATCACTTGTGGTGCTGGGAGTTCGAGTGATGGCCCAGGCAGCCGAAGCCCGTGTCAGCCACCTCCGCATCACCGGAGGCGACCGCGAGATCGACCTCATCATCGAAGGTGTCGACGGCCAGATCATCGGCATCGAAGTCAAACTCGCACCCGAAGTGACCACGAAAGATGTACGTCACCTCGCCTGGCTCCGCGAAAAGATGCCCAACCGGGTCGTCGACCTCATAGTGATAACTACAGGCCGCACCGCCTACCGCCGCTCGGACGGGATCGCCGTCATACCACTGGCACTCCTGGGAGCGTAGCCCTCCACACTGCTAGGCGATTCGCCGGGATCGGGCCTTTCTTCCCCGCTAACGATCGAAGACGTCGTCGAGGGTGGTAGCGCCCTCGACGAGTCGGGAGCTCCATAGAATGATCTGCTCCTCAGTGGCCTGAGCCACGAGGTCGTGAGTGTCGATGTCGAGGGGGCCGAACTTGCGAGTGAGCATGCTCGTCAGCAGCAATGCCTGGCCTTCGGCACGTCCCTCGGTGCGCCCTTCGAGGCGTCCTTCGGCGCGACCGTCGGTACGTCCCTCGGCTCGGCCTTCGATGTAGCCCTTGGCGCGGAGTTGTTCTGCAGTGGTCATTGCGGCCTCCTGTGCATCGGATCCGAGTGTCCCAGCGAACCGGACCAGGTGTTCGACGGGTGTAGTGGTTGTCCTTAGAAGATACGTGAAAATACCCGTGAGCAGCCGCTCGTGATCCCACAACCCCGTCAGGTGAATCAAGTCATCGAACCACTGGCCGAGCCATCTTGTCGCATCATCGTCCCCCGGCGCTTTCGTGAACACCACGAAGGTGATGCGGGCCGCAGGAGTGAGCGGCCGCGCGCGAAGCGCCGCGTCATCAACAGTGGTCAGATCATCGATGAAGTAGCGCACACGCGGGACGAGATCACCGGCGTCGGCTATGAGATCAGCGTCGGCGTCGATAAGGTCGGCGACGTCGGTGACAGCACCCCAGCGACGGGGACCCTGGTAGATCACGACCGGGATGATCAGCGGTAACGGCCCCGACGAGGCAATCGCCGGGTCGGTGGTGCGGTGATGTTCCCAGATGCGAGTCTGGTAGATCATCATCCGCAACGCCATCAACGGATCGGATGTGCGCTGATGCTCAACAAGCAGGTACAGGTACGCGTCGCGGTCACCGGCGGTGGTGCGAAACAACAGGTCGGTGTGCCGGTGCCGCAGCTCCGGGTCGACGAACGTTCCCGGTTGCGGCCGCAGGTTCGCGAGGTCGATACGGGCGGCAAGGCGTGGTGGTAGCACCGACCGCAGCTCGGAGGCGGTGTTGTCGGGGTCACCGAAAACCAGCCGGAAAAGAGCATCGTGCGGTTGGCCGTTCGGTTCATGGGTTGTCACACCGCGAACCATACCGACGGGTTCTGACATTTTCGGGACCAGTCCACGAGCACGACCACCGGGGGAAGTCCTGCTTGCTCGTCGTCCGGCCGTGCGATGATGACTCGAACCGACGGGTATCGCGCGGCGAGTTCGCCGTCGAGTGTCGCCAGCCACGAGGATCCAGCGACAAACGTGTACACCGGGATTACGAGATCTACGACGCCCGAACGGGTGAAATCGGTAGGCGGTGTCGCTGCGACCTGGGCAGATGTCGGTTGGGTAGCCTTCATGTGACAAGCAAGTGGCCCGTTTTCGATCATTGCCCCCCCACTTTCGGCAATGGTTGACGGCAACAGGCTGACCACAGGAAGTGCCATGCGAATCTCAAACAAGAAGCGTGCTCGCCTGATCGCCGCCGCGGCCGGAATCGACCTGCCCCGCAAGCGCGACCGGGCGACCGTCGACGACGTCACATCGCAGTCCGCTGCGGCCGGGTCCGGTACTCCAGAGTCCGGTACATCCGTGTCCGGCACGCCAGAGCCCGGTGCACCGTCACCGAGCGACACCGGTGGCGAATCCGGATCGCCGCGCGAGGAGCCGGACACGACCACACTGACCACGGTGCTGACCCGTGTCGATCAACCCGCCGATGAGGCCGACGCGGCAACCGCTGCCGCCCCCGGCCCCGCCCCCTGGACCTTGGTCTGGTGGACCCGCCGCACCCGATCCCTGGTGAACAATCAGGGATCGGGAGGCACGCCCACACTCACCCCCACCGCCGACGGCTGCACCATCGACCTCGGCATCGCCGGCCCCGTCACCATCAACGCACAACCTGCCCACGGCACCGTCGCGCTCAACGCCGACGGCACCATCGGCTACGTCCCAGGCCCCGGCAGCACCGCCGCCGACCAATTCACCGTCACCCTTCCCGACGACGCACCGTTCGCCGGTCAGAACTCCCACAACCGCGCGGTGACCATCACCGTCCCCTCCGTCACCGGCCTGCCGCTCGCGGTCGACCCGACCCGGCAACCGTCCGACGCCCGCACCGGCACTGTCGTCGTCACCGGCCTGACGACCATCATCGCCGACCCCGACGACGACCCGCTGACCCTGACCACCGCCGACACCACCATCGTCTTCGACTCACAGGACGCGGACGCCTTCACCTGGACTCCCGGTGTCGAAACCCTCAACAGCACAAGCGATTCCGATGCGCTGCCAACTCGTACCGTGACCGTCGTCTCCGATGACAGAGATGGCGCCACCATCGGCCTCCTGGTGACCGAGCCTGTCGATCCGACGATCACTACCTCGGCACCGTCGACACCGGCGGCCGGATCCGGAGTCGTCACCGGAACACTCACAGCGGCCGGTACCGGTCCACACGATCCGGCCTTCACCGTCTCCGGCGCAACGGCTTCCGGCACAGACACTTTCACCACCGCACGGGGTGGCACACTGATCATCGACCCGGACTCGTGCACCTACACGTACACCCCGTCGGGCGAACAACGTATGGCCGCCTCATATCTCAACGCCACCACCGCGGACACCGCCGAAACGATCACGGTCACCGCCGACGACGGCCAGGGCGGAACGGTCAGCGAGACCTTTACCGTTCCGGTAGACGGAATCACGCTCCCCGGTACGCCGTTCGACGTCACATCCGACAACAGCGCCCCGGCCGCCGGCACATATCGCATCACCACTGTCGCCCAAGCCGGCACCGCGACAACAACGCTCCCCGGAACGCCCACCGCCGACACGCAGGTCGCCCCCGACGGCTCCCTGTACCAGGCCACGTCGACCGGTACCACCTGCGACATCACCCACATCGGTCCCACCGGCACCACGACCACCGCTCTGGGCGGCAAACCGCACAACAGCATGCAGATCGCCCCCGACAGCACCGCCTACCAGGTGACCTCCGCCGGTACCACGCACAGCGTCGTCCACATCACACCTACCGGCAGCACAACCACCAAGATCACCGGTCCCCCGTACAGCAGCATGCAGGTCGCTGCCGACAACTCCGTCCACCAAACCACGCTCTCCGGAAAAACCCGAACTCGTATCACACACGTCACCGCCGGCGATGCCACGAGCACCACCCACCCCGGCACCCCACACGGCGGCGTCCAGGTCAGCCCCGACGGGACCGCCTACCAGATCACCGCCAAAGGCGACATCTACCGGGTCTTCGCCGTCGCCTCAGAGGACACGACCGCCACCACACTCACCGGCGAACCCTTCGACGTGGTCCAGTTCACCCCGGACGGCACCGCCTATATCGGCACCCGGACGGGCGATGCCGACGTCGGCTACACCACCCACATCACTCACATCACCGCAACCGGCACCACGATCACCACCTATCCCGGCAAGCCCTTCGACAGCATCCAGATCGCCGCCGACGGCACCGCCTACCACACCACCTGCTCCGGCGACACCTACAGCATCAACACGATCACCCCGAAGGAAGTCGTGACCACGGCGCTCACCGGAACGCCGTATGGCAGCACTCAGATCGGTCCCGACGGCACCGCCTACCGAACCACCCGCACCGGCGACGCCGCCACCGGCTACGCCACCCACATCACACACGTCACACCCACCGGAACGACGACAACGACACTCCCCGGCACGCCTTCCGGCGGCATCCAGTTCGACGCGGATGGCGCAGCCCACCAAATCACTTGCAATGCAAGCACTTATGAAATCTCCACGATCTCCGAGACCGGTACGACAACCACAGCCCTCCCCGGGGCACCCGTCGGCGACATCCGCTTCGCTCCCGACGGGACGGTCCGCCTGACCACCTACGCCGGAGTCTCGACCACCCATATCACCACCATCGCCGCCGACGACACGACGACAACCGAACTCGACGGCGAACCGGTGGGCGGGATTCGGCTCGTCCCCGACGGCACCGCATACCAAATCACCACCACCGACAACACCTACGCCATCGCCGCCATCACGCCCGCCGGCGTCACTACCACCGCACTTCCGGGCGCCCCCCACGGCGACCTCCAGATCGCACCCAAAGGCTCCATACTCCTGACGACGGTGACGAGTTCCGGCACGACCAGAATCGTCGTGATCAAGCGCGCAAACTGACCCGCAAACATTGCGGTTGGTTCCGTAATCCGGAACCAACCGCAATGTTTGGCGACCACCGAATGCTTTGTACGGCAAATGAACTATCTTGTAGTCCGAACGGACCAACTTAACACTCGAGGACGCTCCCACCTGCGATGACCCCGGCAGGAGTAGTCAAAAGGCAAATCGGGCACCTCAGCACCTATCATTCCCGGGGAATTTCCGCCATCGTTGATTACATCTGTCTACCCGCAGGAAGAGCGCCATGCGAATCTCACACAAGAGCCGTGCCCGTCTGATCGCCGCCGCCGCCGGCGTCAGCCTTTTCCTCAGCCCCGGGCACGCCACCGCCGACGACGACACCGGTTCCCAGCCCGGCTCCTCCTCGCAGAGTGATGCCGGGTCCGGGTCAGAGTCGTCGAACGATGATTCCGCAGATGGACCCGGAGGCGCCGGCGCTGGTGATCCCTCGTCGGCGACATCGTCGCCTTCGAGTCCGTCCGGCGGTTCAGATTCGTCGGATGGTTCCGGTTCCGGGGGCGGCACGGCCGGCGGCGACAGCGGCGACGGCGGCGGTGCGCCGAAGTCCACCGAGCCGGGTACAACCGAACCCGCCGACGGCACCCCAGATACCGACACGTCAACCACCGACGTAGCTGGTACCGACACCGCAAGCACCAACACAGCGGGCACCGACACAGCAAGCACCAACACTACGAGCACCAACACGCCGCCGACGGACACAAGCGTGACGTCGACGACCCCTGCGGACAACACCACGTCGACGGGTGCCGATCCCTCAGTCGGCGGTACCACGACGACCACCGACACCGGCCCGTCGGAACCCGTCTATGCCCCCATCGTCCCGGACACCACCAACACCTGGACCGCCCGGACGACCACCGACACCGGAACCGGGACCGGGACCGGGACCGGGACCGGGACCGGGACCGGGACAGCAGAACCCGAAACCGGTGAAGCCGACAACAGCACAACCGGAACCGAACCAACCGAAGGCGCGGAAGGCAACTCGGAGCCCGACGACACCTCGACGTTTGCCGCGCGGCCCCTGGCCCTTATCGCTCCGAGCGTCGCCGACGACACCGAAACCACCGGCGATACCGAAACCCTGGATGCACCCCAAACATTCAGCAACGCAACGTTTTTCGTATCCACCTCGACAACACCGGGTAGCACCACCAACACCAGCACCCCGCTGACAACCCTGCTGACCTTCCTGGGCCTCCCCCAAACCGGCGGACCTTCCACCACAACCACCTTCGCCACCAGCCCCGCACCCTGGACCCTGCTCTGGTGGATCCAACGCACCCAATCCCTGGTCAACAACCAAACCCCCAACGCCGCACCAACATTGGCCCCCGCAACCGATGGCTACACCATCAGCCTGAACGCCACCGACCCCGATGGCGACCCACTCACGACCACCATCACCACCCAACCCACCAACGGGACAGCAACGGTCAACACCGACGGCACCATCAGCTACACACGTAACCAAAACTCCACCGCCGCAGACCAATTCACCGTCAGAATCTCCGACACCGGCCCCCACCTGCACGGTCTGGCCAGCATCCTGGCACTGTTCACCGGCCAGAACCCGCACAATCGCACGGTCACCGTCACCATCCCCGAAACCCCGTCCAACCAGGCCCCGGTCATCGACCCGGCACAGAACCCGACCATCGGCACACCGGACCCGACCACCGGTGCCGTCGTCGTCACCGGCCTGACCGACATCGTCACCGACCCCGACGGCGACCCACTCACCTTCTCCTCCACCGACACCAACGTCGTCTTCGACACGCAGAACCCGGGCACCTTCACCTGGACCCCGACCACCCAAATCCGCCACGACGCAGCCGTTCCCGGCGCACCGCAAACCCACACCGTCACCGTCACCGCCGACGACGGCAACGGCGGTACAACCACCTACGACGTCGCAGTCCCCATCGCCTGGCAAAACAACGACCCCACCGTCTCCGTGTCAGCGCCTTCGGCACCGGCGGTGGGCTCGGGAAGCGTCACCGGAACCCTCACCGCATCCGACTCCGACTCCGACGACCTGACCTTCACGGTCACCGGCGGAACTGCTTCCAGCACAAACACTTTCACCACCGCAAATGGTGGAACACTGGTGATCGACACGCTCCCGGGCCTCTACACCTACACCTACACGCCGTCGGAGGCACAGCGTCTGGCCGCCTCGTATGTCAACGCCACCGCCGCCCAGACAACCGAGACCATCACCATCACCGTCGATGACGGCCACGGCGGAACGGTGAGCGAAACCATCACGGTGACGGTCGACGGGATCACCGTCGTCGGCTACCCTGTCGATGCTCTCCACGTCGGCGCCGGCGGCACCGCGTACCAGGTGACCGAATCCGCGTCCGGCACCCAGATCACGATGATCACCAGCACCGGCACCACGACCGTCAACCTCCCCGGCACGACGTACTACGGATTGCACTTCGCCCCCGACGGCTCCGCCTACCAGTCCACCTATATCGGCGACACGTACTATCTGACCGCCATCTCACCCTCCGGAACCACCACGGCCACCCTGCCCGGCACGCCGTACAACCTCTACACCGTCATCGCTGTCGGCCCAGACAGCCGCGCTCACCAGATCTCCTACACGGGCGACTATTCGACCGGCTTCACGTACCACCTCACCACCATCACCCCCACCGGCAGCACGACAACGACGCTCCCCGGCACACCGGATTACTTGCCCGAGATGACGACCGGTTCCGACGGGACCGCGTACCAGTTGACCACCTCGAACGGCACCTATTACCTCACCGCGATCGGCCCCACCGGCACCCCGTCAACAGCGACGCTCACCGGCGCACCCTACGGCGGTACCCGCGTGGACCCCAACGGCATCGCTCACCAGATCACCCGCACGGGCAACTCCACCAGCGGGTACACCTACTACGTCACCACCGTCACCCCCACCGGTGTTTCCAGCACTGCGCTGCCGGGTTCGCTCCAGAACAATCTCCTGATCGCTCCCGACGGCACCGCATATCAGGTCACCGGTTCGGCCGGCACCTACTACATCAACGCCATCACGCCCACCGGTGTCACATCGACGGTGCTCACCGGAGCACCGGTCGGCAACATCGACATCGCCGCCGACGAAACCGTGTACCTGGCCTCTTACACCGGCGACCCCACCGCCGGCTACGTCACCCACATCACTGCGATCAGTTCGACCGGAACCGTGGTCACCGACTTCATCGGCATGCCCACCCATGGCGTCCAGGTCTCACCCGACGGAACCGTCTACCACGTCAGCTATGTCGGCGACACCCACTACCTCAGCACCATCACGTCCACCGGATCATCAACGACGACGCTCCCCGGCATCACCAGCGGCGCCCTCATGTTCGCCGCCGACGGCACCGCGTACCAGATCACGCGCAGCGGCACGCTCAACCCCACGTACTCCATCACCCGCATCACGCCCAACGGCACCACCACGACCCCGCTCACGGCGGCGTACGAGGATCTCCGGCTCGCGCCCGACGGAACCGCCTACCAGACCACGCGCGCCGTTTTTTCCCCCAACTTCTACTTCTACGTCACCACCATCAACTCCACCGGTTCCACAATCACACAGTTGCCCGAAGGCTCACGCATCGGTGGGATCGTGATCGGGCCCGACAGCGTCGGATATCAAACCACCCGCCTCGGCAACACCTACACCATCACCACGTTCAGACCGACCGGCACCACCCAAACCATCATTCCCGGCAACCGGATGGGCGACATCCAGGTCGCATCCGACGGAACCGCCTACCAAGCGAGCGTCGACGGCAACGAGTACAAGATCACCGCCATCAGACCTTCCGGCGACACGACCACCACGATTCCCGGCACCTACTTCCAGAACTTCCAGATCGCCCCCGACGGCACCGTTTACCAGACCAGTAGGACCACCGATCCGGTCACCGGTCAAGTCACCACCCATGTCACCGCCATCACCTCCGCCGGCGAAACAACCAGCTCATTCGCCGGCATGCCCCCCAGCGGCGTCCGGATCACCTCCGACGGTGCGGTGCTGCAGACAGTGATGACCGACGGCTACAACACCAGAATCGTGGTGATCAAACCCGCGAATCCGCCTACAGGGGTGTGACGCTCCGCCCCAAGACTGCACAAGCACGCGGTCGAGTGCTTACCGTTCACAATCGTTTTCGCAATCGCCAATCGCAACTGCCTGATCACCGGAGAGTGCCATGCGAATTTCACACAAGAACCGTGCACGCCTGATCGCCGCCGCCGCGGGCATCAGCCTCTTCCTCAACCCCGGCCACGCAACCGCCGACGACGAATCGGGCTCCGGCTCTGGTTCTCCGTCCGAGTCGTCCTCGCAGAGCGATTCCGGCGGTGGTTCGGATTCGTCGGGCGGGGATTCCTCGCCGGGCGGTTCGGCACCATCACCACCCGCCGGTGGTTCCCAATCGTCAAACAATTCCGAGGCAAGCAGCACCGGATCACCGGGCGGATCTGAATCCGGCGGCGGCGACAGCGGTACATCCGGTGACAGCGGTTCATCCGGTGACAGTGGTGCATCCGGTGACAGCAACGGATCCGGCGACGGCAGCCCGGGAGCCTCCGGACCAGGCGGGAACGAACCGACCGGCGACACCCCGGATACCGAAACAACAGAGACCGACACCTCCGGTACCGGCACGCCCACCCCAGACACGAATACGGTGGGCACCAACACGACGGACACGCCACCGGCTCAAAACACCACGTCGCCGGACACCGGGCCGTCAGACAACGGCACCACCACCTCGACCTACACCGAACCCGCAACCACCACCACCGAGACCACCGAGACCACCGAACCTTCGGAACCCACCTACACCCCCACCAGCCCGGACACCACCGGCAGCACAGGCACCTGGACCGACCCCACAACCAACAAAACACCCATCAGCACAACCGAACCCAACAACACCAGCACCAACCCGCCCACCGCGGACAACACAGACACCACCACCCCCGACAACACCGAGAACAGCACCGACCCCACCGACTCCCCGACCAGCAACCTACGCACCCTCGGCTTCACCGCCCTCACTCTCACCGACGACGACACCCAAACCGACGACACACAAACCACCGACGCACCCCAAACCTTCAGCAACGCAACATTCTTCGCCTCCACCACAGCAACCCCACAAGGCACCACCACAACCACCACCCCACTGACCACCCTGCTCAGCTTCCTCGGCATCCCCCAAACCGGCGGGCCTTCCACACCCACCGTCACCACCAGCCCTGCCCCCTGGACCCTGCTCTGGTGGATCCAACGCACCCAATCCCTACTCAACAACCAAACACCCACCGCCACATCCACACTCGCCCCCGTCACCGACGGCTATACCATCAGCCTGATCACCAACGACCCCGACGGCGACCCACTGACCACCACCATCACCACCGGCCCCACCAACGGCACCGCCACCCTCAACACCGACGGCACCATCAGCTACACCCGCACCCCCGGCACCACCGCCGCCGACCAATTCACCGTGCAGGTCTCCGACAACGGACCCCACATCCACGGCCTGAACACCCTCATCTCCCTGTTCACCGGAGCGGACCCCCACTCCACCACCGTCACCGTCACCATCCCCCAAGTCACCGCACCACCGGTCAACAACGCACCGTCCATCACCGATATCCACTACACCTACCTCGACCCGAGCGGCCTCGTCACCGGCTACGTCGACGGCCTCGACATCGACAACGACCCCATCACCTACTCCTTCACCTGGGACGCCGGCAAGGGCGCATTCAACTACGACGACGCCACCGGCGACTTCTACTTCATGCCCACGCCCGAAGCCCGGCACGCCGCCGCGGCCGACAACGCCACCGACGCCGACAAGAAGCTCACCGCCACCGTCACCGTGTCCGACGGAAGCCTCACCAGCACACAAGCTCTCAACATCACCATCACCCCCGACAACCAAGCACTCGTTCCGGTGGCACCCACCGGAACACTGGGCACCGTCGACCGCGACCTACAAGCCCCCACATTCGGCAACACCACCGGTTCCTTGACCGGTATCGCCACCGACGCCAACAACGACACCCTCACCTACACCGTCCCCACCCAACCCGCCAACGGCACCGTCACCATCACCGGCGACACCTTCACCTACACCCCCAACAGCGACAGTCGCGTACGCACCGACACATTCACGGTCACCGTCAACGACGGCCACGGCAGTACCACCGACGTTCCTGTCACCGTCAATACCGTGCCCATGTACTTCCACGCCATCGACCCCACCAACCAATTCTGGGATCCTTCGGATGCAGACTTCTACAACGGCTATCTGGAGGCCGGTTCACCGGACGGACTGGTCAACTATTCCGTCGACGGCGACGGCAAGGTCGTCATCCACAACATCGGCACCGAACCCATCATCGTCATGGCCGCCACCGTCGAGCAGATGTCAACAATGCAGTCCGGTGGTCCGGCGAATGTCGACTTCACCGTCATCGCGCCCGGCACCTCCCACACCATGCCGTCCCGGCCGGGGCTGCCCGATCCCGGCGGAACCGGTGACGAACTGATCTTCGTGCAGGCCCCGAGGAATCCTGCGGGCTCCGGGGTCGGGCTCGGCATGATCGTCCTCAACCAGGGCACCGTGTACAACTCAAGCATTCCCGTCAATCACGCACCGGTCGTCTACAGCTGGCAGTGGTGGTACAGCGGCCAGAAGTCTGTCGGTGGCGCGGTCATCGCCGGGGACCCGGACCCCGGTGACGTCCTCACGTACACCTATTACTGGGATGCCACCAAGGGCAACTTCAGCTACATCCCCACCGCCGCAGGATTCGCATTCACGCCCAACGCGGCAGCCCAGCATGCCGCGGCGGCCGACGACGCCCCCTACACCGACCGCTATCTCCAGCTTTCGGTGACCATATCCGACGGGACGCTCAGTACCAGCAGCACCTACGACATCCCCATCGTCCCCGCCAACCAGGCTGTCGCCGCCACACCGCCCATGGACCCGCTGGGGACCATCGACCGCGACCTCGGCTCCGGAACCTACGGCACCACAACAGGATCACTGGCCGGTATCGCCACCGACGACGACAACGACACCCTCACCTATACCGTCCACACCAACGGCGCCAACGGCTCGGTCACCATCATCGGGGACACCTTCACCTACACCCCGAACGCCGACAGCCACGCCGACATCGACACGTTCACCGTCACCGTCAACGACGGCCACGGCAGCACCACCAACGTCGTCATCGCGGTCGACACGGTCCCCATGTGGTACCACGCCATCGACCCCACCAACCTATTCTGGGATCCGTCAGACGAAGACTACCCCGCCCCGTCAGGGATGGAATTCCCTGACCCAACCGGACTGGTCGACTACCTCCAAACCGTTGACGGCATAGTTATCCGCAATACCGGACCCGACCCCATCATGGTCTGGTCGATGACCGGCGACGAATACCTGGCGGTCCTCTCGGGCGACCCGCCGACCTTCGACGCACTCGTCATCGCTTCGGGAACGTCGGCGACCATTCCCCCGCGGACCACCACACCCGGCTCCGCCTGGGACGGCTTGGTCCTGCTGCAATCTCCGCGCGGACCGGGCTACGTCAATCAACTCGGCTCTTTCCAGATCGGTGCCGGAGTCATCGTCGACGATTCCGGTATCCCGCAAACCCCGGTCACCCTCGCACCCAGTACCGACGGCCAGGTCACCGGACAGATCCTCAACCACCAACCAGGAACCACCTATTCGGTTCAGGGCGCCACCCCAACGACAAACCCCGGCACCTACACCACCACCGACGGCAGCACCATCGTCATCGACGACACCACCGGAACATTCACCTTCACCCCCAACCCCACCACCCAATTCTGGGCCGGTGCCGGTGGTCCCACCACCCAAACATTCACCATCATCGCCGACGACGGCACCAGCACCACCCCCATCGTCGTCTTCGCACCCATCACCCCAACCAGCCACGTCACCGTCGACGCCACAAATCTGAACACCACCGACTCACCGCGCTATTCGTACGGAATCACCGACAACAGCGGCAGCCCGGTGCTCACCGTCCTGGACCACAACACTGCCCAAACCGCCACCATCGCACTCCCCGCCGGCCACGACACCACATCAACAGTCACCTTCAGCTCCGACAACAACTACGCCCAGATCACCGACACCACCGGCACCAACGTCAGCGTCATCGACCTGACCACCGGGCAGATCGTCGGCGCCTACACCGTCACCGACAACGGCGACGGCACCAAAACCCTCACCTGGACCAACGGCGCACCCCAAGCATTCTCGATGAGAGGCATGGCCGCCCCCGACACCGACGGCCCCGGCTTCTCCCTCATGGGATTCACCACGAACTCCTTCGACACCGGCGACATCACCGGCACCGACTTCCGCGTCGTCACCGACGGCACCCAAGCCATCATCATCGCCCGGCAAGCCGACAACACCTACGACATCTACCTCGGCGACACCACCACCGGCACCCACACCCCGGTCTCCACCGGCACCCCCCTGGCCTACCCGGCCAGTCAGTACGTCCCTGAAGCCGGCTTCGTCCCCGGCACCACCATCGCACTGGTCCGCGACGGATCGACGATCACAAGCATCTCCACCACCGACGCCACCATCCTGAACCACTCCCAGTCCTCATACGACTTCACCGCACAATGGCAGATCACACCGGACGGCGAGTTCGCCTACACGACTGAGCGGTTTGGCGGCATCGGTGGCATCGGAGGACTGGCATCTGTCGATGTGCTCAACCTGACCACCGGGACCCTTTCCCGAATCGAATTTCCGGGTGGGTGGTCGGGTTCCAGCGGAGTTGTCGACGCCGCCCACTCAACGGCATACGGATACGACTTCGTCGACCAGTTCACCGTACGTATCACCCGCTATGAATTCAGCGACCCAACCAATACGGCTTCCATTACCGTGGACGGCACGAACACCATCACAATTCCGTATCAGATGTTGGGGTATTATCCCTTCGATGCAGATGGCAATTTCTACTACGCCACCTACACATGGACCACCGTCGAAGGTTCACCTGATCCTGTCGCAGAGAATAGCAAGATCCACGTCATCGACCCCGGACTCAACGAGATCGGTACCGTCTATCTGGATGCCGGAAACAAAGTCGCTCTCGGCGCCTTCGTGATCGATGGCACCCTCTACGCATTGATGTCGAACCTGACGGACACCACCGATGGTGGGACATATCGGGTTGCCCCAGACGGCTCCATCACACTCGTGATACCCGAATACGGCATCCTAGCCGCCGACCAACAGCACCTGTTCGTACCCGCGGTGGGAGCCTCGTACGAGCCGTCGTCGTTCAGTGTTTTCGACCTGACCATCGGCACCCGGTCCACACCGCTTGTAGTGCCCGCCAATTCACTGAACAACTTCCGAGTGTTCGGCGGGAAATACCTGGCGATCTCGGAAAAGGACGGCGCCGATACCCTCATCCACATCCTCGATGTCAACGGAAACATCACCACGGTAACCATCCCCAACTCATCATTCGCACAGTTCGACTACACCGACGACCTCTTCACCGTCACCACCACCAACGGCACCACCGACCAGCTCACCCTCATCCGGATGACGACAGCCGCCCCCAACCAGGCACCGGTACTCAATGTCGGCCAGGAACCGACAATCGATGAGATCAACACCATGACAGGCACGGTGACAGTGACCGGCCTGACAAGCTATGTCACCGACCCCGAAGGCAGCACAATCACCTTCACCTCCCCCGACAGCAACACCGTCTTCGACACCAACACCCCAGGCACCTTCTACTGGACACCGACCACCGAAATACGGCACGCCGCAGCCATCCCCGGCGCCCCACAAAGCCACGGCGTCATCATCATCGCCGACGACGGCAACGGCGCCACCCGCACCTTCACCGTCGACGTCCCCGTACTCGCCCAAAACCAAGCCCCATTCGTGACCGTCTCCACCCCGTCGAATCCGGCCGACCATACCGGCACAGTCACCGGAACCATCATCGTCACCGACGGTGACGGCGACACCACGATATTCACAATCGACGGCGGAACAGCCACCGGCGCAAATACTTTCACCACCCTCGGCGGCGGCACACTCGTCATCGACCCAGCTGCCGGAACATACACGTTCACCCCGTCCGGCACCCAGCGCCTGGCCGCCTCACATATCAACGCAACCGCCGACGACACCTCCGAAACGATCATCATCATCGTGGACGACGGTCACGGCGGCATCACCAGCGAATCGATCACAACCGCGATCACCGCGATCACCGCTCCCGGCGACTTGGTCAACACCGCCCTGTACGGCACCGACGGCACCGCCTATCTGCACACCTCAACCTACGATCCGGATACCGGCCTCTACAGCTACCACCTCGCCACCATCACCCCCACCGGGACGGTGGTCGCCACACCGGTGATCGGTGACCCGATCAACGACCTACTGCTGGGCCCCACCGGCATCGCATATCTGAATTCGGAAAGTTATGACGCCGACGCGGATGTCTTCACCTACTACCTGACGATGATCAACGCTTCCGCGTCGACGAGCAGCATCGAACAATTGCCGGGCAATCCGTACAGTCTGGTCCTCGGCCCGGACGGAACCGCCTACCAGTCCACCTGGGCCAACGACCCTGACACCGGGAGCACGATCTATCACCTGACGATCATCAGGGCAGACGGCACCGCGACCACGGCAGTCGTACCCGTCCCCCCGACATCCGATCTCCAGATCGGCCCAAACGGTAGCGCCTACCAGACCTTGGGCAACTGGGATCCCCATACCGGCAATACGACCTACTACCTCGTCACCGTGACCACTGACGGGGTCGTGACCACCGCGCAGATTCCCGGAGAAAATGCCTTTCTGCCCAGTGATCTTCAGATCGGGCCCGACGGCACCGCCTACCAGATCAGCTATCAGTGGGCAGTAAACCCCGATCCCAATGCGTCGCAGTACGTCTACTACCTCACAACCCTCACGCCCGCCGGAACCACAACCACCGTAGATCTGCCCGACTCTCCTGTGGAGACGATTCAGTTCGGCGCTGACGGCACAGCGTATCTGACCTTCTCGCTACACGACACGGCCACCGATACCGATACGACGCATCTCCTCGGTGTGACGCCGGAAGGAACCGTCTCCACCGTCGCCGTGGCAGCCGGAGCCGCTCCCTATGCCGCGCAAGTTATTTCAGACGGCACCATCTACCTGGTGACCCACACCGTCGCCGACGACAGCACTCACATCACGACCGTCGTCCCGGGCGGAACCCCCACCGCTTTGGCCACGCTTTCCGGCTCGCCTACCGGCCGACCGGCACTCGGCCCCGACGGCACCTTCTACCAGGGCACTCTCGTGCCCGACCCCATCAACTTCCAGAACACGTACTACCTCAATGCCGTCACGCCTTCGGGCACCGTCACCACCACCTCCGCGTTCCCCGGCTATCCTTCCAGTTCGCTGTCGTTCCGTCCCGACGGGACCGTCCACCAACTCACCTGGGATCTTGATCCCGACCCCGCCTACTACGGGGCTTCGTTCTCCTACTCCAACTCTTTCACGCCCGACGGAGTCGTCACCTCGACTCTGTTGCCCGCAACAGCCGACGAAGGCGTGATCTTCGGCCCCGACGGGACCACCTACATCGCCACCCGCGAGTACGTCCCCGATCCGGCCGATCCCGGTATCTATCGCATCACCGACTACATCACCGTCATCTCGTCCGCCGGAACCGTGACGGATATCCAGCTCGTCGGGATAGCTGCCGAAGGCGCACTACTCCAAGCCGGGCCCGACGGGTCGGTGTACAAGACCACAGATACCGGGGACCCCGACAACCCCATCACCTACGTGACCACCGTCAATGCCACCGGAATCGCGACAACCACCACCATCGTCGGATTGGCCGCCGGCACGGTGCGGTTCGGACCGGACGGCACTGTGTATCAGACCACGTCCGACCCCAATTCCGGCACTACCTACGTCACGACGATCTCAACCGATGGCACCACGACGACCGTCGCGATCACTAACGGCAGCCCTGCCGGCACAGTACAATTCGCCCCGGACGGTACGGTGTCGCAGATCGTGACCGGAAACGGCGCTACCCGGTTGGTGGTGCTATAACGATCCTGAATCTCCGCTGACCACAACGGTTTCGCAGAGTCTGGAGGGTGTCCCATGAACAATTCGGACAGAATCGGCGCCGGACCCGACACCAAAGACCTCCCGCGCAAAGGCATCTTCTTCGTCGAGCTGAGAACGCATGGTGTCAGCGGAACCCCGCCCGAGGGGATTCTCGACGCCGATGCCAAGGTGGTGCCGTTTGTCGGTGACAAGCTCGCCAACTTCTGGCACCGGAAGCGGCATTCCGATGCGGAGCGATATCAGCGAGCGGGCCTCACCGAATGGCAGGCCGGCGACGGCGACCCCACCGGCGATGCACCGGCCGTGATCATCGAGGGGTACCGGTGGGGCAATCTCACTGCCGGAAGCGTCAAGAAGGCCATGTGGGCGTTCCTGTTTCCGTTCGCGCTCACCAATCTCGCCGCCTGGATGGTGCCCCCGGTCCGCCAGGATGCTGACATGTCGGCGTGGCGCCCAAAGCTGCTCGGCTTTGTCCGTAGCGATAACGACCAGGCGTCGCGCCAGAAAGCCGGAATGTCTGAACGGCAGCTACGGTTCGTACGGCACCTACGTCGCTTCCGGCTCCTAAAGACCGTGCAGCTCGTCCGTCGATTGAAGAACAAGGACGCCGGTACCCGCAGCGGAGCACCTGCGGGGATCATCCGGATGTTCGGCGTTCTGCTGACCGGGCTGTTCGTGATGCAGGCCGTCGTCATACTGGCCGATCTGATGGCAGCTCAATGTATTTCGCGTAATACTGATGTGTGCTTGAACGTGCCGGCACGACTGTCGTGGGTACGCAGCACCATCAACCACTTCGCCGGTCATCCGCTGACGCTCGCCTTGATCATCGGGATACTCGTCGGCGTGCTGGTCAGCCTTGCGACACTGCTGACCGTCGTGCCCGGGCACCGGCCCGAGGCCGCCGAAGCACGCGAACCGGGTGCTGCCGGCACACCGACAGACGCCCGAGAACAAGCGGCAGCAGTCACAACCATTTCGCCGAAGCCCGGGTTGGGAGAGAACTCATTCGTCGACGGCGACGACCCACGGGTCCCCGCACTCCGCTCGCTGCACGCACTGGCGGCGTTCGCGGCGCCGATCCTGTTGCTGTCCGCCGATGACGGCATCCAGGACAACTGGTGGTGGTGGACCGGGTTTGCGATGGCGATGATCTCGGTGATCGGCGCGCTGTTCCTCGGCCCAGGGGCCGGTCCGGTGTTCACGGTCTACATGTGGGTATTCGGCGGGCACCGTCGAGGATGGGTGACGCTCGTCGTCGGCATCACGATCTGGCTCGTCTTCATCGGGTCCGCGATGCCCGACCGCCTCGGCAACGCCACGTCGTCCACCCTGATCGGTGGTGGTGGCGACTGGACACTGACCTTCGTGCTGTTGTCGCTGACCGGGTGCGCGGTGGCGCTGCTGCTGTCATTGCTGCCCTTCCGGATTCGGCGGAAGTATTCAAGCCGGTCGTCCGGCGTCCCGCCCGCCTTCCGGCCGTGGCTGTACGGGACCGCATCTGTCGCCGTTCTCGGGTTCACCTCGATGCTCGGCTCCGGTCTGGGCACGGGCCTGGCGATCATCACCACGAACACGCTGGCCGAGGCCTCCGAGAAGGACTCCGACGGAAAGCGGCTCCTGGTCCTGAAACTCCCCTCGGCATACGAGACGTTCGGAGTGTTCTGGGGCATCGTGGCCGTCCTGGTGTTCGTCACCCTCTCGGCCATGTTGGTGGTCTTCGTGTGTCGACCGTCGGCACTGCTGCGGAAGAATCTGCGGATGATCGCCCAGCGCATCCAGTACGGCGCGGAACTCGACAGTCTTGTGCGTCCGAAGCCCAGGATCCGTGCATGGGTAGTCGGTAACGCGAAGTCCCACGGCTACCTCATCATCGTCGGGCTGGTCGTCTTCGGCGTGATCGCGCTTCCGATCTCATTGTCGGATTCGCTACTGCTGCACGATGATCTGCCACATCAGGCGGTCAGCACACTCAAGGCCGTCGGTGTTCTTCTCCTCATCGCATTCGCGACGTTCCTCTTCGGTGCCGTGTACACCGCGAGCAAGAAGCCGAAGGTCCACGGCCGTCGTCTCGGTATTCTCTGGGATCTGGTGTCGTTCTGGCCGCGTGAGGCGCACCCGGTGGTACCCGGCGAGTACGCGCCACGCGCGGTCAACGATATCATCTGCCGCGTCCGTGCGTACCTCGCCCATGACAATGCCCGTATCATCCTCTGCGGCCATAGTCAGGGTTCGGTGATCATGTACGCGGTTGTGCTGCAACTGATCCGTACCGAACCGGAGTTACTCAAACGCATCGGGCTGATCACCTACGGTTCGCCGCTCCAGTGGGCGTACACCCGCGGCTTCCCGGCCATGCTGTCGTACGAATCGCACAAGGCGGTCGCCGAGCAGTTGGGTGGCGGCTGGCGCAACATCATCCGGGCCACAGATCCCATCGGCGGCCCCGTCCTCACCTGGAACCAGACCGCCGTCGTCGAGGACGGTGTCGTGCGGTCTATGACCGCCAATCATCTCCGCCAGGACACCGGTAACGCTCCCGAGGAGTTCACGCGACTCAAGCGCAGCAGCCGGAACCCGGGTGCGCACAAAGTGGGCAGCGAGTACTGGATCACCGACCCCGACCTAGGCGACCCGACGGAAACGACCCGCGGCCACAGCGACTACTTCCACGACCCCGTCTGGCCACGAGTCGTTGCCGACACCGTGAAAACCTTGCTGGCGGCTCCGGATTCCGAAACCAGCAGCAAGGTTTGACCATGACGCCACGCGCCCGCAGGGAATGACCACCGAATCGAGCCGGTACCGAAATTGACCTCACAAACGCAACAAATTGCATGTGAAATGTCCGGTTCCACGGCGCGGATACCGCGTTCACGTCCGGATTCGGTTGGATATGTAGGGTGTAAAGCGCCTAAAGCAGTGAGGCTTTGGTCCCAATGCCGAATGTCGTTGTCCGGGTGAGCGGTTACCTTTCGGACCCCGCAACCCCACACCCATCGGTGCCCGTGATCTATCCGCGATCAACGACAGCAGTCGCTCGTATGGTGAGCCCATGGCCCGCTCAACTGATGTTCAGGGGAAGGCCGCGACCGCCCTCCTCGACCTCGGCAGGTTCTTCACGCGCTGGGACGAATCCGACGACGGTCGGGTCGTGTTCAAGCGGGGTGGACGCGCCGGTGACGTGTTCTATCGGGACCGGTGGAGTCACGACAAGATTGTCCGGTCCACGCACGGGGTCAATTGCACGGGTTCGTGTTCGTGGAAGGTGTACGTCAAGGACGGCATCATCACCTGGGAGACGCAGGAAACCGACTATCCGTCGGTAGGGCCGGACCGCCCCGAATACGAGCCTCGTGGCTGTCCGCGCGGGGCCGCGTTCTCCTGGTACACCTACTCACCCACCCGGGTGCGCTATCCGTACGCACGTGGGGTGCTGGTGGAGATGTTCCGGGAAGCCAGGGCACGCCTGGGTGATTCGGTACTGGCGTGGGCCGACATCGTCGCCGATCCGTTGCGCCGGCGGTCGTATCAGCAGGCGCGCGGCAAGGGCGGGCTGGTGCGGGTGAGTTGGGAGGAAGCGATCGACATCGCCGCCGCCGCGCACGTGCACACCATCAAGACGTACGGCCCCGACCGCTGTTCCGGATTCTCCCCGATCCCCGCGATGTCGATGGTGTCGCATTGTGTGGGAACACGTTTCATCCAGCTCATTGGCGGGGTGATGACCTCGTTCTACGACTGGTACGCCGATCTGCCGGTCGCCAGTCCGCAGGTGTTCGGCGATCAGACCGACGTCCCCGAGTCCGGCGACTGGTGGGATGCCACGTATCTGATGATGTGGGGCTCCAACGTCCCGGTCACCCGCACTCCGGACGCGCACTGGATGGCGGAGGTCCGCTACCGGGGTACCAAGGTGGTGACCGTCAGCCCCGACTACGCCGACAACACGAAGTTCGCCGACGAGTGGCTGCCCGCGCAGGCCGGTACCGATGCCGCCCTCGCGATGGCGATGGGGCATGTGATCCTCAAGGAGTTCTTCGTCGACGCCCGCACCGAATTCTTCGACAAGTATGTGCGCACCTACACCGACCTACCCTTCCTCATTCACCTCGACGAACACGAAACAGGTTATGTACCAGGCAAGTTCGTCACCGCCGATGATCTCGGCAAGGAGAACGGGGGCGAGGAGGGTGACGACGCCGCCTGGCGCACAGTGATTCTCGACGACAACACCGGAAAACCGGTGGTGCCCAACGGCTCGATGGGCTACCGCTACTCGGCCGACGGCAACGGTAGATGGAACCTCGACCTCGAAGGTGTGACACCGGCGCTCTCGATCTACGGACGTGCCGGGGCCGAACCGGTCCCGGTGTCCTTCCCCGCCTTCGACACCCCCGACGGCAGCGGCGTCATCGTCTCACGAGGAGTTCCGGCGACCCGCGTCAACGGCCATCTGGTGACCACCGTGTTCGACCTGATGCTGGCGCAGTACGGCGTCGGCCGCGACGGCCTGCCCGGGCACTGGCCCACCGGCTACGACGACGCGAGCGCCCCCTACACGCCGGCCTGGCAGGCCGAGATCACCGGCGTTCCCGCCGAGGCCGCGATCCGGGTGGCCCGCGAGTTCGCCACCAACGCCGTCGACTCCGACGGTCGTTCGATGATCATCATGGGTGCCGGTATCTGTCAGTGGTTCCACGGCGATGCCACCTACCGCGCCATCCTCACACTGCTGATCCTCACCGGGTGCATGGGCCGCAACGGTGGAGGCTGGGCCCATTATGTGGGGCAGGAGAAGTGCCGGCCGATCACCGGGTGGATCTCGCTGGCCAACGCCCTGGACTGGTCGCGGCCGCCGCGCACCATGACCGGTACGTCGTACTGGTACATGCACACAGGGCAGTGGCGCAACGACGGCTACTCCACGGCCTCGCTGGCCTCCCCGCTGTCGACCGGCACGCTGGGTGACAGGCACACCGCCGACGCCATCGCCCAGTCGGCGCGGCTGGGCTGGATGCCGTTCTATCCGCAGTTCAGCCGCAACCCCCTCGACGTCGCCGACGAGGCGACCGCTGCGGTCGACGCCGGAGACGCCGAGAATCCGGGCGCCTACATCGCCGCAAAGTTGCGGGACGGGTCGCTGACCCCGGCGATCAGCGACGTCGACGCCCCGGAAAACTGGCCGCGCACCCTCGTGTTGTGGCGGTCCAATCTGCTCGGATCCTCCGCCAAGGGAAACGAGTACTTCCTGCGAACCTTGCTCGGTACTCATCACAACGTGCTGGGCTCGGAGAACCCCAATGCTCCGCGCCCGAAAGATGTGGCGTGGCACGATGACCCGCCCGAGGGCAAGCTCGATCTGCTGCTGTCGGCGGATTTCCGGATGACCTCGACCACTCTGCTCTCGGACGTCGTGCTGCCCGCGGCCACCTGGTACGAGAAGCACGATCTGTCGTCGACGGACATGCACCCCTACGTGCATGCCTTCTCCCCGGCGATCAATCCCCCGTGGGAGGCGAAAACCGACTTCGACCTGTTCCACCTGCTGGCCGGTCGGCTGTCGGAACTCGCCCGTACCCATCTGGGTGTGCGCAAGGATCTGGTGAGTGTGCCGGTGCAGCACGACACCCCGGGCGAGATGGCGCAGCCACACGGTCGCGTCATGGACTGGCAGGACGGGAAACACCCGATCCGGCCGGGCAGTAACGCACCCAACTTTGTTGTTGCCGAACGTGATTACACTGCGATCGCCGACAAGCTGGCCGCGGTCGGGCCGCTCGCCGACAAGCTGGGGTTCACCGTCAAGAACGTCACCTTCGACCTCACCGAGCAGACCGGGAAGCTGGCGCAGGAGAACGGGGTGATGCTCGGCGGTGCCGCCGACGGCCGCCCCGCCATCGACACTGACTCCAAACTCGCCGAGGCGATCCTGACGCTGTCGGGAACCACCAACGGCGAACTCGCGGTCCAGGGATTCCGCACGCTGCAGCGGCGCGTCGGATTCCTGCTCGACGACCTCGCCCGCGGTTCGCAGGAGAAGCGGATCACCTTCGCCGACACCCAGCGCGCCCCGGTCCCCGTGATCACCTCACCCGAATGGTCCGGCTCGGAAACCGGTGGTCGTCGGTACGCCCCGTTCACGGTGAACATCGAGCGGCTCAAACCTTTTCACACCCTCACCGGCCGCATGCACTTCTACCTCGATCACGACTGGATGATCGACACCGGCGAATCGCTGCCCACCTACCGCCCACCGCTGGACATGCACAAACTGTTCGCCGAGCCGACATTGAGACCCGATGGAGCGCAACAGATCACGGTGCGCTACCTGACACCCCATTCCAAATGGTCGATTCATTCGGAGTATCAGGACAACCTGTTCATGCTGTCGCTCTCCCGTGGTGGTCCGACCGCGTGGATGAGTCCCGAGGACGCCGCCGCCATCGACGTCTCCGACAACGACTGGATCGAATGCACCAACGCCAACGGTGTGCTGGTGGGGCGGGCCGTCGTCAGTCACCGGATGCCGAAAGGTGTTGTGTACGTGCACCACGCACAGGAGCGCACCATCGACGTGCCCAAATCGGAGGCCACCGGACGGCGCGGCGGAATCCACAATTCGGTGACCCGGCTGCTGGTCAAACCCACCCACCTCATCGGCGGGTACGCCCAACTCTCGTACGCGTTCAACTATCTCGGCCCCACCGGCAATCAGCGCGACATGGTCTCGACGATCCGCAAACGCAACCAGGAGGTGACCTACTGATGCGCGTCATGGCTCAGGTCGGGATGGTGATGAATCTCGACAAATGCATCGGCTGCCACACCTGCTCGGTCACCTGTAAGCAGGCCTGGACCAACCGCGCGGGCACCGAATACGTGTGGTTCAACAATGTGGAAACCCGCCCCGGACAGGGCTACCCACGTCGCCACGAGGATCAGGAGAAGTGGCGCGGCGGGTGGACACTCAACCGGCGGGGCAAATTGCGGCTGCGCACCGGTGGGCGGCTGCAGAAGCTGCTGACCCTGTTCGCCAGTCCGGTACAGCCCACCATCGCCGACTATTACGAGCCGTGGACCTACGACTATCAAACCCTTGTCGAGGCACCGCTCGGCGACGACTTTCCCGTCGCCCGGCCCAAATCGCTCCTCACCGGCGAGGACATGAAAGTCAAGTGGTCGGCCAACTGGGACGACAACCTCGGCGGCACAACCGAACTCGGACATCTCGACCCGATCGTCGCCAAGCTGCGCGCAGAGTCCGAGGAGGCGATCAAGTTCAGCTTTGAACAGACCTTCATGTTCTATCTGCCCCGCATCTGCGAGCACTGCCTGAATCCGTCGTGCATGGCGTCGTGTCCGTCGGGCGCCATCTACAAGCGCAGCGAGGACGGCATCGTGCTGGTCGACCAGGACCAGTGCCGCGGTTGGCGGCAGTGCATCACCGGCTGCCCGTACAAGAAGATCTACTTCAACCACAAATCCGGGAAAGCCGAGAAATGCACACTCTGCTATCCGCGGGTGGAGGCGGGCCTGCCGACGGTGTGCTCCGAAACGTGCGTCGGCAGGCTGCGGTATCTCGGGGTGTTCCTCTACGACGCAGACAAGGTGACAGCCGCCGCGTCGACACCGGACGAAAAGGATCTGTACCAGGCGCAACTGGATCTGCTGCTCGATCCGGCCGACCCGGAGGTCATCACCGCCGCCCGAGCCGCCGGAATCAGCGACGACTGGCTGGAGGCGGCGCGCAGATCCCCGGTGTACGCACTGGCCAAGAAGTACAAGGTGGCGTTGCCGCTGCATCCGGAATACCGCACTATGCCGATGGTCTGGTACATCCCGCCGCTGTCCCCGATCGTCGACCTGCTCGCCGGACAAGGCCACGACGCCGAGTCACACACCAACCTCTTCGGCGCCATCGAGGCGTTGCGGATCCCGGTGGAATACCTGGCCGAACTGTTCACCGCGGGCGACGCCGCCGTCGTCGACGGGGTGCTGCGCAAGCTTGCCGCGATGCGCTCGTACATGCGCGATGTGACCCTCGGCCGCGAGACCCGGCCCGAGATCCCCGCATCGGTCGGGATGACCGAGGAACGGGTGTACGAGATGTACCGCCTCCTGGCGATCGCCAAATACCATGACCGCTATGTGATTCCGACAGCCCACAGCGAACAGGCCGTCGGTCTCGACGAATCGGCCTGCTCGCTGGATTTCGACGGCGGCCCCGGAATGTTCGACTCGGGAATCTTCGGCGAAGCCAGCGGGCGGCCGGCACCGGTATCGGTGGAGACCTTTCACGCGCTCAAACAGCGGCAGACCAGCGACTCGGCCGCCGGGCGATCCGCCATGGCCGGGCGCACCAATCTGCTCAACTGGGACGGCAACGGCGCCCCCGCCGGGCTGTTCCCGGAACGGGTGCCGCGGTCATGAAAATCCCCCTCCTGCAACGCAAGGAATCACCGGAACAGGCCGGCTCGGCACAGTGGCCGATCGTCTACCAGGTCGCCTCGTGGTGCCTGAGCTACCCCGACGACCAACTGCTCGAACTCCTTCCACTGTTGACCGACGCCCTCGCTGAGCAACCCGGCAGCCGGCCGATCGTCCTGCTGCGCTCAGTGGTCGACGCCTTGCGCTCGGGTGCGCCCGACGAACTGCGCCACGACTACGTCGACGTGTTCGACCTGTCCCGCGCGCACACCCTGTACCTGACGTATTGGACCGACGGCGACACCCGGCGCCGCGGGGAGGCCCTGGCCGCCGTCAAACAGCTCTACCGCGACAGCGGCTACCTCACCGACCTGCACGGCGAATTACCCGACCATCTGCCCATCGTGCTGGAGTTCTGCGCGCGGGTCGACCACGACGGAGGACGTGAGCTTCTCGGCCGATTTCGAGGTGCGCTCGAGAAGATCGAACGGGCGCTGCGCGAGCGTCGCAGCGTCTACGCCGACGCGCTGGCCGCAATCGTCCTCACCTTGCCGGAGAGCGACACGAATCCGATTGCCCCGCAACAGACACCGGTCGAGTTCGTCGGACTCGAACCCTACGGTCCGCGGCTGCTGCCGTTGCAGCCCACGGGGCAGGCGAACCGGAGGTAGCAGATGAACATCTTGCTGTGGGGCGTGATCCCCTACATCACATTGTTTCTCGTCATCGGCGGCACCATGTGGCGCTACCGGTTCGACAAATTCGGCTGGACCACAAGGTCATCGGAGCTGTACGAGTCGCGGCTGCTGCGCATCGCGTCACCGCTGTTCCACTACGGTGTACTCGTGGTGATCGCCGGTCACGCCATCGGACTGGTGATCCCCGAGTCGTGGACCGAGTTCTTCGGCATCACAGAGAGCCTCTACCACTGGACGGCCGCCATATCCGGCCTGATCGCCGCCGCCGCAACACTTGTCGGCTGCGGTCTGCTCATCTACCGGCGCCGGCGTACCGGACCGGTGTTCATGGCCACCACCCGCAACGACAAACTCATGTACGCCGCACTCGTATCCGCGCTGCTGGCAGGAACTTTCATCACCCTCGTCGGCACCGTCGACCCGCACGGCGAAGGCGTCAACTACCGCGAGACCGTCTCGCCCTGGTTCCGGTCGATCTTCTACCTCAACCCCGACATCGACGCGATGTCCGGGGCACCGCTGCGTTTCCACGTGCATGTGCTGATCGGGATGACGTTGTTCTGCCTCGTCCCGTTCACCCGTCTCGTCCACATCTTCACCGCCCCACTGCATTACCTGTTCCGGCCCTACATCGTCTACCGCAGCCGTGACCGGATTCCGGCACCGGGCGCACGGCCGGCGCGGCGTGGTTGGGCGCCCATCGGAGTGAAGGATCGCGACCAATGACCACCGAGACAGCGGCACCGGCCATCACCTCCCGCGACCAGGCCACCAACCTCGCACTGGCGACGCTGGCGTTCGGCATCAGCTTCTGGGCGTGGAACCTGGTGGGCCCCTTGGCCATCAGATATGCCACCGACCTGAACCTGTCGGCGGGCCAGAAGTCCGTGCTGGTCGCTATTCCGGTGCTCGTCGGATCGCTTGGCCGTATCATCACCGGAGCACTCACCGACCGCTACGGCGGGCGGACCATGTTCCCGGCGCTACTGCTCCTGACGGTACCGTTCGTGCTGCTCATCGCCGTCGCCGGGGAACTGGAAAGCTACGCACTGCTTCTGGTGATCGGATTCTTCCTCGGTGTCGGCGGCACCACCTTCGCCGTCGGCATTCCATTCGTGAACGCCTGGTACGACCCCTCCCGCCGTGGTTTCGCCACAGGCGTTTTCGGTGCCGGGATGGGCGGTACCGCACTGTCGGCATTCTTCACCCCCCGATTCGTGAATTGGTTCGGCTATTTCGCCACGCATGTGATCATCGCCGTGGCGCTCGTGGTGGTTGCCGTGATCTGCCGGGTCTTCATGCACGACTCACCCCGGTGGTCACCCAACCACGATCCGGTGGTCCCCAAGTTGATGGGCGCCGCCAAGCTGCCCATCACCTGGGAGATGGGCTTTCTCTACGCGGCGGCCTTCGGCGGATTCGTCGCCTTCTCCACCTATCTGCCCACCTACCTCAACGACGTATACGCCGTCGACGCCCAGGGCGCCGGCACCCGCACCGCCGGATTCGCGATCGCCGCGGTGATCGCCCGCCCGTGCGGTGGTGTGCTCGCCGACAAGTTCGGGCCCCGCCTGATCACGTTCATCTCGTGCGCCGGTGCCGCGATCCTGGCCATCTGGATGCTCACCGAACCGCCCCTGGAGATCCCGGCGGGCATCAACTTCGTGCTCATGGCGCTGTTCATGGGCCTCGGCTCGGGGTCGGTGTTCACCTGGGTTGCCCAGGTCGCCCCCGCCGAACGAGTCGGCGCGGTCACCGGGATCGTCGGTGCCGCGGGCGGACTCGGCGGCTTCTTCCCACCGATGGCCATGGGCGCTACCTACGACGCCGACGCCCACAGCTACACCCTCGGCCTGGCACTGCTCAGCGTGTTCGCCGTAGCCGCAGCTCTGATCACCGCCTTCGTCATCCGCAAACAAGACCGCACCTGAGTGCGACAAGGTTGCTGACGACGCGACCCCACCTTCTGCAAGAAGGTGGGGTCGTCCGATGTCATTACCGGCTCAGTGAGCCGGAGGCGTCACCAGCTGGACTTCTGCACGCCCGGCAGCTCGCCGGCGTGAGCCATGTCGCGCAGGCACACGCGGCACAGGCCGAACTTGCGGTACACCGAGTGCGGACGGCCGCACTTGTTGCACCGGGTGTAGCCGCGCACGGCGAACTTCGGCTTCTTGGCGGCCTTGTTGACCAGAGCCTTCTTTGCCATGTCAGGCCTCCTTGGCGTTGTTGTCTTTGAACGGGAAGCCGAGGTGACGCAGCAGCGCACGGCCTTCGTCGTCGTTGGTGGCGGTGGTGACGACGGTGATGTCCATACCGCGCGGACGATCGATCTTGTCGATGTTGATCTCATGGAACATCGACTGCTCGTTCAGGCCGAACGTGTAGTTGCCGTTGCCGTCGAACTGACGGTCCGACAGGCCGCGGAAGTCGCGGATACGGGGCAGCGCGATCGACACGAGACGGTCGAGGAACTCCCACATCCGGTCGCCACGCAGGGTGACGCGGGCGCCGATCGGCATGCCCTCACGCAGCTTGAACTGCGCGATCGACTTGCGGGCGCGACGGATCTCCGGACGCTGACCGGTGATCAGCTCCAGGTCGGCGACGGCGCCGTTGATCAGCTTGGCGTCGCGGGCGGCATCGCCCACACCCATGTTGACGACGACCTTGACCACGCCCGGGATCTGCATCACGTTGGCGTAGTCGAATTCTTTGTTCAGCTCGGCCTTGATTTCCTCGCGGTAGCGGGTCTTCAGGCGGGGAGTGACTTTTTCGGTGGTGGTCATGCTCAGATGTCCTTCCCGCTCTTGCGCGAGATCCGGACCTTCTTGCCGGACTCCTCATCGATGCGGTACCCGACGCGGGTGGGGTTGCCGTCGGAGTCCACAACCATCACGTTGGACACGTGGATGGGGGCTTCCTGAGTCACGATGCCGCCGGAGGAGGCACCGCGCTCGTTGGCCGACGCGGCGGTGTGCTTCTTGATTCGGTTGACGCCCTCGACCAGGACACGCTGCTGCTTCGGGAAGGCCTGGATGACCTTGCCCTTGGCGCCCTTGTCCTTGCCCGAGATGACGATCACGGTGTCACCCTTGTGCACCTTCATGTCAGATCACCTCCGGTGCCAGCGACACGATCTTCATGAACTTCTTGTCACGCAGCTCGCGGCCGACGGGGCCGAAGATGCGGGTACCGCGCGGGTCGCTCTCGTTCTTGAGGATGACGGCGGCATTCTCGTCGAAACGGATGTAGCTGCCGTCCGGGCGGCGACGCTCCTTGACGGTGCGGACGATGACGGCCTTGACGACCTCGCCCTTCTTCACGTTGCCACCGGGGATGGCGTCCTTGACAGTGGCGACGATGACGTCACCAATGCCTGCGTAACGTCGCGACGATCCGCCGAGCACGCGGATGCACAGGATTTCCTTGGCACCGGTGTTGTCGGCGACGCGCAGACGCGATTCCTGCTGAATCACAGTGCGTAGTCTCCTTGACCTGGAACTTTATGTGCGCCGGATTTCCGACCCGACGCACACGGTCTGTCGCCACCGGACACGCGCCTGCCACCGGAAATCACCGAGGTGAGGAGCCGGAGGGGGTTCGCGAACCGATTCACGACGCACGCAGCGCCGTAGGCAACCCGTCAAGTGTAGAAGACTCGCAGGTAGAAACCAAATTCACCATCTATCCAGGCTGGTGTAACCGTCCTGGAGGGCCCGGGCGAACAGGTGGGTCTTGGTGGGGGCGGTACGGCCGGCCGCCGCGTACTTGGCCCGGATACGGGCGAGGTGGGTACTGACCGTGGACGCCGAGATGAACAGGGTGTCGGCGGCCTGTTCCTTGGATTCCGACGCGAGCCAGGTGAGCAGCACCTCGACCTCACGGGCGGACAGGTCGGGTTTGGTCAGCTGACCGAACACCGAGTCGGGGCGGTAGTCGGCCAGGCGCGCGAGCGGGGCCTCGCCCGACACGTCCCGACGCAGCGGCGCCCGGTTCATTCCCGCGGTGCTGTGCCGCACCGCGCGGGCCGAAGCCCTGCCATCAAATCCCATGTCCTAACCCCCTACGGATCGGCTTTGAGTCTTTATGAGAGACGACACCGGGGAGGGTGGTCTCACATGTGGCCAAAAGGCTATCGGGCAGGCGAACTTGGACGCTAGACCCAGAAATAGGGTCATCGGGGCCGCAACCGGCAAACGCTCAGGTCAGAGAGCCGTCGACACCGAATTCGAGACGAACACCACCGTCCGGCGAGCGGGAGACGACGGTCGCAAGGTGCTCGCGGCCCATCGGCAGGATCCGTACCGTCACCTCGTCCGGGCTGTCCGCCCCGGCGATGACCTCGATCGCCGCCTCGTGCACCCGTTCGAGCGCGTCCCGCATGACCTGTCCCCCACCGGACCGGTCGTCGAGCAGGGTCACCCGTACCCCGCGATCGCGCGCCGCCCAGACGGTGTCGGACAGTTCGGGGGTGTCCAGGCTCGGCGCCCGGATCCCGTCCCGCAGCCGGGCCTGGATGAGCCGGCAGCGATGGACGTCGGCGGCGGTGAACTCCTCGCCCGCCGCGATCCGTTCGAGCATGTCGCGGGTGTCGTCGTCGAGCCTGCCCAGTTGGGCGTCGCGTTCCCGCAATGCCGCGGCCTGCGCCGCCGCCGCGGCGGCCTCCTGCATGATCTGCGTGCGCATGTCCATCACGGCCGACACCGCGGGCCGGGCGATGATCCCGCACAGGCCGACCACCGCCAGGGCCGGCGCGAGATTGAAGTGCTGGACCAACTGCGGCACCGGGTCGATACCCGCGACCGTGGCCACCGACCAGCCCACGAGGATGTGCACCCCCATCGCCACACAGGTCAGCACCACAGCTCCGCGCAGGAACAACAACACGGCGCTCAGTGACCCGACGCCGATCAGGGTGAGCGCACCGATACAGGCCTGCCCGTCATAGGCGAGGAGGATCGCCGGATACGTCGTCATGGACAGCCCCGCGGCGAGCGCCGCGCTCCGGGTCTCGATCGGGTCACCCGGTGCCCGCGCGGCAACCTCGATACCGATGGTCGCCAGCATCAGGCCGGGTACGTAGATCCACCAATTCACCGGCGTCGGATCGACCGCCGCGATGATCACGCACATGACCACGAAGAACATGACCTGCAGCGCGAACCGGTACGTCCGCAGGCCCATCGCGTCGATCAGACCGTGTCGGCCCGGATCGAGCAGGTAGCGCTGTCTCAGCATCGACGTCATGAGCCGCTCCAGCCGACCTGCACCGTGGTACCCCGGTCGATGACGCTGCGCAGCCTGCCCCAGCCGCCGTCGATCAGCGCCATCCTGCGACCGATACTGACCGCGATACCGAGCCTTTCAGGAGGAACGGCGTCCGCATCGAAACCCTTGCCGTCGTCGGACACCGTCACGCGGACAAACCGGGACCTCATCTCGATGAGCACGGCGATGTTCGCCTCCGGACCGGCGTGCCGCAGGCTGTTGCGTACCGCTTCGCCCATGGCCTCGGTGATCGCATGGACCACCGGTGACGGATAGGACACCGGTCCGGAATCGTCAGCGCCGGGATCTTCAAGACCGGGAACTTCAAGATCGGGAACTTCCGGATCGGGACCGCGAGAGGCATCCGCGCCGAGCTGGGCCTCGACTCGCACTTCCACCCGGTCGCTGAGACCGGACACCGCATCGCGCATCCGGGCCAGGGCCTCGGTCCCGCCGAGCGTTGCCCCATCGGTTCCGCCCGAGGCCAGCCTGTCGAGTTCGCTCAGCGCGGACCGCGCCTGGGTGATGGTCGTGTCGCTTTGCGGACCCGGTTCGGCCGCGATGAGCGTGGCGATGACGCGATCGTGGACGAGGGCGTCAAATCGGGCGCGTTCACGGTTGCGCGCGACCAGTCCCGCCTCGATGACGGCCTCCTCGATCGCCAGCGCCCGCGCGCCGTCGTATTCACGGACCGTCTCCAGGGTCTTGTACGCGAGAGACAGCAGCAGTCCGGCGAAGATCAAGGGCCAAATCCCGGTCGCGATCAACTCCCGGCTCAACCCCTCCGCCGCCGTCGCGGCGTTCATCCAGACGCACCCCACGATGCTGGCGATGAGCACCAGCATCGCCTTCCCGAACGATCGGGTGATCACGGTCGCGAACGCCGCCATGCCGGCCAGCGTGGTCAGCCAGTTGACCGGCGTGTCCTCAATCCGCACACCGTCCCAAGCGGCAAACCACAGCCCGATGTCCGCGAAGTACGCCCACACGTAGCCGTTCGTGCCGATTCCCAGCAGGCGCATGTTGCGATTCCACGCCGCGATCGCCACACCGATGGTCGGAACGGTGAGCAGCGCGAGTGCCACCGGGTCGAACCATGCCGCCGCGTGCTCGGTCGGCATCGCCGGGATGGCGAGCCCCAGACTCACCAGCACACCGCTGAGCAACAGGTAGCCGCCGAATACCTGCAGACGCGCGGTCTGTGAGGCGACGATCCTCTTGCGATCGGTGCGCGGGCGCATCAGGATCTCGGCGACACGCGCCCGCAGCATCGTCTGCCGCTCCCGCCACCCTGCCGGCGGGTGTCCTGCGGTCAACGGTCGCCGTCGGCGGGTCCGGCGAGCCTGTCGGATCCGCGTTCGGGTACCGGCAGCCAGCCGTCCTCGACGGCACGTTTGAACAGGTCGACCTTGGTACGGGTGGGCCTGCCCGCGTCGGCGTACTTCTGCCTGATCCGTTTGAGGTACTCGTTGACCGTGTCGGCGGTGACGCCGAGTTCGCGGCCGACGGTCACCGACGTCTCCCCCGAGGCGTAGAGGGCGAGAACCTTCTGCAACTGTGGGCTGAGGTCGACCGCGGCCAGTTCCGGATCGCCGTCGATGGCGGCGGCCCACTCGGTGGTCAGCACCTCGTTGCCCTGGGCGGCGGCGCGGATGGCGCCGATGATCTCGGCCTCCGACGCCGACTTGAGCACCACTCCGAGCACGCCTGCCTTGGCCGCCGAACGCAGCAGCGCCGGGTGTTCACCGGAGGTGTACACCACCGTGCCGATCCCCGCGTCGGTCAGACGGTTCACATTCTCCCTGGGAGTGGACGCGTCACCGAGCCGCAGATCCAGGATCACGATATCCAGACCTTCGTTCTGCAGTTGCGAGTGCGCGAGTAATTCGTCGACGGTGCTCGCCGCGCACACGAGTTCCAGGTCCGGTTCCGATTCCAGCAGCCGTTCAATGCCCCAGATCGGCGATCGGTGGTCGTCGACCATCCCGACCCGCAGTACTCGGTCGCCCGATAGCCCCGTCATGGGTGTGGAGTTTAGTGCCCTGGGGCGCCGGTCCGATCGGCCACTCGGAAACTGCCGCGCATGGCATCATCAACAAAAGAGAACATGTTCTAGTTTTCTTCCCGATCACTCAGGAGCTGACCCGATGCCGCCGGCGACCCCCACTACCCACAAGGTCCTCGACCAGACCGTCACCATGCCTGTCCACATCCGTCACGCCACCTGCTTCGTCGCGGGATTCACCGCCGACGCGGACGCGGCATCGGCGGCGATCGCACGGGCGGGCGACGGCACCGCGCGCTTGCGCCCGCTGCAGATCCGGCCCGGCCGCACCATGTGCATGCTCGTTTTCGTCGACTACATCGACGGTGATCTCGGACCCTACAACGAGTTCGGGGTGTGCTTCCTCGTCGAGGATCCCGCCGACCCGCCCTCATCCAGGCTGGCCGCGCTGCGTTCGCTCGCCAAGGGCGATGCCCGCGCCCTCATCCACCGGCTCCCCGTCGACGGCGAGTTCACCATGGCCGCGGGCCGCGGCATCTGGGGCTTTCCCAAGATCCTCGCCGACTTCGACGTCGACCACGACTCCCCCACCAAACACGGCCGGGTCAGCGCCGACGGCCAGCTGATCGTCGACCTGTCCGTCCGCAAGGGCGTGCCCGTCCCCGATACCACCGGCGAGACGGTTCTCAATGCCTACTCGCAACTCGACGGTGTGCTGCGGTCGACACCGTGGCGGATGACCGCGACAGCGAACACCCGCACCCGGATCGGCGGCGCCTCGCTCACCGTCGGTGACCACGAGATCGCCCAGGAACTGCGCGGGCTCAAGCTGAGCAAACATGCCCTGATGACCAGTTCCGTCGGGCATCTGGAGATGACCTTCGGCGATGCGGAGGAAGTGGACACGACACAGGAGTGAACCCGCTCCACCACGGTGACAAAGACATGCAGCCGATGTGTCGTGTCCGCGCGAACCGTTAGAATCGCGCAACAGTGCGGCCATGCCACGACGCATCACCACCTGGGCCGCTCACACCAGGATGGAGCGAGATGACTTTCCACACCGCCCGGCCACGCCCGCACCAGCCGGGTCGTACTTCGCTGACCACGGTCGTCACGGCCCTGTCGGCCGTCTTCGCGACCGTGCTCGCGATGATCGCGGGGGCCGGTGCTGCGGCGGCCGCCCCCTCCCACATCGTCTACAACACCAAGGTCGACGACCAGCAGGTGACACTCACCGTCTACTCCGCATCGATGGACAAGAACATCCCGGTCACCGTCCTGGTGCCGCGCAACCGGAACCGGCCCAGCCCGACTCTGTACCTGCTCAACGGCGCCGGCGGCGGCGAGGACGGCGCGCAATGGGACCAGAGGACCAAGTACAAGCAGTACTTCGCCAAGGAGAACGTCTATGTGGTGACCCCGATCGGCGGCGCGTTCTCGTACTACACCGACTGGCAGAAGGACGACCCCCAGCTCGGCCGCAACAAATGGACTACCTTCCTGACCAAGGAACTCCCCCCGCTCATCGAGTCGACCTTCAACACGAGCAAGGTCCGGGGCATCGCCGGCATCTCGATGGCGGGTACCTCGGTGCTGGGTCTGGCGATCGCGGCGCCGAGGCTCTACCGGGCGGTCGCCGGCTTCAGCGGCTGCGCCCGAACCAGCGATCCACTGGGGCAGGAGTACATCAAGACCGTCATCGGACTCCGCGGCGACGCCGACGTGACCAACATGTGGGGCCCGCTCGACGGTCCGGGCTGGAAGGCGAACGATCCCTATCTCAACGCCGGCAAGCTGCGCGGCACCGGGACGAAGGTGTATCTGACCGCCGGTACCGGTCTGCCCGGGCCGTACGACCGGTTTGACAATCCCCGGGTCGAGGGCAGCCCGCTGGTGTTCGCCGACCTGATTGTGCAGGGCGGACTGATCGAGGCGGCCGTCAATAAGTGCACCCGCGAGGTCGCGGCCCGGCTACGTGCCCTCAAGGTGCCACTCGACCTGCGCCTGCGTCCCAACGGCACCCACTCATGGGACTACTGGGAGAGCGACCTCAAGGCCACCTGGCCCAAGCTGCGTGTCGACCTGGGAGCCTGACGGGCTTAGTAGGTTGCCCTGAGACCACTTTCGATGCGGCTAGATTGATGGTGGCCAACCCGAATACGAGGAGTGACAGATGAGAATTCGACAGTCCGCCGCGGCCGTGGCGATCGCCGGCGCGGTGGTGCTCGGTATCGGCGCCTGCTCCGACGATGCCGACGACACCAGCACCTCGGCGAGCACCTCGCAGGCCGCCGACGCCTCGGCTCCCGCATCCGGGTCGGCACCTGCGGACGAGTCCGGCGCCGAGACCCCCGCCTCCGAGCTGACCAGCGAGAGCGCACAGCAGATCCTGCGCGTCGCGGTCGATGCCAAGTCGAGCAAGGAGGATGTCGAGAAAGTCGTCGACACCACCATCCCCGGAACCGTGATGATGGTCCAGGCATACGCGAAGGCGTCCAACGCCGCCGGCTACACCCCCGACATCTACACGGTCAAGAGTGTGGCGGTCACCGGAGACAAGGCCGAGGCCACCATTGCCGTCAAAAGCCCGCACGCGCCGATGCCCGTCGACGTCAAGCTGAACTACGCGAAGATCGACGGCCAGTGGAAACTGAGTTCCGACGCCGTCAAGATGCTCGCCTCGTTCGGTCAGCAGTACGGAGGCTGATCCGGTCCCGCCCGGGCCTGTCCGATCAGTCGTCCTGCCCGAATCAACCGTTTGGGGGCTAACGTCTGCCCTTTTGGTGACGATAATGGTACAAGTTTGACGCTGAGCGGTTATTCCTATGCCGCCGCTCGACGTAAGCGCTGCCACAGCTACTGTGAGGCGGGGATTCGGGACACAGTCGGTGCCCCGGGGGTTGTCGTGCCACTGCGCGACAAGAACGGAGACGGTTGATGATTTCTGGGAAGACGCGCGCACCGGGCCTGCGCACACGGCTGCTGACCGTCACGGTGGCAGCCGCTGCCGCGGCCATTCTGCCGCTGGCTTCGGGCGGTGCGGCGGTCGCGGCACCCGAGAAGCCCAGCAGCATCACCAAGGTCACCGACGTCAACCCGCGGGAAGTCACCCTATCGGTGTACTCGAAGTCGATGGACAAGAAGATCGACGTCTCGGTCCTGGTGCCCAAGGACCGCAAGAAGGCCGCACCGGTCCTATACCTGCTGCAGGGCGCCAACGGCGGCATCATGAACTCCGGCTGGGCGGGACAGACCAAGTTCAAGGAGTACTTCACCGACAAGCAGGTGTACGTGGTGTCCTTCGTCGGCGGTCAGTATTCGTACTACACCGACTGGCAGCGTGATGATCGCAGCCTGGGCCGCAACAAGTGGGCCACCTTCATCACCGAGGAGCTTCCCCCGCTGATCGCCAAGCAGTTCAGCACGACGGGCGCCAACGCCGTCGCCGGCATCTCGATGGCCGGCACGTCCGTGTTCAATCTCGCGCTCAAGGCGCCCAAGTTGTATCGTTCGATCGCCGCCTTCAGCGGATGTGCCCGCACCAGCGACCCGCTCGGCCAGCAGTACATCAAGTACGTCGTCGAGCAGCGGGGCAAGGCCGACGTGACCAACATGTGGGGTCCGCTCAACGGCCCGGGCTGGCGGGAGAACGACCCGTACATCAACGCGGCCAAGCTGCGCGGCACCAAGATCTACATCACCTCTGGAACGGGCATCCCCGGCAAGCACGATCAGATCGACTACATCCACGACCTCAACGACGCGTTCTTCTGGTCGGATCGGTACGTCGCCGGCGGGTTCATCGAAGCCGTCACCAACCAGTGCACCCATCAGATGGTCGACCGCCTACACCAGCTCAAGATCCCTGTGACGGTCAACTACCGCCCCACGGGCACGCACTCCTGGGGATACTGGGAAGACGACCTGCACACCACCTGGCCGAAGATCGAGCGCGACCTCCAGTGACCAGCAGTCGCTGACCACTCAGACGGAACAAGGTGCCCCCAACCCATAGCGGTGGGTGCACCTTGCTTCGTATCACCTCTGTGGTGCGGATCCTGTCTCAGCTGACGATGCGGAGACCGCGCTGGGCGGGGGGTTCCAAACCGCGGCCGAGCCACAGTGCGGCATCATTGATTCGCCGGGCACAGGCTTCACCCGCGTCCTGTCCAAGACCTGGCGCGCAGTGCATGAGTGCGGCGGCGAACGAGGAGCCGTCGGACATGCCGTAACGCTCCAGCACTTCGCCGTACCCCGCAAGACCCTCATCGAGCTGCCGGTACGTGATGGCCCGTCCGGCCATCCGGACAGCAACCAGATTGGGCGTGCTTTGAGCACGCCGACGGATGTCGGTGATGACGTCTACGATCTCGGGATCGGTGCGCATGGCGCCTACCTCCTGCCCTTCAACTCCCGTGTTCGACGGGAATACCGCCGACTACAAGTTTGCCCGACTAACGTTGCTTCATCAATAGATACGGCGGATTCTGTAACAAATCGGTATCACGACGTAACAACAGCTGAGGCGCAACGCAAGTTGAGTGGCCAGTATGACTCCAGTGACTCACGTCATGTTGTCGAATCGTTATCTCGACCCCCCATTTCGGGGGCGGAACGATATGCACCCTGGACCCGGCGTCGACAGAGATCAGCGACTGCCGACCGAGGGTCGAGAAGGCAAACGCCCCCGCCGGCGGATGCCGGCCGGGGGCGCCCCGCGGAGAGTGCGATCAGCCCTGGGCCTTATCGGCCTCCATGGCGTCGATAAGGCTCTTGGGCCGCAGATCGGTCCAGTTCTCCTCGACATACTTCAGGCACGCCTCGCGACTGTCCTCACCGAAAACCTTGGTCCACCCCGCCGGGATGTCGGCGAAAGTAGGCCACAGCGAGTGCTGATTCTCGTGATTGACCAGCACGAAGAATCGGCCATTCTCGTCGTCAAAGGGGTTGGTCATCCATTTTCTCCTTCTCTCAGGGTCATATTGTAGGCGTCAGCGGTCCGTGGACGGACCGGCAGGGAACGCGGCGTCGGCCGCATCGAGTGCACGGCTGAGCTCGGGCCCGATCACCTCGAGCGACTGCGGGTCGGCCATCCCGAGATGGTAGGTGTCGACGAGGACCTCGCGGATCTCCCCGGTGACAAAGGCACGCCACGCCTGTGCCAGCGCCCTCGGGTCACTCTTGTCCTGGGTTGCCACGAACAGCTGCACGTCACCGGTGTAATCCAGCGGACGGTACCCGCCCACCAGCGAGGGTGCCGTCTGGAAGCCCTCGACGACACGGTCGACCTCGTCGGCGGTGAGCAGTCCCAGCGAGGCGATCTGGTCACGGATCATCCCGATCAGATCCTCCTCAGAGCTGATCTGGGTGCTCTCGTCGAGATTGAACAGTTCGCGCCAGCCGCCGAGCAGATCGGCCGCGATCCCGGTGTCGGTGACCCCCGCAGCCTCCTCCTGCCCGGTGACGCCGTCGATGTCGCTCCCGGGCACGTCAGCCCCATCGCCGACGACAGCGTCCGTGCCGACAGCGGATTCATCGGCGCTCCCGGATTCATCGGCGCTCTGAGATTCATCATCGACGGGCAACAGCACCGCATCCATCACACCCAGGTATGCGACGGTGTCACCCTCGCGCTGCAACAACGCGACGACCGCATGGGCGATCGTGCCGCCGAGCGACCAGCCGAGGACATTGTACGGACCCGCCGGCTGGATCTGCTTCATCTCCTGGACATAACGCTCGGCCAGTTCCACCACGTCGGTCGCAGCCGGCTCGTCGGCCACGACGTGCGGGTCCTGCAGGCCGTAGATCGGTCTGTCAGCAAGATACGGCACGAAACCGCCGTAGAACCACGCCACACCACCGGCCGGATGGACGCAGAACAGCGGCCGTCGGCTCCCCTGGGTCCGCAGGACCAGCAGCACCCCGTTGTTGGCCCGCACCCCCGATTCGATCAGAGCCGCGACGGCCCGGACTGACGGATCGGAGAACAGCGAGGCGAGCCCCACATCGATGGTGAACTCCTTGCGGAGCCTGTCGACGACCCGCACCGCCGACAGCGAGTTGCCGCCGAGGTCGAAGAACGACGCCGCCGCCGACACCTGCTCGAGGCCGAGGACATCGGCGAAGATCGCGGCGACGATGTTCTCGTAGTGCCCTTCCGGCGCGACGTAGGCCTCCTGCAGCAACGTCGGATCGTGTGCCGGCAACGCGCGCCGGTCGATCTTGCCCGCGCTGTTGAGCGGCAACTCATCGAGTGTCATCCAGGCCGACGGAATCATGTACTCGGCCAGCGACGCACGTGCCGACGACGCGACGGCGGCAACGTCCGCTTCGGCAGGCGAGACGTAGCCGACCAGGTAGTCACCGCCGCCGGGCGCCTTGGCGACGATCACCGCCGCGTTCACCACACCCGGTGCCGCCGCGATCACCGCCTCGATCTCACCCAGCTCGACTCGCTGGCCCCGCAACTTCACCTGGAAGTCGGTGCGGCCGAGGTACTCCAGCACCCCGTCCGCGCGGCGCCGCACGAGGTCACCGGTCCGGTACAGGCGCTCACCCGACCCGAACGGATCAGCGACGAACCGCTCGGCCGTCAGATCCGGACGCGCGGCGTAACCCCGGGCCAGTTGCACCCCGCCCAGGTACAACTCGCCGACCACCCCGTCGGGAACACGATGCAGCCTGCCGTCGAGAACGTGCGAGGTGCTGTTCCACACCGGCACACCGATCGGCACCGACGAGTCGGTGGCGTCGGCGCGTTCGATGCTCTCGCAGGTGATCTCGACCGCGGCCTCGGTGGGACCGTACAAGTTGTAGAACAGGATGTCCGGCAACGCCGAACGCAGGTCGGCGGCCACCGCCGGCGGCACCGCCTCACCCGTCAGCGAGATGATCCGCACCGAGTCCATCCGGGAGATGCGCTCGACCCCGACGACGTCGACGAAGACCGCGAGCATCGACGGCACGAAGTGCACCATCGTCGCCCGGGTCCGCTCGACGATCTCGGCGACGTAGAGCGGCTCGATGTGGCCGCCCCCTTTGAGCACCACCATGCGGGCGCCGATCATCAACGGCGCGAACAACTCCGGCACCGACACGTCAAAGGTGTACGGCGTCTTGAGCACCACCGAATCCGACTCGTCGATGGGTAGTTCGTCCAGTCCCCACCACAACCGGTTGAGCACCGCGGCGTGCGAGAGTGTCACACCCTTCGGCTTGCCGGTGGATCCGGAGGTGAACAGGGTGTAGATCGCGTTGTCGGGCCGCAGCGGCGTGAGCCGGTCGGCATCGGTCACCGGCGCGACGGACAGGTCGGCCGGCCCCGAACAATCGACCACGACGGTGCGGGCATCGCCCACCTCCGGCGTACCCGCGGCACCGACCAGCACGAGTTCCACACCCGCGGTCTCCATCATGTACTGCACCCGGTCGGCCGGGGCGTCGGTGGCGATGGGCACGTACTGGCCGCCCGCGGCCACCACCGCGTGGATCGCGACGACCATCTCAATGCTGCGGTCGATGCTCACCCCGACGGCGGCATCGGTGCCGATCCCTGCCGAGATCAGCTCGCGGGCAAGCACACTGACCCGGGCCGAGAACTCGGCGTAGGACACCTCGCGTCCCTCGTACCACAGGGCAACCGCATCCGGATTGCTCGCGGCCCGGGCAGCGAGCACGCCGGGCAGCGACCCTTCCGGGATCGTCACGGCGCCGCCCGCCGATTCCCGCGCCACCTGCTTGGCATCGTCTGCGGACAGCCAGTCGATGTCGCCGACGGCTGTGGACGGCTGCGCGGTCAGCCCCTCGAGCACCCGGACGAAGGTTCCGGCGAACGCGTCGATCGTCGACGCGTCGAACAGGTCGACCGCGTAGACGATGCCGCCCTCCCAGGCCGACCCGTCCGGCGCCGAGGAGACGACGACGGACAGGTCGAGCTGCGCGGGAATCAGCGGCAGCGGCAGGGTGGCGATCGACAGCCCGGTCAGCGACATCTCCGCATCGGTGGCCGAAGCCCCCGGATCGAAGGAGAACATCACCTGCGCCAGCGGCGAGAACGCCTCCGACCGCACCGGATCGACCGCCTCAACGACCGATTCGAACGGTACGTCCGCGTGGGTGAATCCGGCCAGATCAACGCTGCGTATCTGATCGAGCAGCGTCGTGAACGAAGCCGAAGGATCGACCTCGGCGCGCAGGACGAGGGTGTTGACGAACATGCCCACCAGCGGTTCCAGGACACTGCGGCCCCGGCCGGCGATCGGGGTGGCCACCGCGATGTCGGTGCTCGCGCTCAGCCGTGCCAGCAGTACCGACAGTGCGGCGTGTACCACCATGAACGGTGTCGCACCACTGTCGCGGGCCAGGCGCTCGACGACCTGCCCGATGTGCGCCGGGATCTCGAACGACACACTGTCACCCCGGCGGGAGGCCACCTGGGGGCGCGGCCGGTCGGTGGGCAACTCGATCACCTCGGGCAACCCGGCGAGGTGCTCGCGCCAGTACGCGAGCTGCCTGCCGAGCACCGAGGTCTCCTCGCTCGCCGATCCGAGCACCTCGTGCTGCCAGATGGCGAAGTCGGCGAACTGCACCGCCAGCGGCTGCCACGCGGGTTCCTGTCCCGCCGACCGCGCCGTGTACGCGGTCACGATGTCCGAGAGCAGCGGCAGCATCGACTCGCCGTCGGCCGCGATGTGGTGTACCACCAGACCAAGCAGGTACTCGTCGCCGCTCACGTGCAGCAGACGCACGCGCAGCGGCCATTCGGAGCTGACGTCGAAGCCCGCCGACACCTCGGTGAGCAACTGTTCCTCGGTGTCCACGATCTGCCAGATGCCGCGCTGCCCGAACTCGGTGACATCGCAGATCCGTTGTCCCGGAACACCCTCAACGGTCGGGAAGACAGTCCGCAGCACCTGCTGGCGTTCGACGAGGTCGACGAGGGAGCGTTCGAGCGCACCGGTGTCGAGGTCACCGGTCAGCCTCAGGACGGCGGGCACGTTGTAGGTGGACTGCGTGGTGTCGTACTGGTTGATGAACCACATCCGCGCCTGCGCGAACGACAACGGGATCTGGTCGGGGCGGGGTTCGACCGCGACGATCGGCGCCAGGGTCGCGGCATTGCCGGACACCGCGGCGATCAGCTCACGCACCGACGGCGCGTCGAAGACCTCGCGCACCGACACCGCCACACCGAGCACCTCCGACGCCCGCGCCACCACCCGCGTCGCCGACAGCGAGTTGCCGCCGAGGTCGAAGAACGATGCCGTGACCGACACCTCGTCGACGTCGAGGATGTCGGCGTAGATCCGAGCGACCGCCGCTTCGGCATCGGTGGCCGGCGCCACGAACCGGTGCGCCTCGATCATCGGATCCGGCAGCGCCCGCTTGTCGAGCTTGCCGACCGGGGTCAGCGGCATCGTGTCGAGGACCGTCACCGAGGCTGGCACCATGTGGACCGGCATCCGCTGTGCGACAAATGCTTTCAGCTCTGCCACGTCGACGCTGCCGGCGTCGCCGACCACATAGGCGGCCAGCGCGGTCGCGTTCTGTCCGCCGACACCGATGACCACCGCCGAACTCACCTCGGGGTGGCTGTTGAGCACCGCCTCGATCTCGCCGAGCTCGATCCGCAGACCCCGCAGTTTCACCTGGTCGTCGTTGCGGCCGGAGTACTCCAGGACCGGCCTGCCCAGGTGGTCGTACCGCCAGCGCACCACGTCGCCGGTGCGGTACATCCGCTCGCCGGGCGCACCGTATGGGTTGGCCACGAACCTGTCCGCGGTCACGTCGGGCCGGTGCAGGTAGCCACGGGCCAGCGGGCATCCGGCGATGTACAGTTCGCCGGACACGCCCACCGGGACCGGGCCGAGCAGCGCGTCGAGAACCATCAGGTCGGCGCCGGCGATCGGCCCGCCGAGGTCCACCAGGTCGCCCGGGCGCATCGCGTCGGTGATGGTGACACCCACCGTCGCCTCCGTCGGCCCGTACAGGTTGTGCATCGGCCAGCGCGATGCCCACTCGTCGACGAGCAGCTGACTGATGGCCTCGCCGCCGACGTAGATACGGTTCGGCGTCCTCAACGTGCCGGGGTCGAGGGTCGCGAGCACGGTGGGCGTGAGTCCGACCAGCGTGATGCCCTGTCCGTTGATGAAGTCCTGCAGCACCTCACCGCCGAGCGCGTCCTGCGGTCGGTACACCAGGGTGCCGCCGGTCATCGTCGCCATCATGTACTCGAACACCGACGCGTCGAAGCTCGGCGTCGCAAAGCCCAGCACCCGCGCGCCTTCGGGCACCTCGGCCCGCCGGACCTCCTCTGTTCCCAGATTCAGCAGACCGGAGTGGGTGACCGCGACGCCCTTGGGCTTTCCGGTGGAACCCGAGGTGTAGATGACGTAGGCGATGTTGGTCTCCCGGACCGGGGAGACGAGCTCGCCCGGCGCGATCGTCGCCGCGCTCTGTGCGGCGATCTCTCCGGCGATGCCCGGTTCGTCCAGCCGGGCCCAGGTCGCCGCACCGGTGACGGGGAATTCCCCGACAGCGGTGGTGCTCAGCCCCAGGATTGCGGCCGAATCCTCGATCATGTGCGCGACCCGATCGGCCGGATAGTCCGGGTCGACCGCGACGTAGCCGGCACCGGTCTTGGCCACCGCCCAGATCGCCGTCAGGCCCTGCACCGAGCGCGGGATCGCCAGTGCCACCAGGTCGTCGGCACCGACCCCGTAGCGACCGAGCAACCACCGCGCCAACCTGTTGGACCGCTCATCGAGCTCACGGTAGGTCAGCGTGATGCCGTCACCGGTGACCGCTGGGCGATCACCCCAGCGAGCCGCCGCATCGCTGAGCAGCTCGCCCAGCACCTTGGGTCCGGTCTTCGGGCCGCCGTTGACCACACCCAGCTCACCGGCGAGCCGGATCCCGCCCAGCGGGCGGTCCGTGTCCGCAAGGCCCTCATCGAGGATCCGCAGCAGGCTCTCGGCGAACACGTCCATGGTCGACTCGTCGAACAGGTCGGTCGCGTAGATGATGGATCCGGTCCAGTCGCCCGCGTCGGCCGGGGAGACGGCCACTAGGATGTCCAGGCGCGCGGGAAAGACCTCGGTCGGCATCGGCGTGATGGTCAGACCGGAGTCGGCTCCGGCCGCGGTGATCGACTCCCCGCCCTCATAATCGGCGATACCCGACTTCTCGAATGTCAGTGACACCTGCGAGAACGGTGCGAAGGCCCCGGACCGTGTCGCGTCCGAGGCGTCGACGACGGTGTCGAAGGGGACGTCACTGTGCGCGAACGCATCCAGGTCGGCCGTCCGCACCTGCGCCAGCAGTTCACGCATGCCGGAGCCGAGGTCCACTCGGGTCCGCAGGATGAGGGTGTTGACGAACATGCCGACCAGTCGGTCGAGTGCCTGCTGGCCGCGACCGGCGACCGGGGTGGCGATGGCGATGTCGTCAGTGGCCGACAGCCGGGAGATCAGCGCCGCCAGCGCCGCCTGCACGACCATGAACCGGGTGACACCGAACTCCGTTGCAGCGGCGTCGATCCGATCGGCGATGCCCGACGGCACACCGAAGGTGGTGTAGGCGCCCCGTTCGCTTGCCCGCGGCGGGCGCGGACGGTCGGTCGGGATCTCGACGAGATCAGGCAATCCGGCCAGCGCCGTGCGCCAGTAGGACAGCTGCCGGCTGGCGATCGACTCCGGGTTGTCGGGCGAGCCCAGAACCTCGTGCTGCCAGATCGAGAAGTCCGCGAACTGCACCGGCAACTCGGCGGGGTCGCTGATGCCGGGGGATGTCTCGGCCAGGTATGCCGTCGCCAGGTCTGCGAAGAGCGGCGGAACCGACTCTCCGTCGGCGCTGATGTGGTGCACGACCAGGCCGAGCACCCATTCGCCCGCGCCGTCGGAAGCGGTGGCACCTCCCGTGATCCGCACGCGCACAGGCCATTGCGATGACACGTCGAACCCTCTGGTGAGTTCGGCCCACAGGTCCTCGACCGTGTCGACGGCAGCCCAGTCGAGGGTCTCCTCGACGTCGTCGGCGTCCGAGATCACCTGGTACGGAACACCGTCCACGGCGGGATAGGTGGTGCGCAGGGACTCGTGACGCACCACCAGGTCGACCACCGAGCGGCGCAGCGCCGACAGCTCGAGATGCCCGGTGAGCTTGACCACGAGCGGGATGTTGTACGTGGACGCGTCGGGTTCGAGCTGGTTGATGAACCACATGCGCTGTTGGGCAAAGGCCAGCGGGATCCGCGCCGGCCTCTCCTGCGCCGGCGTGATCGGCGGGAGCATCCCGTCGTTGCCGGATGTCGCCGCGATCAGTCCCCGCACCGACGGTGCCTCGAACACGTCGCGGACCGACACCTTGACGCCGAGCACGTCCGACGCGCGGGCCGCCAGGCGCATCGCCGACAGCGAGTTGCCGCCGAGCGCGAAGAACGAGTCGGTGACGCCGACCCGGTCGTGGCCGAGCAGACCTGCCACCACCGCCGCGAGCAACTCCTCGTCCGCCCCGTCCGGTGCGACGAATTCGTCACCGGCACCGGCGAAGTCGGGAGCAGGCAGGGCGCGGCGATCGAGCTTGCCTGCAGCGCTGAGCGGCACCTCGTCGAGCAGGACCCACGACGTGGGCACCATGTACTCGGGAACCTTTTGTGCCACAACACTCTTCACGGCGTCCACCGGAACGTCGGCCGGGACGAGATAGCCGACCAGATGTTCGGCACCCGATCCGGTCTTCACCACCGCGGCCGCCGCGTGCACCACACCGGGCACCTGCGCCAGCACCGCCTCGACCTCACCGAGCTCCAGCCGCTGACCACGCAGTTTCACCTGAAAGTCGGTACGGCCCAGGTACTCGATCACACCGGCGCCATTCCACTTCACCAGGTCGCCGGTCCGGTACAGCCGGGCACCCGCCGCACCATACGGATCGGCCACGAAACGCTCAGCGGTCAGTCTCGACTGCCCCGCATAACCGCGGGCCACCTGCACACCACCCAGATACAACTCGCCCGGCACGCCCGGCGGCACCGGACGCAACCGCGAGTCCAGCACCAGCGTGGACGTATTCGGCACCGGCACACCGATCGGGATGACGGTGTCACCACGGCCGACCTCATACGCGGTGACATCGACCGCCGCCTCGGTGGGCCCGTACAGGTTCACCAGCCGCACCGCCGGCAACGCCGACAACAACACCTGCGACGGCGGCACCGTCAACGCCTCACCCGAGGTGAACACCACCCGCAGACTCGTCAGCCCCGCCAGCCGCTCGTCACCGAGCGCGTCGACGTACGCCGCCAGCATCGACGGCACGAAGTGCATCACCGAGATCTGCCGTTGCCCGATCAGTTCGGCCAGGTAGTCGGCATCGCCGTGCCGGCCCGGTTCGGCGACCACGAGTTCTGCGCCGATCATGAACGGCAGGAACAACTCCCACACCGACACATCGAACGTGATCGGTGTCTTTTGCACAAAGGTGTCCGCACGGCCCAGGCCGTACCAGTCCCGCATCCATTCCAGCCGGTTCATCAGCGCCCGATGCGACACCGTCACGCCCTTCGGGCGGCCGGTCGAACCCGACGTGAACAGCGTGTACGCCGCATCATCGCGCGACAGCGAAGCGATGCGATCGGCATCGGTCACCGGAGCGACCGTCAAGTCCGCGGCACCCTCACAGGTGACGACCAGGGTGCGGACATTCTCGGCTCGCGCGGTTTCGAGGCTCGTACCTCGCACCTCAACCAACGAGTCGGTCACTCCCCCTACACCGCTCGACGAGTGGGCCGCTGCCCCTCCGCCGGTTGAGGTGCGAGGAGCGTCAGCGACGAGCCTCGAAACCACGTGAGATTCCGCATCGGCGACCAACACCAGAGACACACCGGCCGTCTCCAGCATGTACCGCACCCGATCGGCGGGTGCGTCGGTGGCGATCGGCACATACTGCCCACCCGCGGCCACGACCGCATGGATCGCCACCAGCAGTTCCACCGAGCGGTCGATGGCCACGCCCACGGCCACATTCGGACCGACACCCTGCGAGATCAATTCGCGGGCAAGAGCATTGACCCGCGCACCGAACTCGGCATAAGACACACCACGCCCACCGAACCACAGCGCGGACCCGCGCCGCGACCGCGCGGTCTGCGCCGAGACGAGGTCGACGACCGACTCACCCGGCAGGACGACATCGGTGCCGCGCGAACGCGTGAGCGCACCGTCGATGACCTCGCCCGGAACCCAGGCCACATCTCCGACCGGCAGTGTGGGCCGCGCCGTCAGTCCGTCGAGGATCCGAACCAGCCTGTCGGCGAACACGGCGACGGTCGATTCGTCGAACAGATCCGTCGCCGAGATGATCGTGCCCGCCCAGTCCTGGCCGGCGGGTGCCGACGACACGATGAACGACAGGTCGAGCTGCGCCGGCACCACCGGCGCGGCCACGGGCGCGATGGACAGTCCGGCGACGGCCACCTCGGCCTCTGCCACCGACGCACCCGGATCGAACGACAGCATGACCTGCGCCAGCGGCGAGAAGGCCTCGGAGCGAACCGGATCGACGGCCTCGACCACCGCCTCGAACGGGATGTCGGCGTGCGAGAACGCGTCGAGATCGGCGCTCTTGGCCTGCTCGAGGATCTCGGTGAACGGCGCCGCGGCCGCGACGCGGGTGCGCAGCACGAGGGTGTTGACGAACATGCCGACGAGCGGATCGAGGGCGCTCTGTCCCCGGCCGGCCACCGGAGTCGCCACAGCGATGTCATCGGAGGCGCTCAGCCTGGCCAACAGCACCGACAGCGCCGCGTGCACCACCATGAACGGTGTGACACCGGCCTCACGGGCGACGGCGTCGATCCGCTCCCCGACCGCCGCCGGGATACCGAACGACGTGCGCTGTCCCCGGTAGGACGCGACCGGCGGGCGCGGCCGGTCCGACGGCAACTCCAGCACGTCCGGCAGATCGGCGAGTTGTTCGCGCCAGTAGCCTAGCTGCCGCGACAGCGCCGACGACGGGTCGTCCGGCGCTCCGAGCACCTCACGCTGCCAGATCGTGTAGTCGGCGTACTGCACCGCTAGCGGGGCGAACGCCGGGTCGGTGCCCGCCGCCCGGGCCGAGTACGCGGTCACCAGGTCAGTCACCAGCGGGAGCTGGGACTCACCGTCGGCCGCGATGTGGTGGGTGATGACCGCGAGCAGGTGCTCGCCGCCGGCCGTGCGGCACAATCGCACCCGCACCGGCCACTGCGCAGCAACATCGAACCCCGTCGCGGCGTCGGTGAAAAGCTCGGCCTCGGAGTCTGTTTCGCGCCAGATCCCGCGCCTGTCGAACTCCTCGACAGCACCGATCAGCTGCCTGGGCACCCCGTCGACGGCGGGGAACGAGGTTCGCAGGATCTCGTGCCGCGCGAGCACGTCGATGACGGCCGCACGCAACGCGGCGACGTCGAGTTCACCGGTGAGCCGCAGCACGGCGGGCACGTTGTAGGTGATCGCCGTGGTGTCGAACTGGTTGATGAACCACATGCGCTGCTGCGCGTAGGACAACGGGACCGGTTCGGGGCGCGGCGAGATCGCGGTGACGGGTGTCACCGCGGCGGTGTGGCCCGACACAGCGGCGATCAGGGCCCGGACGGACGGCGCCTCGAAGACGTCGCGCACCGACACCTCGACACCGAGGACGGCACCGGCGCGGGCGGCCAGCCGCATCGCCGACAGCGAGTTGCCACCGAGGTCGAAGAACGATGCCGCCACCGAAACCTGTGGCAGGCCCAGCAGATCCGCGAACACACCGGCGACGGCCGTCTCGGTGCCGGTCTCCGGTGCCACGTACTCGTCGAGGGCGCCGAAATCCGGGTCGGGCAGGGCTTTCCGGTCGATCTTGCCCGAGGCGTTCAGCGGCAGCTCGTCGAGAACAACCCACACCGTCGGCACCATGAAAGGCGGAAGCGATTGCGCGACATGCTCTTGCACGTCGTCGAGAGCCAGCGACGCCGGCGAGACATAGCCCACCAGGTGCTGGGCACCGCCGTCGGCGACGGCCACCGCGGCGGCGGAATGCAACACACCCGGAGCCGCGTCGAGCGCGGCCTCGACCTCACCGAGCTCGAGCCGCTGACCGCGGAGCTTGACCTGGAAGTCGGTGCGCCCCAGGAAGTCCAGCTCACCGCCGGACGTCCGGCGGACCAGGTCGCCGGTGCGGTACATACGCGTACCCGGTGCGGCGGCGAAGGGATCGGCGAGGAACCGTTCGGCCGTGAGGCCGACCCGCGAGGCATAGCCCCGGGCGACCTGATCGCCGCCGATGTACAGCTCACCCGGCATGCCGGGCGGCACCGGCCGCAGCCGGTCGTCGAGCACGTAGGTGCGGTTACCGCGGGCGGAGCCGCCGATGTTGACCGTGGGCGCCTGCGGGTCGATGACCTTGCGGGTGGAGTAGATGGTGGTCTCGGTGGGTCCGTACTGGTTACGCAGGCGCACCTGCGGCCAGGCGCGTACGGCCTGCGCCGCCAGCGCGGGCGGCACCGTCTCGCCGCCGATACCCACGTCCCGCAAGGTCGAGGCCCAACTCGCGTCGGCAGCGAACTCATCGAGCATGACCGACAGCATCGAGGTGACGAAGAACGCGGTGGTGATGCGGTGCCGGGTCACGAGGCGGGCGATGACCTGCGGGTCGCGGTACTCGTCCTGACCGACCAGCACCAAGGTGCCACCGGCCAGGACCGGGCGCAGCAGTTCGAGCACGAACGGGTCGAAGGTGTAGGCCAGTTCCTGCAGGAACACGTCGGAGGCGGCGAAACCGTTCTCGGCTCCGTCGGAACCGAGAAGTGTCAGGAATGCCTCGTGGGTCACCGTGACGCCCTTGGGACGTCCGGTGGAGCCGGAGGTGAAGATCGTGTACAGCGCGTTGCCCGCACGCAGCGGTCCACGCCGCCGGGCATCGGTCACCGCATCCACGGCAGATCCGACCGGGGACGAGCAGTCCACGGTCACGGTCCGCACGCCGGGCTGGGCGAACGTCGAACCCGCGCCGACGAGCACGATGTCCGCACCCGAGGTCTCCAGGACATAGCGCACCCGGTCCGACGGTGCCTCGACGTCGACGGGCACGAAGTGGCCGCCGGCGACGATCACCGCGTGGAGGGCGACGACCATCTCGATGCTGCGCGGAACCCGGACGGCGACGGCTGTCTCGGGCCCGACGCCCATCGCGATGAGCTCGGCGGCCAGGGTGTTGACGCGGGCGCCGAGTTCGCCGTAGGTGACCTCACGATCGTCCAGCACCAGCGCGCGTCCGTCGGGATTGCCGGTGAACTGTGCGGCGAGCAGATCGGCGACGGTCCCCGACGGACGCTGCGGTTCGCCGCCGTCGGCGAACTCCAGCGCGGCGGCGGCACTGTCGGCGGAGGTGAGCGCGATGTCGGCGATCAGTGCCGCCGGGTCGGTGGCGATGGCGCGGACGATCTCGGCGAGCGCCGAGATGAACACCCGCACCTGCGCTTCGGTGAACGCGGTGGGCAGGTAGTGCAGCCGCAGCCTGAGCGCATCACCGGCGGGCGAGGTGCCCATATTGAGCGGGTAGTGCGTGGAGTCGCTGAATCCCGCGGAGGTGATCGCCAGACCCTCACCCCCGGAACCGGTTTCGGCAGCATCCGGGTCGCCGGTGTCCGCCGGTGCCGCCGAGGTCAGCGAATCGGCGTCCACGGGGTACGACTCGTGGACCACGAGGGTGTCGAATCCGACGCCCACGCCCGCGGCGGAGCTGATCTCGGGCAGGCTCAGATGCTGGTAGTCGAGCACCTTGATCTTGTCGGCCTGCAGCGCGGCCAGCGCATCGGCAATGGTGGCCTCGGGGTTAACGTCGACCGCGACGGGCAGCGTGTTGATGAACAGGCCCACCATCGATTCGACGCCGGGGAGGTCAGCGGGCCTGCCGGACACGGTCTCGCCGAAAGTGACCACCCGGTCGCCGGTGAGCCGAGACAGGAACACCGCCCACGCGAACTGCAGTGCGGTGGCCAGGGTGGCACCGCTCGCACGCGCCGCGGCCTCCAGCCCAGCCACCAGATCCGGCGTCAACTGCGTTCTGATGTCTTGTGGCAGCACTTCTTTCGAGGCGGTGTAGCCGGGTGCGACGAGCGTCGGACCGACGACCGGTGCCAGCACCTGCCGCCACGCCGCCTCACCGGTGGACTTCTCGCGCGACCAGATCAGGTCCAGGTAGTCACCGAAGTCGTGACCGGCCGCTCCGGTACGGGTGTAGGTCTCGCCCGTCGCGTACAGCGCGAGAATGTCGGCCATCACCAGCGGACCGGACCAGCCGTCGAGGATCAGATGGTGGTTGGTGGCCACGAGCGTCGACGAATTGCCGTGCGTGGCAAGGACGAATCGCAGTAGCGGCGGTGCGGACAAATCGAAGGGCAGCACCCGCTGTTCGGCGGCGATCGCCTCCACCCGGGCGTGTACCTCGTCGGCGCCGAGGTCGCCGAGGTCGACCTCGGTCCACGGCAGCTCCACATGTTCGGGTACCACCGTGACCACCGCACCGCTGGGTGCGGTCACGAATCCCGAACGCAACACCCGGTGGTGGGTGAGTAGCGCCTGCGCGGCTTCGCGAAGCCGGGCGGCGTCGATGCCGGCGAGTTCCACAACCGCCTGTGCCACATACACATCCACCGCACCGGCGGTGCCGGCGGCGAGTTCGGACTGGAAGAACAGCCCCTGCTGCAATGGTGCGGGCGGCCAGATCGCGGCACCGGGGAACCGCCCGGTGATCACGTCCAGGTCGTGCTGGGTCAGGTCGGTGCCCGGAATGTCGGACGGTGACGGCCCGGGTTCATTGCCCGCGGCGACGAACTCGACGATCCCGGACAGCTCGGAGGTCCACCGGTCGGCGAGATCACGAACCTCATCCTCGGTGAACAGCGCGGACGGGAACGACACGGTCGCGCTCAGCCGGCCCAGGCCGTCGACCGATGCGTTGATACTCAGCGGCGCGCCGACGATCATCCGCCCGGCGGGCAGCGCCGAGAGGCCGGGTGCGCCGGCCCTGCTGAACGGCAACGGTGCGTTCTGTTGCGGCTCTTCATCCGGCTTCTCAGATACGGCAGCACCTTTCGCGGTTCGTCCGCCTGCGCCGAGATAGTTGAAGATGATCGGCGGCAGGGGCCGATCGGCCACTTCGCCGGGCAACCCGTACCGCAGGAATCCGAACCCGGCGCCCGAGTCGGGCTGTCCGAGGCGTTCCTCCTTGGCCGCCTTGACCGCGTGCACGACGTCGGTGCCGGGCTCCACGCGTATCGGGGCGATCGAGGTGAACCAGCCGACCGATCGCGACAGGTCGGCGCGGACCGCGCCGGGTGCGGTGGCCAGCACCTCCTCGTACCTGCCGTGGCCTTCGACGAGGACGGTGAGAGCATCGTCGGACCCACCGGTCCGGTCGGTCTGCCACGAGCGGACAGCACGGGCGAGGGCACCGAGGAGTGCGTCGTTCACGTGACCGCCGAACGCTTCGGGCACCGCGGTGACCAGCGATTCGGTCAGCTCCGGATCAATATGGTGCACAAAGGAAATCGCGGTGTTCTCCCGGTCCCGATCGCGATCGATCGCGGGGAACCGGGTGTGTTCGGGCAGCCGGGCGAGCCAGTACGCCTCCGCGGCGCCATCGGTGCGGGTCGTCATGCGGGCACTGAGCGCGCTCATCCAGGCCCGCTCGGAGGTGCCGACGGCCCGCAGATGGTAGGGATGCCCCGCGCTGCGCTGGGCCCAGGCCACGATCAGGTCCTCGATGATCGCCTGCCAGGACACCGCGTCCACACCGAGGTGGTGGATCACCACCACGACGCGGCCGGCTCCGGCGGGGTCCCTGACGAGCGCCGCGCGGACCAGCCCACCGGCGGCCGGATCGAGTTGTGCGGCGGCCGCGGCGTGAGCACGGACCAGGTCCGCATCGAAACCCTCTGTGTCCACGGCGAATTCGGAGGTCAGCGCGGACACCGCGGCTACAGCGTCGAATCCGGTGCCCGCGGTCAGCTCATACCTGGCCGAGGGCGTGAGTTCGAGCCGGGCGGTGAGCATCGGGTGGTGATCGACGACCACTCCGAGCACTTCGGCGAGTGCTTCGACGCTCAGCCCATCGGGTGCGGTGAGGACGGCCGACTGGTTGAAGTCGGCGAAATCCTCCGGCTCCGATGACTGCTCGACCATCATCGATACGGTTGGTGGCAGTGGAATACGGCCGGCACCGCCGCCATCCGGTTCGGCCAGCGGTGGCAGCTGTGCGCTCTCGTCGGTCATCGCCCGTGCGATGGCGCGAACCGTACGGTGCACGAAGATCTCCCGCGGCGACAGCGCAAAACCCGACGCCCGCATCGCCGAGGCCAACTGGATCGACATGATCGAGTCGCCGCCGAGCGCGAAGAACGACTCGGTGACCGACACGCGTTCGACGTGCAACAGCCCGGCGATCACCGAGGCCAGCAGCTCTTCGACCGCCCCGAGCGGCGCGACATACGCCGAGGCCGCACCGAAGTCGGGTGCGGGCAACGCTTTCCGGTCGACCTTGCCGGAACTGTTCAGCGGAATCTCGGCGAGCTCATTCCATACGGTCGGCACCATGAATGCCGCAAGCTTTTCCGACGCAACGGTCTTGACGGCTTCCATATCGAGTGACGAGCCGGACACGTAGGCCACCAGGTGCTGGGCACCGGTCTCCGTCGATGCGACGGCGGCCGCCGCGTACCGCACGCCCGGGGCACTCACCAGGACCGTCTCGATCTCACCTAGTTCGATCCGCTGGCCGCGCAGTTTGATCTGGAAGTCCTTGCGGCCCAAGTATTCCAGCAATCCACCAGACCACCGGACGGTGTCGCCGGTGCGGTACAGCCGGGAACCGGCGGGGCCGAACGGATCGGCGACGAAACGTTCGGCGGTGGTCACGGTCTGCGAGCTGTAACCACGCGCCACCTGATCGCCGCCGAGATACAGTTCACCCGCGACACCGTCGGGCACCAGCCCGAGCCGGTCGTCGAGAACGTAGGCCCGGATACCGGCGACGGGTTTGCCGATGGCGATCCGGCCGGTTGCCGGGTCGTAGTCGTGGATCGTCGAGTAGATGGTGGTCTCGGTGGGCCCGTACTGATTGTGCAGCCCGGCCGACGGCCATGCGGACGCCACGGCGGCGGCCACAGCGGGCGGTACCGCCTCGCCACCGGTCGACACCTTCGCCAGTGTCGCCGACCACTCGGTGTGACTGCCGAGGGTCTCGATCATCGCCGCCAGCATCACCGGGGCGATCATCGCCGCGGTCACCCGGTGCGTCGCGATGATGTCGGCGATCGCCTGCGGGTCACGGTTGGTACCCGGTGCGAGCATGATCAGTGGCGCGCCGAGCAGCGCCGGGCGCATGAACTCCAGCACAGCCGGGTCGAAGGTGTACTCGAGCATCTGCACGAACACGTCGTCGGCGGTAAGACCGTAGTGGTCACGATCGGCGTTGACCTGCGCGAGCAATGCCCGCTGGGAGACGGTCACGCCCTTGGGGCGACCCGTCGAACCCGAGGTGAACAAGGTGTATGCGGCGTTCTCGGGTGTGAGCGTGCCGAGCCGCTCGGAGTCCGCGATCTGCCGGATGTCCGCACCGGTTCCGGCCAGTTGCGTGCAGTCGATGACGAGGGTCTCGATCCCCGGAATCCGCTTTCGGTCGACGTCGTCGGAGAGCATCAGCGACACCGCCGCGGTATCACAGATGTACGCAGCGCGATCTTCCGGCGCGTCGGGTGCAACCGGAACGAACTGCCCGCCGGCAACGAGCACCGCATGGATGGCCACCGCCATCTCCACTCCCCGGCCGAAGCTCAGACCGACCGCGGTGTCCGGTCCGACCCCGGCCGAGATGAGTTGCCGGGCAGTTGTATTCACGTATGCGGCGAACTCGCCGTAAGTCACCGTCCGGTCGCCGAACACTACGGCCGTCCGTTCGGGCGCAGTGGCGGTCAGCGCCGATGCGAGCGCCGCGGCGACGGTGCCCGCCGCGGTGTCCGCAGGGGGACCGGCCGAGTCGGCAAGCACCTGTTCGCGCTCTCCGTCGCCGAGCAGATCGACGTCGCCGACCGCCCGCCCGGGATCGTCGGTGACGGCATCGAGCAGCCGGATCAGCCGACCGAGCATCGAGGACACCGTGGGCTCGTCGAACAGGTCGGTGGCGTAGGTGGCCATCGCCGACCATGGCTCACCCGCCGGGCCCGAGGTGACGACGACGGTCATGTCCTGATGTGCGGGCACCAGCGGTGCTGCGATGGGGGCGACCCGCAGGTCATCGACGGTCACGTCGGCGCCGTCGACGGACGCACCGGGGTTGAACGACAACGCGATCTGGGCCAGCGGTGCGAATGCCTCCGACCGCACCGGGTCAAGCGCGTCGACGACGGTCTCGAAGGGCACGTCGGAGTTGGCGAACGCTTCGAGGTCGGTGGTGCGGACCCGTTCGAGCAGCGCGTCGAACGTCTCACCACTGACGATGCGGGTGCGCAGCACCAGCGAGTTGACGAACATGCCGACGAGCGGGTCGAGGGCTTCGTCACCGCGGCCCGCGATGGGGGAGCCGACGGCGATGTCATCGGTGTCGCTGAGCCGGGCCAGCAGCACCGCCAGCGCGGCGTGCACCACCATGAACGGGGTGATGCCGCGTTCGGCGGCCACGGCGGTGATCCGCTCCCCCACCTCGGCCGGGATGGTCAGTGACGTGCGCGCACCCACATGGGAGGCCACCGCGGGCCGGCGCCGGTCCGCGGGCAGTTCCAGGACGTCGGGAACGTCGGCCAATTGTTCACGCCAGTAATCCAATTGGCGACCGACCACCGACTGCGGGTCGTCGGCCGACCCGAGCACGTCGTGCTGCCAGATCGCGAAGTCTGCGAACTGGACCGGCAGCGGCGACCACTGCGGCACCGCACCCGCGGTGCGTGCCCGATAGGCGGTGACGACGTCGGAGACCAGCGGGAGCAAAGACTCGCCGTCGACGGCGATGTGGTGGGTGACCACCGCGAACAGATACTCAGGCTCGGCGCCGTCGGTGGTCGGCCACAGCATCGCCCGCAGCGGCCAGTCGCCTGCGACATCGAATCCGGTTGCTGCCGAGGCCATCAGCTCTGCCTCGGAAGCTGCGATCCGCCAGATGCCGCGATCGTCGAATTCGGCGATATCGCCGATCAGCTGCCGGGGGCCGTCGCCCGGTCGCCCGTCTTGGCTGTCGGGGAACGAGGTGCGCAGGACTTCGTGTCGCGCCACTGTGTCGACGACGGCCTGCCGCAGGGCGTCGACGTCGAGGGCGCCGGTCAGGCGCAGGATCGCGGGCACGTTGTAGGTGGGCAGACTCGGATCGAACTGGTTGATGAACCACATCCGCTGCTGTGCGAACGACAGCGGGATCCGGTCCGGGCGCGGGTCGGCCGCCGACACCGGTACCAGCGCCGCCGAATGTCCGGCGACGGCGGCGATGAGTTCGCGCACGCTCGGCGCCTCGAACACGTCCCGCAGGGTTACCTCGACACCCAGCGCGGCCGCTGCGCGGGCGGCAACCCTGGTGGCCGACAACGAGTTTCCGCCGGCATCGAAGAACGACGTGGACACCGACACCTCGTCGGTGCCAACACCGAGGATGTCGGCGAAGACCTCGGCGACGGCCTGCTCCTCTGACGTCTGTGGAGCGACGTACTCCCCTACCGCGATGACCGGTTCGGGCAGTGCGCGTTTGTCGAGTTTGCCGATCGGGGTGAGCGGGAACTCGTCGAGGACCATGATCGAGGCCGGGATCATGTATTCCGGAAGACGTTCTCCGGCAAAGGACTTCAATTCATCAACATCGATCTCGACACCCTTGTCGGCGACGACGTACGCGGCCAGCGCCGTGGCGACCGACCCGCCGACACCGATCACCACCGCAGAGTGCACCGACGGGTGGGCGGTGAGCACCGACTCGATCTCGCCGAGTTCGATACGCAGACCACGCAGCTTCACCTGGTCATCCGAGCGACCGGCGTATTCCAGTTCGGGTGTGCCGTCGGCACCACGGCGCAGGCGCACCAGGTCGCCGGTCTTGTACATGAGGTCGCCGGGATTGCAGTGTGGGTTGGCTACGAAGGCACCTACGGTGAGCGCCGGGCGGCGCAGGTAGCCGCGGGCCATCCCATAACCGGTGATGTACAGGTCGCCGACCGCACCCACGGGGGACGGACGCAGCCGTGCGTCGAGGACCATCAGCCCCGTGCCGGTGAACGCGTCGCCGAGCACCACTGGCGCCCCGACGGATAGCGGTTTCGAGATGGTCACGGCGACAGTGGTTTCGGTGGGACCGTACAGGTTCTGAAACCTGCGGAACGGTGCCCACGAGTCCTTGAGCGACTGCGGCACCGCCTCGCCGCCCACGTACACCATCCGGAGTGCGGGCAACGTCGCCGGATCGAGGGTGGCCAGCACCGTCGGGGTCAGGAAGAGATGAGAGACGGCCTGCCGGGACATGAAGCCCTGCAACATCTCCGCACCCACGGCGTCGGCCGGTCGGTAGACGAGCACGCCACCGGCGGTGAGCGCCATCATGTACTCGAGCACCGACGCGTCGAAACTCGGGGACGCGAATCCGAGGACCCGCGAGTACTCGTCGGCACTCGCCCGGTCGACCAGTTCGCGTCCCAGATTGGCCAGGCCCCAATGGGTCACGGCCACACCCTTGGGGTGGCCCGTCGACCCGGACGTGAAGATGATGTAGGCCAGATTGTCGGGCCGGACCGGACGCAACCGGTCAGTGTCGGTGACCGCGTCGCCGTCGAGTGAGGCGACCTGCGCCTCGACGGCCGGGTCGTCGAGCACCACATAGTCGATGCCCGCGTCGGCCACATCGGTATCGGCCGACACCGTCAGGCACAGTGCCGCAGCCGAATCGGCGATGAACGCCTGGCGCCGGTCGGCCGGATAGTCGGGGTCGACGGGCACATACCCGGCGCCGGCCTTGGCGACGGCGGCGATGGTGACCAGCAGCCGCACCGAGCGGCGCATCGAGACGGCTACAAGGTCCTCGGCACCGATCCCGCGGCCGATCAGCCAGCGCGCCAGCCGGTTCGATTGTTCGTCGAGCTGGGTGTAGGTGAGCGCGGCGCCAGTGGCGTCGATCACCGCCTGCCGCGGACCCCACGTCTGCGCGGCCCGGGCGAACAGGTCACCGAGTGGCAGCGGGTCGACACCCTGACCACCGGTGAGCACGTACTCGGCGTCGACGATCTGCCGCCCCACCGGAGCAACCGCGTTCACCAGCGGCTGTGGGCGGGTCAGTACGCTTGCGCCCGAACCGAGTTCGATGTCGCCGACGGCGATGTCCGGGTTGTCGAGAACGGCGTCGAGGATTGCGAGCAATTGGTCGGCGAAGATACGCACCGTCGACTCGTCGAACAGGTCGGTCGCGTAGACCATCGACGAATACCACGGTCCGTCGTCGGCCTGCCCGACGCCCACCAGCAGATCCACCTTGGCCGGAAGTTCGTCGGTGCCGACAGCCGAAACCTTCAGTCCCGCAATCTCACCCGCCGCCGCATCGGCATCTGCGAGCTCGGGCAGCACGGATCGGTTCAGACTCAGCCACACCTGCGACAGCGGCGAGAAGGCCTGCGAGCGAACGGCTCCCACCGCGTCCACGATCGTCTCGAACGGTACGTCGGCGTTGGCGACGGCGTCGAGATCGGTGGTGCGGGTGCGGTCGACGAATTCGGCGAACGACAGCGACCCGTCGACGCGGGTACGCAGGATCAAGGTGTTGACGAACATGCCGACCAGCGGATCGAGGACACGCTGTCCACGGCCCGCGACCGGGGTGCCGATGGCGATATCGTCGGTGGCGGCCAGGCGTGCCAGCAGCACGGCCAGCGCGCTGTGCACCACCATGAACGGGGTGGCCCCCGCCTGTGCCGCGTAATCGGCGATGCGCCGGCCGGTCTCGGCGGGAATGTCGAAATCGAGTGCGGCGCCACGGCCACCGGCCACCGCCGGACGCGGCCGGTCGGCGGGCAGGTCGATCACATCGGGCAGGCCGGCGAGCTGACCGCGCCAGTAGTCGAGCTGACGGCCCACCACCGACTCCGGGTCATCCGGCGAACCCAGCACCTCGTGCTGCCAGATCGCGTAGTCGGCGAATTGCACTTCCAGCGGGGCGAATTCGGGGGCTCGATCTGCGGTATGCGCGCTGTAGGCGGTCACCATGTCGGTGATCAACGGTGTTCGGGATTCACCGTCGTAGGCGATGTGGTGGGTGACGACGGCGAGCACGTACTCGCCTGCCCCGTCGGCTGAGCCGAGTTCGAGTACTCGCGCGCGGATCGGCCAATGTTTGGTCACGTCGAATCCGGCACCGATGGCCTCGGCGAATTCCTCGGGGTCGTCGACGACATCCCAGTCGAGTTTGGCGCCGATCGTCGATGCCCGGCCGATCTTCTGGTAGGGCACCCCGTCGACGGCGGGGAAGCTCGTGCGCAGGATCTCATGGCGCGCAACCACACCCACGAGCGCGGCATACAGGGCGTCGATGTCGAGGTCGCCGGTCAGCTTGAGCACGGTCGGCTGGTTGTAGGCGGCCGAGCCGGTGTTCATCTGGTTGAGGAACCACATGCGCTGCTGCGCGAACGACAGCGGGATCTGCGCGGGCCGTGGGTCGACGGCGACGATCGGCGCGAGCGCGGCGTCGTTGCCGGCGACGGCCTGGGCGAGCCCGCGGATCGTCGGGGCATCGAAGATCTCGCGCACCGACACCTCCATACCCAGCGCCTCGCTCGCCCGGGCCGCAAGCCGCATCGCGGCCAGTGAGTTGCCGCCGAGATCGAAGAACGACTCGGTGACCCCGACCCGGTCGAGGCCGAGCAGATCGGCATACACGGCAGCGAGTGCGTGCTCCGTATCGGATTCGGGTGCAACGTATTCGGTGGCGACGATCTGCAGGTCCGGGGCGGGCAGGGCACGCCGGTCGAGTTTACCCGACGAGTTGAACGGCACAGTCTCCAGCAGCACCCACACCGTGGGCACCATGTAGGCCGGCAAGGCCGCGGCGGCGGCGGCCTTCACCGCGTCGAGATCGACGGCCGCCGGCGCCAGGTATCCCACCAGCGATTCGGCGCCGGTGTCCGAGGTGGCGACGGTGGCCGCGGCGTGCACCACACCCGGTGCCGCCGCGAGCACGGCCTCGATCTCGCCCAGTTCGAGCCGCTGGCCGCGCAGCTTGACCTGAAAGTCGCTGCGGCCCAGGTACTCCGCCTCGCCGTTGAAGTTCCATCTGGCGAGGTCGCCGGTGCGGTACAGCCGACCGCCCGGGGTGCGAGGGTCGGCGACGAAACGCTCGGCCGTCAGCCGTGGCGCCGACGCGTACCCCCGGGCCACCTGCACGCCACCGAGATACAGTTCACCCCGTACACCGGGCGGAGTCGGCCGCAGTCGGGAGTCGAGCACCGTCATCGTGACACCGGGACCCGGAACACCCAGCGGCACAACCACATCGTCGGGTTCGACCAGACGGTTGCTCGCGTCGATCGCGGCCTCGGTGGGTCCGTACTTGTTGACCAGCACGACGTCGGGCAACAGTCGGTATACAGCGGAGACGGAGGCCGCCGGCAACGCCTCGCCGCCGGCCCAGATGCGCCGTAGCGCGGGCAGCCGCCGCGGCCGGGCCTCCAGCGATTCGATGAACACCGCCAACATCGACGGCACGAAATGCACGTCCGTCACACCCTGGGCCTCGATCAATTCCAGCAGGTACGCCAGGTCGCGGTGGCCGCCGGGTTCGGCGATCACCACCGCTGACCCGCGGGTCAGCGGAACCAGGATCTCCAGGCCGGAGGCGTCGAACGTGTAGGGCGTCTTGGCGAGCACCACCTGTCCGGTTCCGGGCCCGTCGGCGTCGAACCAGCCGAGCAGGTTCACCAGTGCCGCGTGTGGGAGCGTCACGCCCTTCGGCGTGCCGGTCGACCCGGAGGTGAACAACGTGTAGATGGCGGACTCCGGACGCAACGGAGCCCGACGCTCAGTGTCGGCGACCGGCGGCGCGGTCAGGTCGGCTGTGCCCGAGCAGTCGACGACGCAGGTCGGCATGCCGTCCGGCACAGCCACGGGTGCGGTGTCATCGGCGACGAGGATCAGGCCGACCCCCGCGGTCTGTGTCATGGAGCGCATGCGGTCGGCCGGTGTGTCGGTGTCGATGGGCACGTACTGGCCGCCGGCCGCGATGACGGCGTGGATGGCCACGAACATCTCCACGGAGCGGTCGATGACCACGCCGACCGCGGTCTCGGGACCGACGCCCTGCGAGATCAGTTCACGTGCAAGGACATTCACCCGTGCACCGAATTCGGCGTAGGACACCGAGCGGTCACCGAACACCAACGCGGTCTCGCCGGCGCGCGTCTGCACCTGGGCTGCCACCATGTCTGAGACGGTCGCGAAGCGGACGTCGAGTGCCGGCCCGGCCGAGGCGGCCAGAATTTCACGCTCGCCGGCGGCGTCGAGCACGGCGACATCGCCCACGGCGATCGCGGGATCGGCGGTCACGCCGTCGAGAACGCGCACGAACTGCTCACCGAGCACGCGGGCCGTCGCCTTGTCGAACAGGTCGGTGGCGTACACCAGCGTCAGCGACCACGCCGCGCCGCCGGCACCGGAGTGGACCACGACCGACAGATCCGAGTGTGCGGGCACCACCGGTGCGGGGACGGGGGCGAACGCGACCCCGGAGATCTCGACGTCGGCGGTCTCGGCCGAGGCCCCGGGATCGAACGACAGGACCACCTGCGCCAGAGGCGAAAAGGCTTCGGAGCGAATCGGGTCCACGGCCTCGACAACGGATTCGAACGGTATGTCGGCGTGCGCGAAGGCATCGAGGTCGGTGGCGCGGACCTGTTCGAGCAGCCCACTGAACGGCATCGCCGGATCGACCTGCGCCCGCAGCACGAGGGAGTTGACGAACATGCCGATCAGCGGGTCGAGGATGTCCTGACCGCGGCCGGACGTGGGCGTGGACACGGTGATGTCGGAGGTCGCGCTCAGCCGCGACAAGAGCGCGGCGAGTGCGGCGTGCAGCACCATGAACGGTGTCGCCCCGAACTGCGCGGCCAGGGATTCGACGCGGACGCCGAGACCGTCGGGCAGGTCCACGTCGATCGCCGCGCCGCGATGCGATGCCTGCGGGGGCCGCGGCCGGTCCGCCGGCAGTTCCAGCACATCGGGTACGCCGGCGAGTTGTTTGCGCCAGTAGTCGACCTGCCTGCCGATGACCGAGTCCGGCTCCTCGGGAGTGCCGAGCACCTCATGCTGCCAGATCGCAAAGTCCGCAAATTGTATTGCCAGCGGCTCGAATTCGGGTTCACTACCGGCGACCCGGGCGGCGTAGGCAGTGGTCAGGTCCACCAGCAACGGCAGCAATGACTCGCCGTCGACGGCGATGTGGTGCACGACGACGGCCAGAATATGATCATTGGCCGCGGTCTCCAGGATGCACACACGCAACGACCACTGCCGGGTCACGTCGAAGCCTTCGGCGACTGCCGCCTCGAGTTCGGCGAGGTCGTCGACGATGTCCCAGTCGAGTTTGGCGCCGATCGTCGAGGCACGGCCGATGCGCTGATACGGAACGCCGTCATGTGCGGGGAACGTCGTACGGAGGACCTCGTGCCGGGCCACCACGTCGACGACGGCCTCCCGCAGCGCGTCGAGGTCGAGATCGCCGGTCACGCGCAGGACGGTGGGAATGTTGTAGGTCGCGTTCGAGCGGTCGAACCGGTTGATGAACCACATCCGCTGCTGCGCGAAAGAGAGCGGAATGTGTTCGGGCCGTGAGTCGGCGGCGACGATCGGGGCAAGCGCCTCGGTGTTGCCGGAGACGAACGCGATGAGCTCACGTACCGAAGGCGCTTCGAAGACATCCTTGACGGATACGTCGACGCCGAGTGCGCGACCCGCCCGGGCGGCCAGTTTGGTGGCGGCGAGCGAGTTGCCGCCGAGGTCGAAGAACGATTCGGTGACCGACACCTCGTCGGTGCCGAGCAGCCCGGCGTAGATCTCGGCGATCTGGCGTTCGGTGTCGGTTTCGGGTGCGACGTAGTCGCGTTTGGCCAGTTGCGGCGCGGGCAGTCGGCGCCGGTTCACCTTGCCGGACTTGTTGAGCGGCATCTTGGGGATCGGCATCCACACCGTGGGCCGCATGTATTCGGGCAACACCCGGGCGACCGTGTCCTTGGCCACGTCGAGATCGATGTCGGCCGGCGACAGGTACGCCACCAGATGGTCACCGCCGGCCACCTTGGCGACGGCCGCGGCGGCGGTCACCACCCCTGGCACCGACGCAAGCACGGCCTCGACCTCGCCGAGTTCGAGGCGCTGACCGCGCAGCTTCACCTGGAAGTCGCTGCGGCCCAGGTATTCGATGTTGCCGCTGGTGTTCCAGCGGGCCAGGTCGCCGGTGCGGTACAGGCGTGATCCCGGCGCGCCGAACGGATCGGCGACGAACCGGTCGGCGGTAAGGTCGGTGCGGCCGGCGTATCCGCGGGCGAGCTGGATGCCGCCGAGGTATAGGTCCCCGGGCACCCCCGGCGGCACCATCTGCATCAGCCGGTCGAGGATGACGGTGGTGGTGTTGGTGACGGGACGGCCGATCGGGATGGCGACGTCGCCGCGCTGCACCTCGTAGGCGGTGACGTCGACGGCGGCCTCCGTGGGCCCGTACAGGTTGACCAGTCGCAGTGCAGGCAACGCCGACAGCATCGCTTGGGCGGGGCCGGTGGTGAGTGCCTCGCCGGAGGTGAACACGAACCGCAGCGATTCGAGCGTCGGAAGTTCGTCCTCCATGACGTCGACGAACGCCGACAGCATCGACGGCACGAAGTGCACGACGGTGACCTGTTCGGCGGTGATCGTCGCGGTCAGGTAGGGGGCGTCGCCGTGCCTGTCGGCCTCGGCCACGACCAGCGTGGCGCCGAGCAGGGTGGGCAGGAACAGTTCCCACACCGACACGTCGAACGTCGTCGGGGTCTTCTGCAGGAAGACGTCGTCGCCGGTGAGCCCGTACCAGTCGCTCATCCAGCCGAGCCGGTTGACGAGCGCCTCGTGAGTGATCGTCACGCCCTTGGGGCGGCCCGTCGACCCGGACGTGAACAGCGTATAGGCGGCCGTGCCAGGCAGGATCGGCGACAGCCGTTCGGCGTCGGTGACCGGCGGCGCCGACAGGTCCACATCGGCCGACGCGTCGACTTCCAGGACGTCGATCCCGTCACCGAGGCCGTCGAGTGCCTCGGGTGCGGTTCCGGCGGCGATCAGCACGCACCGGGCGCCGGCGATGTCGAGCATGTAGCGGGTGCGGTCGACGGGCGAGTCGGTGTCCAGCGGCACATAGTTGCCCCCGGCGGCGACGATCGCGTGGATGGCGACCAGCATCTCCACCGACCGGTCGATGCAGACCCCGACGGCGGCGTCGGGGCCCACACCGCGCGAGATCAGTATCCGCGCCAGGACCGCCACTCGTGCCGAGAACTCCTGATAGCCGACACGTCGGCCATCGAACGCCAACGCCACACGATCCGGATCTGCCCCGCGATCTGTGTCTGCCCCACGATATGGATCAGCGCTGGTCAGGATGAACTCAGCCACGAATCTGATGCCCCTTATGCCGCGTCGGATGGTGCGGGGCGCCAGAACGCCCGGTCAATTATCGCTCACCCCGTCATTGCCGTTAGCCCTATCCCCCGAATGGGCGACACCCGGCACACCGCCTCCGTCGCCCGGAACGGGTGCGGTCGACTGCCCGCTGGACCAGTCGACGAGGCTGCTGTGTTCCTGCGCCACGAGGAACTGCGCGGCACCGATCGCACCGTCCGGATCGTCGGTGAGCGAGTCGAGCAGAGTCAGGAACCGCTGCGCGAACGTCACCATCGTGGCCTCGTTGAACAGATCGGTCGCGTAGACCATGCCGGCCGGCCAGTCCCGGCCCGCCACGGTCCGCACGGTGATCGACAGATCCCGCTGCGCGAACGCCGTCGGCGGCTCGATCTGCTCGACGGTGAGCGATCCCACATCCACCGGTTGCTGTGCGCCCGCACCGGCCGCCGGATTGTGGTCGACACTCAGCATGACCTGGGCGAGCGGTGCGAATGCCTGCGAGCGCACCGCCCCGACGGCGTCGACGACGGCCTCGAACGGCACGTCGGCGTTGGCGAACGCGTCGAGGTCGGTCTCGCGGACCTCTTCGAGGAGTTCGGAGAACGCCATCATCGGTTCGAGTTCACTGCGCAGTACCAGCGTGTTGACGAACATGCCGACCATCGGGTCGAGCACGCGGTCGCCGCGGCCCGCGATCGGAGTGGCGATCGCGATGTCGTCGGCGGCGGTGAGCCGTGACAGCAGCACCGCCAGCGCGGCGTGCACCACCATGAACGACGTCAGTCCGTACTCGGCGGCCAGTTGTTCGATCCGTTCGCCCAGTGCACGCGGCACAGTGAAGTCGATCGACGCGCCCTTGGCCGATGCGGTGACGGGCCGCGGTCGGTCCGCGGGCAGTTCGAGTACGTCGGGCAGGCCCATCAGCTGGTCCTCCCAGTATTCGAGCTGACGGCCGACCACCGAGTCCTGGTCCTGTGGGTCGCCGAGCACCTCGTGCTGCCAGATCGCGTAGTCGGCGAACTGCACCGGCAGCGGCGCGAAGGCCGGCGTGTGGCCCTGCGCCCGTGCCGCGTACGCGGTGACGATGTCGGTGAGCAGCGGCCCCATCGATTCGCCGTCGCTGACGATGTGGTGCAGGACCGCCAGGAAGATCCACTCCCCTTGCTGCGACCGCAGCAGCCGGACCCGGAAGGCACTCTGCTCGGCCACGACGAACCCGCGGGTAGCAGCCTCCATGAGACCGGCCTCGGAGTCGACGATCGCCCAATCGAGGTGTTCGGCGGCCCACTCGAGGTCGTGGATCACCTGCGTGGGGTCGCCGTCGACGCCCGGGAACGTGGTCCGCAGGACCTCGTGCCGTTCGACGACGTCGAGCACGGCCTGCCGGAGCGCATCGGTATCCAGGTCGCCGGTCAGCTTGGCGCCGGCCTGGATGTTGTAGGTCGGGGCGTCCGGATCGAACTGATTCATGAACCACATGCGCTGCTGCGCGAACGACACCGGGATGTGGTCCGGCCGCGGATCGGCCTGGGTGATCGGGGCGAGCGCTTCGCCGGCACCGGCGACAGCGGTGACCAGTTCCCGCACCGTCGGCGCGTCGAACAGGTCGCGCACCGATACCGTGGCGCCCAGTACCTCACCGGTGCGCGCCGCGAGCCGCATCGCCGACAGCGAGTTGCCGCCCAGGTCGAAGAACGAGGTCGTCACGCTGACCCGGTCGAGGCCGAGGACGTCGGCGAACACCCGCGCGACGGCGGTCTCGTCGTCGCCCTCGGGCCCGGTGTAGTCCTCCTCGGACATCGTGCCGAAGTCGGGTGCCGGCAACGCCTTCCGATCCAACTTGCCCGCCGAATTGAGCGGCACCTCATCGATCAACGTCCACACCGACGGCACCATGTACGACGGCAACACCTGCCCCACCACACGTTTCACCGCATCCA
>NZ_JAGQTN010000240.1 GCF_020438995.1 Gordonia sp. (in: high G+C Gram-positive bacteria)
CCGCGGACGGTGCGTTGCGGATCATCACCCTCAATCGGCCTGACGCCCTCAACGCCGTCAACGACAATCTGCATTCGGGGCTGGCGTCGCTGTGGAACCAGCTCACCGACGATCCCGAGGTGCGGGCGGCGGTGCTGACCGGCCGTGGCAAAGCCTTCTCCGCCGGAGGCGATTTCACCTACCTCGCGGAGCTGGGTGAGGATCCGGCGTTGCGTGCCAAGACGATTCGCCACGGCCGTGAGCTGGTCCTGGGAATGGCCCGCTGCCGGGTGCCGGTGGTGGCCGCGGTCAACGGGCCGGCCGTCGGGTTGGGTTGCAGCCTGGTGGCTTTGAGCGACACCGTCTACATGGCACCCACCGCGTATCTTGCCGATCCGCACGTACAGGTGGGGCTGGTCGCCGCCGACGGTGGTCCGCTCACCTGGCCGCTGCAGATCAGCCTGTTGCAGGCCAAGGAATTCGCGCTCACCGGCACCCGGATCCCCGCCGAACGCGCCGTCGCGCTCGGCCTGGCCAACCACGTGTCCGACGATCCGCTGGCCGATGCCATCGCATGCGCCAAGAAGATGATGGACCTGCCGCAGCAGGCGGTGGAGGCCACCAAGCGGATGCTCAACATCCATCTCGAACGCGCCGTGCTCGCCAGCCTCGACTACGCGAACATGGCCGAGGAGATCTCGTTCCAGACCGACGACTTCCGGGCGACGATCGCCCGGCTCACGGCACCCAAGAGCTGAGAAGGAAAGGTCATTACCGTGCCAGAAGCAGTCATCGTCGCCGCCCGGCGCACACCGATCGGCACCGCGGGCAAGGGCAGCCTGCGCGATACCGACGCGTTCGACCTCGCCGAGCACATCGTGTCGGCGGTTGCCGCCGACGTGGCGGCGCTGGGCAACACCGCCGAGATCGACGACGTGATCCTGGGTGAGGGGCTCTACGGCGGCGGTGTAATCGCGCGCCATGCCGCGATCACCGCTGGGCTGCGGACGGTACCGGGGCTGGCCAACAACCGACACTGCGCCGCAGGACTGTCGGCGGTGCAGTCGGCCGCCGGATCGATTCGGGCGGGCATGGATTCGCTGATCCTGGCAGGTGGGGTGAATTCGGCGTCGACCTCACCCAAGTCGAAGCTACGGGTGGGTGAGGACGAATGGATCGACCCGTGGATGCCGCCGACTCACCCGAATGAGCCGGACGCCCCCAACCAGGACATGTCGATCACCGTCGGCTGGAACTCCGCTGTGGCGGCCGGGATTTCACGCGAGCAGATGGATGCCTGGGCGTTGCGGTCGCACCAGAAGGCGATCGCGGCGATCGACGAAGGGCGATTCGACGACGAGATCGTGCCGATCAAGACCCCGCGTGGGCTGTTCTCCATCGATGAACATCCGCGCCGTACGACCACCGCGGAGAAGCTGGCCGCGCTCAAACCGCTGCACCCGGAGATCGAGGGATTCTCCATCACCGCCGGAAATGCGTGCGGAGCCAACGATGCCGCCGCGCTGCTCGCGATCGCATCAAGCGAGTTGGGTCTGCCCGCGCTCGCCACGGTGCGGTCGTGGGCGAACGTGGGCGTCGAACCGTCGCAGACCGGTCTGTCGCCGGTGACCGCGATCCCGAAAGCGCTTGCACGCGCAGGTCTGTCGCTCGACGATGTCGACCTGTTCGAGATCAACGAGGCCTTCGCCGCCAATTGTGTTGCCTGCGTGAAGCTTCTGGAGATCGAACCGGAAAAGGTCAACGTCTCCGGCAGCGGTTGCTCGCTCGGTCATCCCGTCGCCGCCACCGGCGCCCGCATGCTGGTCACCCTCGTCCACGAACTCCGCAGGCGTGGAGGGGGAATCGGGGTTGCAGCGATGTGTGCGGGGGGCGGGATGGGATCGGCGACCGTGATCGAGGTCAGCTGACGGTGCTGTAGAGGGTGGCGAGGTAGGCGAGGCTGCGTTCGTTGCCGAGGATGCCGCTGCCCATCTTGTTCATCACGTACGAGAAGGTCATGCGGCGGTCGAGGTCCATGAAGATCAGCGAGCCACCCCAGCCGCCCCAGAAGGCGATGCGGCCGTCGGCAGGAACTCCGGGTGCGGTGGCGGCACCGGCGAGGGCGAAGCCCAGGCCGCGACGTACCGGCACCATCAATACCTGGTCGACGTCGTCGACGCGTACTGCGAGCGCCTGCTCGATCGTCTTCTCCGACAGCAGCCGGACGCCGTCGACGGTTCCGCCGAGGGTGATGGCCGACAGGATTCTGGCCACCGACCGGGCGTTGCCGTGACCGTTGGCGGCACCGATGATCGTGTTGCGCCACTCCGGCCGGTTGGCGTCGATGCCGGCTACCGCAGGCCCGCCGAAAGTCTTGACGGCCAGGTGGTCCGGTCCGAGCATTGCCACGAGGTCGACGCCCAGGTCCGGTGGGTTGCTCAATGGTGAGACTCGGTCCCAGTCGCTTTCCTTCGCGCCGATCTGGAAGTCGGCGCCCAGCGGTGCGGCGATCTCCTGGGCCACGAAGTCGCGCAGCGTGATGCCGGTGATGCGTCGCAGTACCTCGCCGAGCAGGTGACCTTGGTTCAGCGCGTGATAGCCCGACGCGGTGCCCGGCTCCCACCACGGCGCCTGAGCCGCGAGCCGGGCCGTGGCCGTGTCGACGTCGAACAGGTCCTCGACGCTGACCGGACGGTCCCAGCCGGACACTCCGGAGGTATGCGCCATCACCTGCGCGACGGTGATCGAATCCTTGCCGTTCTGCGCGAACTCGGGCCAGTAGGTGGCGACGGGGGCGTCGACGTCGAGTTCACCACGGTCGGCGAGCATCAGCATCGACAGGTAGGTGACGGTCTTGGTGGTGGACCACACGTTGACGATGGTGTCCGATTCCCACGGCCGGGTGCATTCGGTGTCGGCGAAGCCGCCCCACACGTCGACCACGTTCTCACCGTCGATGTTGATCACCAGGGATGCGCCACGTTCGGCGCCCGAGTCCAGGTTGGCCGCCAGCATGTCGGTGACCGGCGCGAACCTGTCGTCGGTCACGCCTTTGAGTGCCTGTGCGCGATCGTCGTCATCCACCGGGGTGCTCATGTCGGCCTCCTTACCCGGCGGCCGGAATGCCGCCCGGTGGGGAGTGTATGCCGTGTGCGAGTGCCGTTCGGCGGAGTTGAAGATAATTTCAGGTTGTCGCCGGAGGTGCCGGTTGCAGGCCGCGCATCATCGCCTCCTGCGCGAACGAGACGAGCAGCCGGCCGTCGGCGTCGAGCAGGTCGCCTCGGCCGAAGCAGCGTCCGGCGGTCAGGATGGGGGAGTGCTGGCGCAGCAGCAGCCACTGGTCGGTGCGTACGGGCCGATGGAACCACAGGGTGTGCGAGGTGACGGCCGAGAGGAACACGGTGCCGTTGCCGCGCTGGTCGTAGCCCTCGACCGGACGAAGCGCAGTGCCGATCAGGGTCAGGTCCGTCGCGTACGCGACGATGCATTCGGCCCGGCCTTCGGGTACCTCGGGAGTCTTCATCCAGAGTTCGTAGGTGGGTGGCCCGACGGCCGGGTCGTCGAGGTCGTCGGCCGAACGTGCCTGCCACGGAAGGAGTTCGATGGTCCGCTCGAAGCTCTCGTCGAGCAGAGCGGGGACGGGATCGACGGCTTGGATGTCCGGACCGTCCTCGGGCACGTGCATCGACGCGGTGGCAGTGGCGATCAGCCGCTCACCCCGGGCCGGGTCGCCCTGGACGGCGTCGATCTGGGTGGTGGCGAAGGATCGGCCCTCGTGCCGGACCGACACCTTGTAGGTGACCGGGCTGTCGGTCAGTCCCTCCTTGACGAAGGTGCTGTGCAGCGACTTCACGGACTTGCCGGGACACGAGTGCAGGGCCGCGGCGACGAACTGCGCGAGGATCTGGCCACCGAACAATCGGTGATAATCCAGGTCGAGGTTACCGCCCACCAGGGTGGTGTCCCCGGACTCGGGTGAGGGTTTCAGGTCGAGGACGGACAGCAGTCGATCCCACTCAGCAGACATGGCCCCAGCGTAGCGGAGATCATTCTCTCAAGCGAGAACCATATTCTCGCATGCTGGATGCGTCCCGATCAGTGGTGGAGGAACCCCTGTGAGCAGAATTCCCACACCTCGTCAGCGGAAATAGGGTGCGAATCGGACGATTCGGGCTCGCTGGACTGGGCGATGAACATGACCGTCTGCATCGTCATCGCTGCGAGCCGCCGGATTCCGATGGTGGATTTCACGCGTCCGGCATCCGCGGCGTCGGCCATGAGTTCGGCGAACAGGGTGATCAGCGGCGCGTGTGCGATCCGGACCTCGGTGGGGTGGGTGATGAGCAACTGCGGAGCAAAATCGCTGAACAGTGGCCGCTTGGCGGTGGGGTCCGGCCGCGACAGCTCGAACAGCAAAGTCGTTGCGACATGCAGTTGTTCGACCGGATCGTCCTCGGCCTGGGCGGCGGCGCGGATCTGCGCGGCGGCCTTGTTGAGAGCGTCCTCGAACAATGCCAGAAGCAGTTCGTGCTTGCCGTCGAACTGGAGATAAAAACTGCGCAGTGACTGCCGGGAGCGGTCGACGACCTCCTGAACGGTGAATTCAGTGGTGCCTTTTTCGGTGATGATCGCCTGGGCGGCGTCGAGGAATCGCTGAACGCGTTGTTCGGCACGGAGCTTGGCGGTCTTGATCGACCGCTCCACGGCCCGTTGCTTCCACGCCGGCTCGTCACTGGAATCGGTCACGACAGCGGCCGGGCCTTCGTCCGGAGCGTCCTGTTCTGGCACTGCATACGGGGCAGTCTAGCCGCAAGCGGACTGTCATTAGCGGATTCGCGCGGTGATGTCCATCTCTGACGCGATACGCTACTCTTTGTTTACGAGAACCTGATTCTCAGCGAGAGGTGGATGGATGCTTCTGGAGTTGGACTCCGATCAGCGGCTGTGGCAGAAGACGGTCCAGGAGTTCCTGGCCAAGGAATGCTCACCCGGCTGGGTGCGGCGGGTGGTCGAGGACGGCTCCGACCCGGATCCGCTGTGGCGCGCCATCGTGGCACAGGGCTGGACCGAGCTCGCCGAGGTCGCCGAGACCGTGGAACTGGCGATCGCGCTCGAAGAACTGGGGCGGGCGAGCGACCCCACCCCCTATCTGGCGACGATGACACACTTCGCGCCGCTGACCGGCACCACTCCTGCGGACGGGCACGCAGGTGCCGCCGCCTATTCCGGGGTGAACGCCGCCCGCGTGGGCGACGGGTGGGTGCTCGACGGCATCGCCCGGTCGGTGGTCGACGGTGACCGCGCCCGGCAGATCGCCGTGGTGACCGGTGCCGGGGTGTTCGTGGTGGATGCCGAGCAGGTCACCGCACGCCGGGTACCGATCTTCGATCCGCTGCTGCACGTGGCCGATCTGAGCTTGACCGGCGTTCGCGTCGCCGACGACCGCCGGGTGACCGTCGACGTCGATGCCGCCCGGCGCCGGGTGCTCGTCGGTCTTGCGGCCACGATTGTCGGTGCGTGCCAACGGATCCTGGACCTGACACTCGAACATGTCGGTTCCCGCGAACAATTCGGCGCCGCCATCGGCAGTTTCCAGGCCGTCAAGCACAAGGCCGCCGACATGCACGTCGCGATCGAACGCGCCCGGGCGCTGACGCATTTTGCCGCGTTGTCGATCGCCGCGGACACCCCGGACGCGCAACTGGCCGCCTCGATGGCCAAAGCCGCTGCCGGGGAATGCCAGTCGCTGGTATTCCGCAACGGCTACCAATTGTTCGGCGCGATGGGCTACACCTGGGAGAACGACCTGCAGTTCGCCCTCAAACGCGCCAAGGCCGCCGACCTGCTCTTCGGCGGCGCCGACCACCATCGCGCACTCATCACGGAGGGGTACCGTGCAACTCAGCTTTGACGCCGACATCGAGGAATTCCGTGCGGAATTCAGCGC
>NZ_JAGQTN010000241.1 GCF_020438995.1 Gordonia sp. (in: high G+C Gram-positive bacteria)
AGATCTGCGGTTGCCGCAGTCGTCTTCTTTTGATTCACAACCTCAGATCATGGCGCGGCAACCGCCCTGACCAGCGTAAACACACGCGTGATCGTCACCACTCCCGATCTACGGCTGTAGTACTAGGCTCTGTGCGGCAGAAGGCGATGCTGTTGGTTGGGGGTCACTCGTCGACCAGCTTGTAGATATTGGTACCATGTCCATTATAGATAGAATTGAATGTGTAGGGCCCGATTGGGCTCTGGCAGTCGTCGGGGTCGGACGTATAGTCGATCTGAGCACCTGTACGAGTGTTTATGATGATAAGCTGTTCGTTGCCCACGATGGCGGTTTGCTCGTTTCCTACGTAGCAGACTTTGAAGGAGCCCTCAATGCGCCAGAGTTCGGTTCCGGAGTCGAGTGATAGTGCTCGCACGAAATCGGACTTGCCTGAGATCAGGATTTTCTCATTGTCATCGATAGGTCCGCCGGATCTTGCGAGGTTCTTGTTTGTCTGATGCCACAGGAGCCGACCGGATGTAAGGTCCAGCTTCGCATCGTATTTCTCAAAAGCGACTGCAATCTGGCTTCCGTCTCCAATTGGTATCGCATACCGGTTAGTTGCGTCTCTGATAACGCCGTATGGTGTGATTGTGTCGTAAGCCACGTCGTCGTCGGCTACTTGGACAACGGTCTTGAGTGTGGCTGGGTCGATTACCTCTACAATAAAATGGTCGACAGTGCAGTCATTGCAAAACCTTACGACGTAGCGGCCAAGAGGATGTAGGGTGAATTCGAGTTTCCGAATGTTTCCATTTGTGGCGTCCAGTATTACTGACTCATTGCCGATCTCGGTAGTGATCCACTTCCCGTCGGATGTGTTGCCGATCGAGGAACACTCCGGACTGCCGCCTTGCCAGGGCTCTTTGACAACCGTCGTCTCCCATAACTTATTAAACTCTGTGTCCCATGCGGTGATCGCATGTTCGATCATTCTTGGTTGGATTCCAGCGGCGGGAATAGATCTCCTGCGCTCGCCGTATAGAATCGACGTTCCGTCCTCCCTGGACGCGATTTGAATCTCGCCGCATTTGCTGTATCCGCTGGTCAGTTGGAAGTCAACGCCGTTGTTGGGTTCGTTCAATGTGCCTAATGGTGTGCCATCGGGTAGGAAGCTCTGGCGTGGTGAACGGAGTGAAACGGCGACGAGACTATTTCCCTTGAAGGACTCCGCAGATACCGTGGCGATATGAGTGAAGTGCTTCGTCCCTGCCGGTTCGACCGATGTTGGGGTGCTCTCAGTTGTTGTGGTGGTCGTGGTATCGATTGCGGGCGCGCTCGAAGCCGGTGTTTCTGAATCACGGGACGTGCTCGTACCGCCGCACCCAGCAAGAAGGATGATCGCCAGTCCGACGCCGGTGAGCTTCCGCAAGTTATGCCGCATGTGTCCCATGTTATGGAAGGGCCGGCGCTGGAATAAGACACCGAACGGGCGACACGTCCTCCCGGTGCGGCGGCCAGGATAGACGGTGGTGTCCGAGGCCGGTGTGCGTTCCACGAGTCAGTCGACGGCGGTGGTGATCACCGTGTCGCGTTCGGGGCTGTCGCGAAAGCGGTGTTGGCGTGCTTGTTGAGCCAGTCGACGGTGGTGGTGATCACCGTGTCGCGTTCGGGTTCGTTGAAGATCTCGTGGAATAGCTCGTCGTAGATGATGAGGGTTTTGTCCGATGAACCGGCGAGACGATCGACCAGTCGGCTGCCGTCGGGTTCGGCCAGGACGTCCTTGCCGCCGTGCATCACCAGCAGCGGGAGCCGCAGCGACGGGAGGCGGGCGGGGAAGGACTGCATGGTGGTGATCATCGCCCCGCCCAGTCCGGCCGGGATCGGGCTGCGTACGACCAGCGGGTCGGCGTCGTAGGCGGCCACCACCTTCGGATCACGGGAGATGCTCGCCGCGTCGAGCGCCTTCGACGGCAGGCCGGGGACGATGCGGCCGAGGATCGGGGCGAGTTTGATTAGGATCGGCGGCATGTCCGAACCGGGGATCACCGCGGGACCCGACAGCACCAGACCGGTGAGGCGATCCTGATGGTCGAGGGCGTAATCCAGGGCGATGCAGCCGCCCATGCTGTGACCGATGAGGAACGTCGGCAGACCCTTGACCTGCACGGCATCCAGGATGGTGCCGATGTCGCCGGTGTAATCGGCGAAACTGTTGACCCGCAGTCGCTTTCCGTCGGAACGTCCGTGGCCGAGGTGGTCGGGGACGGCGACGGTGAAGCCTGCGGCCACCAGCGCTTCGACGATATGTCCGTAGCGGCGGCCGTGTTCGCCGAGACCATGCACGATGACCACCACACCGCGGGGTTCGGCCTGGGGGGTGGTGACGTCGTACCGGATGACATGCCCGTGGGCGCCCAGGAATTGGCGTTCTTCGGTCGGCACGGAAGCTCCTCGCGTCGGTCGTCGTCTTCAAGGCCTCGATCTGGACCTGCTCACATAGTGTCACTCGACCCGGACACACGGCTCGCCGGGCGATACATCACATCAGGGGTGCCGGGGGTGTTCGGCCGATTCGCCTAGACTGTGCAACACGTGTCGGGGCACTCCGGTGGCCGGGCGTGATCGGTTGACGGTGATGATGGAGGTTGGCGATGGGTGTGCTCGATCGGATAGATTCACCTGCCGATCTGCGGTCGCTCACGGGTGATGAGATGGTCGAACTGGCCGCCGAGATCCGGGCGTTCCTCATCGAGAAGGTTGCCGCCAGCGGTGGGCACATCGGTCCGAATCTGGGGGTCGTGGAACTGACTCTCGCGTTGCACCGGGTGTTCGATTCGCCGCACGATCCGATCCTGTTCGACACCGGACATCAGTCATACGTGCACAAGATCGTCACCGGCCGGAAGGCGGGATTCGACAAGCTGCGTCAGCGCGGGGGGCTCACCGGATACCAGGAACGCGCCGAAAGCGAGCACGACTGGATCGAGTCGTCGCATGCGTCGGCGGCGTTGTCGTATGCCGACGGTCTGTCCAAGTCGTTCGAGCTGACCGGACAGGACCGCACTGTGGTGGCGGTCGTCGGTGATGGCGCGCTCACCGGCGGTATGTGTTGGGAGGCGCTCAACAACATCACCGCCGCCGACCGGCCAGTGGTGATCGTGGTGAATGACAACGGCCGTTCCTACGCGCCGACGATCGGTGGCCTGGCGCGGCACCTGTCGGGTCTGCGGCTGCAACCGGGCTACGAGAAGGTCCTGGCCGAGGGTCGTCGCGCTCTGCAGAAACTACCCGTCGTGGGTGAACCGGCGTACGCGGTGCTGCACGGAATGAAGAGTGGCCTGAAGGATCTGCTGGCCCCGCAAGCCATGTTCACCGACCTCGGCATCAAGTATGTCGGCCCGGTCAACGGCCACGACATCGACGAACTCGAGTCGGCGTTCGCGCAGGCCAAGGCATTCGGCGGGCCGGTGATCGTGCATACCGTCACTCACAAGGGCATGGGGTACGAACCGGCCGAGAACCATGAAGAGGACCAGATGCACGCCACCGGCGTCATCGACCCGGCCACCGGGCAGGCCACCAGCGTGTCCCCGCTGGGCTGGACCGACGTGTTCTCGGCAGCCCTCATCGATGCCGGGGCGCGCCGCAAGGATATCGTCGCCATCACCGCGGCGATGCCCGGCCCGACCGGCACGCTCGCATTCGGCGAGAAGTTCCCGGACCGGCTGTTCGATGTCGGCATCGCCGAACAGCACGCCCTGACCTCGGCTGCCGGGCTGGCCCTCGGTGGGCTGCATCCGGTGGTCGCCATCTACTCGACGTTCCTCAATCGGGCGTTCGACCAACTGCTCATGGACGTCGCACTTCTCAAGCAGCCGGTGACGCTGGTGCTCGACCGTTCCGGCATCACCGGTCCCGACGGACCGAGCCACCACGGTATGTGGGATCTGTCGTTGCTGGCGATGGTGCCCGGCATGCGGGTGGCCGCGCCGCGCGATGCCGTGCGGCTGCGGGAGGAGTTCGCCGAGGCGATCGCCACCGCCGACGGACCCACCGCCGTGCGATTCTCCAAAGGTGCTGTGCCCGAAGATATCCGGTCCGTGGAACGCGTTTCCGACGGAGTGGATGTGCTGCGTCGGGGAATGCCGGGGGCGGGCGCGGTGCGTGGCGATGTACTGATCGTCGCGGTCGGTGCGTTCTGCTCCCTGGCGCTCGATGCGGCCGATCGGCTCGCCCAGCAGGGGATCGCAGCCAGCGTCATCGATCCGCGGTGGGTGCTGCCGGTACCCGACTCGGTCGTCGACCTGGCCCGCGCCCATCGCCTCGTGGTGACGCTGGAGGACGGCGGAATCAGTGGTGGTGTCGGTTCGGCTGTGGCCGCCGTGGTGGCTGACGCCGACGTCCTCGTACCGGTCCAGCAGCGCGGGATCCCGCAGGAATTCATCGAGATGGGTTCGCGCGGCGAGATTCTCGCCGACCTGGGACTGACCGCCCAGGACCTGGCCCGCTCGATCACGGCCACGGTGTCGCGGATGCAGTCGGTGCCCGAACTCGGCGACGACGCGCTCGCCGAGGCGCCGGCGGATCAACCCGCTGACTCCCACGCCGACGACTGACGCGGCACGCCGGGCTCCCTGCATGAGAATATGACTCTCGTATTCCGAAAGTCCGGATATCATCAGGGTGTTGTCGATGAGGCGAGAGTCAGGTGCGAGATGCGATTTGTGTTCGTCCACGGCGGTTTTCACGCGGCATGGTGCTGGGAAAGGACCATCGCCGAGCTTCGTGAGCTGGGCCACGACGGGGTGGCGATGGATCTACCCGGACACGGCAGCCGCGTGGATGAGGAGTCGACCTTGGCCAACCGCCGTGCCGCCGTCGCCGATGTACTGCAGGCCGGTGACGTCCTCGTCGGACATTCCGGTGGCGGATTCGACGCCACCCTCGGCGCCGACACCGCCCCCGAACTCGTGTCGCACATCGTGTACCTGGCCGCCGCTCTGCCGCGGGAGGGCCGCAGCTACACCGAGGCGATGACCATGCGCAACAGTGAGGACGGGGAGATCGACGGCGACGTGGGGGAGATGCTCGGCTACCTGAACTTCGCCGACGACGGTGCCATGACGTTCGCCGACTTCGACGGCGCATGGAAGTACTTCTACCACGACTGCGACGAGGCCACGGCCCGTTGGGCGTTCGACCGGCTGGGCCCCGAACGCTTCGGCGAGACCACGGTCGCACCGGTGTCGGTACCTGACTTCTGGGCCGCTGACCTGCCGCGCAGCTTCATCCGGTGCGAACAGGACCGGGCGATGCCGACATGGCTCGCCGACACCGTCGCCCAGCGACTCGGCGTGCAGCAGTTGACCATCGATGCATCGCATTCGCCGTTCCTGAGCCGGCCGCGCGAACTCGCCGAGTTGTTGCTGCATGCGGTGACCACTCGCCCGATCGGTCCGCTGGTCCCAGAGTAGAAGGTGGGCGCCTAGGTTTCGTCGACGGGATCGTCCGGCGCGTTGAGTGCGTCGGCGATGGCATCGGATACCAGGGCACGCTGCCACGGCCGGGCACCACCGGCGGCGAGCCGCGCGTCGACGGCCCCGGGAGTGGCCGGCAGGTCCACACCTTCCCAGCACAGGTTGCGCAGTAGATCCGGCGCGAGGAGATTCTCGATCGGGAGCTGGTTGGCCTCGGCTATCCCACTTATCACCGGACGAACCGCGACGGCCCGTGCGGCGGCCTCGGGATGATTGCGGTCCCACCGGTTGTACGGGGGCAACCCCGACGCCGGAGCCTTCCGGGGTGGGAGTTCGGCGGCCGGCAGCGCCCGCGCCCGATCGAGGGCGTCGAACCAGGTTCTGGCGTTGCGGCTTTGCCGGGGACCACCGAACACCGGCAACCGGGTCAGGTCCTTGACCGTTGCCGGGTCTGCGATGGCGGCGGTGACGATCGCCGAATCGGGAAGGATCCGGCCGGGCGCGATGTCGCGACGGCGGGCGACATCCTCACGCGCCAGCCACAGTTCACGCACCGCTGCCAGCCCGCGAGCGCTCTTGACCGTGTGGATGCCGCCGGTCCTGCGCCACCGGTCGACACGGGCCGCGGGTGCCGGGCGGCGCAGCACCGCGGTGAACTCCTCACGCGCCCACTGGTCCTTACCGGCGTCGGCGAGCGCGGCGGCGGTCGCGTCGCGCAGTTCGATGAGCACCTCCACGTCGAGGGCGGCGTACACCAACCAGTCATGAGGCAGCGGACGCCGCGACCAGTCCGCCGCGCCGTGGCCCTTGCTGAGCCCCAGACCCAGGAACTCCTCGACCATCGTGGCCAGATTCACCTTGGGTTTGCCGAGCAGACGTCCGGCCAGTTCGGTGTCGAAGAGGGTTGTGCACACGAACCCCGCCTCACGCAGACACGGCAGGTCCTGGTCGGCGGCATGGAGCACCCACTCGGGTCCGGTCAGCACCTCGATCACCGGGGACAGGGCCCCGGGTTCATGCGTGGGATCGAGAAGGAACGAGCCCGCACCGGCACGTTTGAGCTGGATCAGGTAGGCACGCTGTGAGTAGCGGTAGCCCGACGCGCGTTCGGTGTCGACCGCGACGGGTCCGGTTCCATCGGCGAGCCGCTGCGCCGTGTCGGCGAACTCGGCCGCGGACGTCAGTACGGGTGGTACGCCACCTGCCGGCTCCGTGAGTGGCGTGGGCGTGGCTGTCATAGTTCGGTCACACCCACAGGCGGTAGTCCGGCGGCGGCCGCCAGGACTTCGCAGAACGCTTCGAGATGGTGGTCGAGGACCAGATCGGTGGCCGTCCAGGATGCCCGCAACTCCAGCTGGTGGCTGCGTGGTTGCCCGGCGATGTCGCCGTAGCGGACCGATGTGGTGGAGGTGACGGTGCCACCCAGCGCGGTCACCCGGACCGGGCCGAACGACGATGAAGTCTCGCCCTCGGCGACGCCCAGTGCGTCGGCGAGCCAGCTCCAGGCCACTTCCGGCAACAGCGGATCCATCGCCAGCGCCGCCTCGACTTCGGCCTGCACATACGCGACCAGCCGCATCGTGCCGTTCCACGCCTCGTGTCCGGCGGGATCGTGCAACAGGATCAGACGGCCGAAAGCGCTGCCCTGGTCGTCGTCGCCGAGTTGATCGGGTATGTCGATCGGGTGCACCTCGGCACCCAGCGCGTGACTGAACGGGGCAAGCCGCTGCGGCGGGCGGATGGGGCCGACCTCGATCTCGGGACGGATGTGCGCGTCGCCCAAGGCGTCCACGGCCGTCCGGAAATCTTCCGGTAGGCGTGTCGAGGACTCGGTCGGAGCGCCGGGTGAGGTCACGCACGTACGGTAAGTCTGACACGGCGTGTCGCGGTGGAGGCGCGCCGAAGGCTCCCATGGTGGGAGTCCCGCCGCAAGTGCAGGTGGCCGATCATGGCAGAGTTGATCGCGATGCCGCACGAATCCGGAGCGCACACCCGGCGCTCACGCAGCCACCGCTCACCTCTGCCGCTGGTCGCCGCCGCCACAGGCGGACGGCCGGCCCGACGCCCGGTGTGGTTCATGCGCCAGGCGGGGCGTTCGCTGCCCGAGTACCGGGCGATCCGTGCCGATCACGGGATGCTCGAGGCCTGCTTCAACCCTGCGATGGTCTGCGAAATCACCATGCAACCGGTCCGCCGGCACGATGTCGACGCCGCGATCCTGTTCTCCGATATCGTCGTTCCGCTGCGCGCCGCCGGAATCGACCTGGACATCGTTGCAGGCACCGGACCGGTGATCGCCCACCCTGTTCACACTGCGGCCGATGTGGCCGCGCTGCCGCGGCTGGATCCGGCGGGTGTCGGCGCCATCGGCCGGGCCGTCGAACTGATCCTGGACGAACTCTCCGGCAACACCGCGCTGATCGGCTTCGCAGGTGCACCGTTCACGCTCGCGTCCTACCTCATCGAGGGCGGACCCAGCCGTACGTACGCACGTACCAAAGCGCTGATGTACGGCGACCCGCAGACGTGGAACGCCCTGATGGGGCACCTCGCCGACATCACCATCACCTTCCTGCGGGTGCAGCTGGACGCCGGGGTGGATGCGGTGCAGCTGTTCGACTCATGGGCCGGGCAGCTCTCACCCGCCGACTACCGGCACCACGTCGCCCCGCACAGCGCGCGCGTGTTCGCCGAGGTCGCCGACTACGGCGTGCCACGCATCCACTTCGGGGTGGGTACCGGCGAACTGCTGCCGGCGATGACGGAGGTCGGTCCCGACGTGATCGGCGTGGACTGGCGGGTTCCGCTCGATGAGGCGGTCCGCCGTGTGGGTCCGGGTAAAGCAGTGCAGGGCAACCTCGACCCGACCGTCCTCTTTGCGGGCACCGACGTGATCGAGCGTGAGGTGCGCCGGGTCATCGCCGACGGCGATCGCGCCGTCGCCGCGGGTGCCCTCGGACACATCTTCAACCTCGGACACGGGGTCCTGCCCACCACCGACCCGGACGCGCTCACCCGGGCGGTCGAGCTCATCCACTCCGTCGACCTGCCGTGACCGCACCCTCGGTCGCGGTCGTCGGCGGGGGAGTGTCGGGCCTGACCGCCGCCTACCGGCTCCGGCGAGCTCTCGGAGCCGACGCCACGATCGACCTGTACGAGGCGTCCGGTCGGCCCGGTGGCCTGCTGCACACCACCACCGTCGGCGGAGTCACCGTCGACGTGGGGGCCGAAGCGTTCATCGTCCGGCGCCCCGAGGTTCTCGATCTGGTGCGGGAACTGGGCCTGAGTGATCACGTCGTGGCACCGACGGGTCGTCGTCCGGCGATCTGGTCGGAAGGGCGCCTGCATCCGTTGCCCACACCCGCACTGATGGGGGTACCGACTGGCCCTGAGGCGGTGGCGGGTCTCGCCGACCCGGACGACCTCACCCGCATCGCCACCGAACCGGACCGGCCGTGGACCTGGGACCCGGCCGCGGACCCCAGTGTCGGCGACCTCATCGCTGAGCGCCTCGGACCGTCGGTCGTGACCCGCAGCGTCGACCCGATGCTCGGCGGGGTCTACTCCAGCCTGTCCGGCGACATCGGCCTGCGTGAGGCACTCCCCGCGCTCGCCACCCGCCTCGACGCCGGTGCGCCCGGCGTCCGGGCCGCGGTCACCGACCTCATCACCGCCGGGGCGGGTGCGTCCGGTCCGGTGTTCGGCACCCTCGTCGGCGGTTACCGGGTACTCGTCGACGCGCTGGTCGCGGCGGCGGCGGTACGGATCGTCGACTCGGAGGTCATCGGACTCGGGTCACGCGGCGACGGCTGGGACATCGGTGCACGATCGTACGACGGGGTGGTCCTGGCCGTGCCCGCCTGGGAAGCTGCCCGACTGCTCGGTGATCACATACCCGAACTGGCCACCGCGCTCGCCGTCGTCGAACCCGCGGGCAGTGCCGTCGTGTCCATCACGCTGGCCGCGGGTACTGAGGTACCGGACCATTCCGGCGTACTCGTCGCGACCGGAGAACCGCTGCACGCCAAGGCGTTCACGTTCAGTTCCCAGAAGTGGGCGCACGTCGCCGACAGCGGGCTGGTGTCGGTGCGGGCCTCGTTCGGCCGCTACGGCCAACCTGTCACCGCCACCGCCGACCAACTCGTGACCACCGCACTCGATGACCTCGACCAGGTGGTCACCGCCGCAGGATGCGGCGGCGTCTCGTCGCGAGTCGTACAGACGCGGGTACAGCCATGGCCGACGGGACTGCCCCGGTATGCACCCGGCCACCTGGCCCGGATGACCGAAGCCCTACGGCTGCGGCCGAACCGCCTCGTGCTCACCGGATCGTCCTACGCCGGTGTCGGCGTACCCGCCTGCGTCGCGGCGTCGGGAAAAGCCGCTACCGAGCTTGTCGCCGACATCGGGTAGGCCGAACGGCCCTGCCGCGATCGGCACTACCGCGCGGTGGCACGATGGATGCCATGAGCCGCCTCGACTATGACGAACTGAACTCGACGATCCGCTACCTGATGTTCTCGGTGTTCAAGGTGCGGCCCGGCGAGCTCCCTGAGGATCGGGCGAAGGTTCGCGACGACGCCGCCGAGTTCTTCAACTCTCTTGAGGACGAGGGCATCGTGGTTCGTGGTGTGTACGACGTGTCCGGTCTGCGTGCCGACGCCGACTTCATGATCTGGTGGCATGCCCCCAGCATCGAAGCCCTGCAGGCCGCGTACGCGCGGTTCCGGCGCGTGGTGCAACTCGGCAAGGTCGCCGACGCGGTGTGGAGCAACATGGCCGTGCACCGGCCCGCGGAATTCAACCGCACCCACATCCCAGCGTTCCTCGCCGGTGAGGCACCGGGCAAGTACATCTGCGTGTACCCGTTCGTCCGGTCCTACGAGTGGTACCTGCTGCCCGACGAGGAGCGTCGCAAGATGCTCAAGGACCACGGCATGGCAGCGCACAGCTACGCCGACGTCCGCGCCAACACGGTGCCCGCGTTCGCGCTCGGCGACTACGAGTGGCTGCTCGCGTTCGAAGCTCCCGAGATGATCCGCATCGTCGACCTCATGCGCGACCTGCGTGCCACCGAGGCCCGCATGCACGTCCGCGAGGAAACACCGTTCTTCTCCGGACCCCGCGTCGAGGTCACCGCACTCATCGATGCCCTGCCGTAGACCTTCTGTCAGGTACGTACAGTTGCCCCGGAACGCGACGGGCAACTGTACGTTTCAGGCCTGTTCCAGGCGCAGGCTGATCGAGTTGATGCAATAGCGCAGATCGGTGGGGGTGGGGTAGCCCTCGCCGGAGAACACGTGGCCGAGGTGGCTGCCGCAGTTGGCGCACAGCACCTCCACCCGGCGCATACCCAGCGAATCGTCGGCCCGTTCGATGACAGCATCACCGGCGAGCGGGGAGAAGAACGACGGCCAGCCGCAATGGGACTCGAACTTCTGCTCACTGCGGAACAGTTCGGTATCGCAGGCCCGACACCGGTACACCCCGACTGTTTTGGTGTCGGTGTACTCGCCGGTGAACGGTGCTTCGGTGCCTGCCCGGCGGAGCACCTTGAACTCGGCCGGGGTCAGGCGCTCGCGCCACTCGTCGTCGGATAGTGCGGTGAAATCGGTCATCCGTTCACGGTAGCCACGGGTGTCGGCTCCTCGCCACCTTCGCCGCCCGTGGAACCCTCGCGTCGTGGCCATTCTTCCAGCAGCGGCCCCTCGACACCGGCCGTACGCATATCCAGGTACCGGAACAACAGGCTGCAGAACACGGCGATCATGAGCAGCGACCAGCCCATCGTCACCTTGTTGTATTCGAGGATGCGGCCGAAAGCCTCCCACCTGTCCGAATACAGACTGTCGAAGGTGAACGCCCCGTACACACCCAGCCAGGCGGGCCAGTTGCGCATCGGCGACCCCGGCAGCAACACCGATGCCAGCATCGGGAACAGCAGCATCGAGTAGTAGCCCTGGCCGAGCGATCCGACGAGGAACTCGGTGGTCAGCAGCACGCCCGAGGACACCGTCAGCCACAGCAGCTCGTCGGTTTTGCGGTAGTAGCGGTACAAGAACCACAGACAGAACACCGCCATCAGCGCGAACGCGGCCCTAAGCAGCAACACCAGCCAGTCCTCGACGCCGAAGTAGGCGCCGTTGCCGGCGATCGAACTGTTGTAGTAGTCGCGTACCTCGCCGAGATACGGGACGGTGCGGCGCACGAAGTCTCCCGAATCCACCCCCATCGGCCACGCGACCACCAGCAACGCCAGCGGCACCACCGCGGCGGGGACGACCGCCTTCCACTGCCGGTTCAGCAACGCCAGCAGCAGCAGGGGAGCCAGCACCGGCTTGACCGCGATCGTCAGACCGATGAACACTCCTGCCCACCAGTCCTGGCGTTTACGCAACATCAGCAGGAAGCCGAGCATGCCCAGCAGCACGAAGCCGTTGAAGTTGGTGAAGATGAGGGTGTTGGCAACGGTCTCGGTGCTGAAGAAGAAGAACAGAACCGCGGGCAGCTGCCAGCCACCGATGCCATAGCCGAACAGTCGCACCAGCAGATAGGCACACACCACCAGGCAGATCGTGCTCAGCGCGATGAACAGCCAGCGTGCGTCCTCATAGTCGAGGTTGGCCAGCGGCGCCATGATCAGCGTTCCCGACGGCGGATACAGGTAGTGCGGATCCACCGTGTCGTAGTTCTCGGCATACACCGGGTAGTCGTGCAGGAACCGCCAGGCCGCGAGATAGACGGGCCGGAAATCGTTGGTGCGGGCACCGTCGACACCGGCGATCACCGAGCGGTGCAGCACCATCATGATCGAGATCGGCCACAGGATCATCGGTATCACCCGTTGCGCCGACGCCGGCGGAAAGAGGATGCGATCTACTACTGCCACCCGCGAACCGTACTACGCTCGGACATTCGAACCGGGGACCGACCCGGGGCCCTTACGCCGGACAACTGCGTTCGGTGGGGCCGGTGACCGGTGTGCGGCCCAGGTAGTCCTTGACCAATTGCGCCGCGCAGGTGCTGTTGGCCAGTGTCGAATAGCCCAGCCCTTCCCAGGCGACAGAGATCGGGGTGACCCCGGCCCGGAGCAGGGTGGCGTTGAGTTCCTTGGCGCCCCGGCCGCCGTTGACCGGATCGTCGGAGGTGTTGAGCACCACCGGCGCAACGGGCAGGTCCGACGGCGCTTTCGTCGTCGGCGCAGATCCCCAGCCCGAACACCGCAGCAACGTCATCGCGGAATCGGCGCCGGTGAGCGGATACTGCCCGGACCAGCGCTTGATCAAGGCCGGGATCTCGTTCTGCCCGACGGTGCCGGTGACGTCGTTGCACCGCGACAGCAGCTGTCCATCGGAGGTGCGCAGGCTCGCGGCGCGGTCCGCGGCGGCCATCAGGTCCCGCGGATTGCCGCCCGCGGCGGCGGACACCATGGCCGCCACCTGCCGGACCGTTGCCGCCGATGACGGCGCGGTGGCCAGCGCGGTGGTGATCGCCGAGAGCACCTGTGCTTCCGACAACGGTGCCAGCCGGCCGGCGCGCGCATCCGTGACGACCCGGGTCATGGTCGCCGGTGGATCGTCGCCCAGCGGACAACCACCACCTGCTGCGCAGCGCTGAGCGAACGTGGCCAACGCCGACTGCACCCCGTCCGCGGTCAGCTGGGCCCGGTCCTTGGCCGGTTTACCGAATGCGGTCGGAGTGTCGAGGATGATGCGCCCGGCGCGTCCGCCGTAACGGGCGGAGTACGCCAGCATCACGTCGGAGCCCTCGCCGATGCCGAGCAACGCCAGCCTCTCGATCTTCCACGCCCGGCGCAACGTGTCGATGTCCGACGCCGCGTCGGCGATCGAATAGCTCAGCTGTGCCGGGTCGAGTGCCTCGGTGCATCCGTCCGAACCCGAGGACGACGCAGAGGTCAGTGCCGTGATCCGGGCGGCGGTGTCGAGTGCGCCGCCGACCTGACCGTTCGCCGCGATGGCGGCGCGCTCATCGCGGGTCAGACAGTCGACGTCGCCGCTGTCGGGGAGCCCGCGCCGGTCGACGGCGACCACCGGATTGGTGTCGAGCAGCGACCTGCCCGGGCCGGTCGCGACGAGCAGCGCGCCCAGGGCCGAGGGAAGGTCGCTGCCGGTGGTCAGCACCACCGGCACGGCGCCGGCCGGTGTCTTGCCGGTGCGGACCCGGGTCAGGGCGACCGTCAGCGTGCCGCCGTCCTGGTGGTCGGGGTCGACGGGGGAGTCCAGCGTCGCGCATTCGATGTGAGTTCCGGCGGCCGGGCGCACGTCGTACTTCGCGGCTGTCGCCGCCGAACATTCGCGCCAGGCCAGGTCCGCGGTGGGTGCGGTGAGAACCGGCAGCGGCGGTACGGCCGATTCGGACGTGGCGGGTGCGCCCGAACCGCCGTCACCGGTGACGAGATCGGGCCCGGCGTCGGGACCGGTGGCGCAGCCGGCGAGCGTGATGGCCACAGCCATCGAGGCCGCGGCGATACGCAGGGCGCCGCGTGGCGGACTGAACCGTGGCATGTCCGCGAGCCTACGGCATACCGGAAGGACGCCCGGATATCCGTGCGTAGCCGTACCCGCGTCGTGGTCCGGGGTCATCCCGTGGGTTCACGGACCCACCGGGTGAACACGAAGCCGTCGTCGTCGGTCAGGATCGCCGCAGGTCGCATCGATCTGGGCACCGCGACCGCCGGACCGTGCGCGATACGCCCGGCATCACCGCCGGACAGCACCGGGCTGGTGGTCAGGCACAGCTCGTCGACCAGGTCGGCGGCGATCAATGTACCCAGCAACGACGGCCCACCCTCGCAGAGCACGCGGCGCCGGCCTTGCTCACAGCAGACCTCACCCACGCGTTCGGGATCGACCGCGTCGTCACCGCAGGCGATCACCGTGGCACCCGCATCAGTGAGGGCCCGTCTGCGGTCGGCCGGTGCGGCCTCGCAGGTGAAGATCATGGTGTCGGGGTGGGTGAGCGGCGGGTAGTCGACCGGAATGTCCAGCGACCGTGACAACAGCGCGAGCGCGGGCGAGGGAGCCTGCTCGCCGTGGTTCCGGATCGAGGTGAACACCGAGTCCGGTTGCGGCTGCCGGTAGTTCTCGGTGAGGGCGGTGCGCGCGCCCACCAGGACCACGTCGGCCAGGCCACGCAGCACCCGGAACACGGCCTTGTCACCCGGTCCGCCGAGTTCGCCGGACTTGCCATTGTGGGTCACGGCGCCGTCTATCGAACTCACGAAGTTCACCCGGAAATACGGTTTGCCCAGACACGGCGCCGACGAAGGCATGGCCGGGTACGCGTAGTGGCCGGCCAGGATGTGCAGCGTATCGGCGTCATCGGCGTTTCCGGATGTGATGTGGGTCGCTTTCCTTTGAGAGAACATGAATCCATCATGGACCGGCCCGATAGGCTCCACGCATGGTGGCACGACTCTGCGACAGAAACCCTGTGATCTCCCCGGACGCGTTGGTCGACGAGATGGTGCCGCCGTCGACGTTCGACCACGTCAGTTTCGACTCCTACATTCCCGACCCCAACGAGCCCAGCCAGGCGCAGGCGGTGGCCAAGGCACGTGACTTCGTGGCCCGCGCGAGCAAACTGCGCGGCAAGAAGAAGGGCTTCTTCTCCAGGCACAAGGAACCCGAGCACGGTGTCGGGCTCTACCTCGACGGCGGTTTCGGCGTCGGCAAGACCCACCTGCTGGCATCGGTCTATCACTCGATGCCCGCCCCCAAATCGTTCGCCACCTTCGTCGAGGTCACCCATGTGGTCGGCGCTCTCGGCTTCACCAACGCCGTCGAACGGCTCGCCGACCACACGGTGCTGTGCATCGACGAGTTCGAACTCGACGATCCGGGCGATACGATGCTGGTCTCGCGTCTGCTGACCGAACTTTCGGCACGGGGGGTGTCGATCGTGGCCACCTCCAACACGCTGCCCGGCCAGCTCGGTGAGGGCAGATTCGCCGCCCAGGACTTCCTGCGCGAGATCCGCAAACTGTCAGGGATCTTCGAGACGATCCGCGTCGACGGACCCGACTATCGGCACCGCGATCTGCCGCCTGCACCGGAACCGAAGGCCGAGGCCGAACTGATAGCCGTAGCGCAAAGCACGCCCGGCGCCACCCTCGATGATTTCGATGACCTGTGCAAGCATCTGGCGACGCTGCACCCGTCCAAGTACAAGGCACTGGTCGACGGCGTTTCCCTGGTGTGCATCGACGGGGTGCACCCGGCTCCCGACCAGACCGTCGCGCTACGCATCGTGGTGCTTGCCGACCGGCTCTACGACGCCGACATCCCGGTCACCGTCGCCGGCAGCAAACTCGATGAGATCTTCACCGAGGAGATGATCAACGGCGGCTACCGCAAGAAGTATCTGCGCGCCACCTCACGTCTGCTCGCTCTGTCACGCTTCGCCGAATCCAAGGTGTGAGCCCGCCGGGGTCTGTGGCGATCAGACGACTGCAGGCCCGGCGGTTTGCCGGGCCTGCAGTCGTGGGCGTTCGTGGTGCGCAATACTGGGATTGAACCAGTGACCTCTTCCGTGTCAGGGAAGCGCTCTCCCACTGAGCTAATCGCGCGCGTATTCAAATGCGAACGGTGGAGGTGGCGACGGGAATCGAACCCGTGTGGACGGTTTTGCAGACCGTTGCCTCACCATTCGGCCACACCACCATAGGCTGGCATAACGAGCGGATGACGGGATTCGAACCCGCGACCCTCACCTTGGCAAGGTGATGCGCTACCAGCTGCGCTACATCCGCATACTAATCGGAACCGCCCGCTGCCAGGCCGTTACGATCACCGTGCGCGAT
>NZ_JAGQTN010000242.1 GCF_020438995.1 Gordonia sp. (in: high G+C Gram-positive bacteria)
GAGCAGTGCCGAGATGAAACGGGTGTCGCGTGCCGCCTCGGCGAGGGAGGCGATCGGGACCTGCAGAAAGGTGACGTAGAGAAGTGCGGCCAGTGCCGGGTTCATCGCAACCGAGAAGGACTCGGTGGTTCCGGGTGCGATGGCTCCCGCGGCGGCTCCTGCTGCGATTGCGGCGATGTAGATCGGGACCTGGTGCCGGTCCATTGCGTCGACGATGTGTCGTGCCATGGGTCGCAATTGTTCCGTATGTGTGGTTGCGTCAGGTGGGTAGGTCACCTGACCCTTCGTGACCCTCGCTCCTGCGTCGCTTCGGCCTCAGGGATCAAGATGATTGGTCGCGTCGTTTGAGGTCTCCGGGATCGAGATAGTTGGTCGCGTCGCTTCGGGTCTTCGGGATCGAGATAGTTGGTCGCGTCGCTTCGGGTCTTCGGGATCGAGATAGTTGGTCGCGTCGCTTCGGGTCTTCGGGATCGAGATGGTTGGTCGTGTTGGTTGGGGTCTTCGGGATCACGATGGTTGGTTGTGTTGGTTCGGGTCTGGGGGATCAAGAAGTGTGGTGAGGGTGCCTTCTTGATCCCTGAGGAGCCGTCGCGCGACGAAGGAGCCGACCGCGTCACGAAGGGTCTGGTGAGATGGGGCTCCCAGATTTATCAGTCGGTGCCGAAGACTCGGTCGGCGGCGTCGCCGATGCCGGGGAGGATGTAGCCGTCGGCGTCGAGTTCGCGGTCTACCGCGGCGGTGTAGATGGTGACGTCGGGGTGGGCCTCTGTGAGGATTTTCAGGCCCTCGGGGCTGGCTACCAGACACACGAACTTGATCGATCTGGGGGAGTACTCCTTGAGGCGGTCGACGGCTGCGACCGCCGAATGGCCGGTGGCCAGCAGGGGGTCGGTGACGACGACGTCGCGTTCGCCGAGGTCGCCGGGCATCTTGAAGTAGTACTCCACCACCACCTGCGTCTTCGGGTCGCGGTACAGGCCGATGTGGCCGATGCGGGCGCCCGGGACCACCGTCAGCATGCCGTCGGCGATCTGTGAACCGGCCCGTAGCACCGCCGCGATCACCACCTTCTTGCCGTCGATCACCCGGCCGGTGGTGGACTCCATCGGGGTGTCGATGGGGATCTCGTGCATCGGGATGTCGCGCAGCACCTCGTACGCCATCAGCGTCGAGATCTCCGTCATCAGACGCCGGAAGTCGTTGGTGGAGGTCTCCTTCTGGCGCATCAGGGTGAGTTTGTGTTCGATCAGCGGGTGATCGATGACGGTCAGTTGTTCCACTGTGTGCTCCTGTCTCTAGAAGACGGTGCCGTCGCTGATGATGGTCAACGGTGGTAGGCCACCGCGCAGACGTCCGGCGGTGACGCGGCCCGCAGCCCAGGTGCCGCCTTCGAGGACGCAGGCCAGCGGGAGTTGTGTTGCGGTGACACCCAGTTCGGCGCGTACGGCACCGGCGATCTCGTCGAGGAGGGCGACAGTCAATGCGCGCCACTCGACGACGAGTTCGTCGTCCACCCGCCACGGGCGATCGGCGAAATCCGGGTCGCGCAGGGTCAGCACGCCGGTGTCCAGGAGTAGTCCGCCGTTGCGGTATTCGGGCAGACCCGTGAGACCGTCGAGACCGGTGACCGGGAAACCGCTCAGTTCCAGCGGCTCGATCAATGAATAGGTGAGCCATTGCGAGAGCTTGTGGAACGGCATTCGGCCGGGCGCCGGTGAGCACCCGTCGAGCGCCGGGTGATACCAGCAATCACCCAGTGCCACAGCGTTTCCTGAATCGTCGGTGTAGGCATTTCCCGACGGCCAGATGGGTGAGAGGTGATCGAGGACCGCACCGAGGACCGTCTCGGCGGTCACCGGCCCGCCCGTGGTGATCGCCTTGAGGAGGCCTCCCGGACGGCCGTCGGAGCCGAAGACGTCCGGGTCGGCGGCCAGCACGTCGCCCAGGCGATGCAGGACGTCGAGCCTGCCGTCGAGGCCCACCAGCGGATTGTCCGCACCGACCTGGAAGGCCGCGGCCAGCTGTTCGGCGGTGAGCGCCCGCAGACCGGCGGCGTCGACACGCAGCGCGGTATCGGGGGCCGACGAGAACGTTCCGGCGAGGAACGCGTGCCAGCTCGCCACACCCAGACCTTCCGACCGGGTGTAGATGCGGTCACCGTCCGGCGACGATTCCCGGAAGGACCAGTCCGGACCCGCACCTGCGTCGAGCAGGACACTGACCACCGTCAGGTCGATGAGGGTGCGGGCCCGGTCGTGCGCGTCCAGGCCGGTGAGCCGCGCTTCGAGTTGGGCGGGGCGATCGACGCCGCCGGCCTCGAAGTGCCGCCACCTGCTGTGATAGGGGATCTGAAGGTCGGGGAAGCGGGATCGGGTCAGCTCCGCCACCTCGTGCGCGGCGCCCGTGACCGCGGCGTCGTCGACGGTGAACCAGCGCGAGTCTCCTGCCCGAGCGCGTGTCAGGAGAAGGCCGGCGCGTTCGCGGATCGTGGTGGTACTGCGCAACACCGCGGCGACGTCCGTCGCAGCGGATGTCACCTCGGTGGCCGTCATCCGCCGAGCCCCCGGCCGCGGACCTGCTTGAGCGCATCCGCATCCGGTACGGGGCCCGGCGTGAAGTATCCGGCGGCCATCTTGGCGTCGATCTCGACGCGGGCATCGGCGGGAACCAGCTCGTCGGGAATGTTGACCCGTTCACCCACCTCGATCCCCGAACCGGTGATCGCGTCGTACTTCATGTTGCTCATCGACACCAGCCGGTGGATCTTGCGGATACCGAGCCAGTGCAGGACGTCGGGCATCAGTTCCTGGAACCGCATATCCTGCACGCCCGCAACACATTCGGTGCGTGCGAAATACTGGTCGGCGGTGTCGCCGCCCTCCTGGCGTTTGCGGGCGTTGTACACCAGGAACTTGGTCACCTCGCCCAGTGCGCGCCCCTCCTTGCGCGAGTACGACACCAGACCCACGCCACCGCGCTGGGTGCCGAGGATGCATTCCTCAATGGCGTGCGTCAGATATGGCCGGCACGTACAGATGTCGGAGCCGAACACGTCCGAACCGTTGCATTCGTCGTGCACGCGGGCGGTGAGTTCGACATCGGGATCGGCCAGATCGCGGGCGTTGCCGAAGATGTAGACGGTCTGGCCGCCGATCGGCGGCAGGAACACGTCCAGATCGGAGCGGGTGACCAGCTCCGGGTACATGCCGCCGGTCTCCTCGAACAGCACACGGCGCAATTCGCCTTCGCCGCAACCGAATCGGGCCGCGACCCCCGGCAGATACCACACCGGTTCGACGGCCACCTTGGTGACGAGGGCGGCGCCGCTGTCGAATAGCACCGAACCGTCCGGGGTCAGCCGACCGCGGGCGATGGCCTCGGTGATCTCGGGGAGGATCACGTGCGCTTTGGTGACGGCGATCGTCGGCCGGATGTCGAAGCCTCGCGCCAGGTAGCCCGAGAATGCGTCGGCCACCATCGCACCCCACGGGTCCAGGCTCACGATCGCCGACGGGTCGCTCCACTGCGGATAGGGGCCGATATGGTCGGTGGGTGAGGTGTTGGTCAGGTCGGCGCGATGGTCGCGGGACAGCGCCCCGGCCGCCACCGCCAGCGCCCGGTACACGCTGTACGACCCGCTGTGCGTGCCGATCACGTTGCGATGCCCGCGGGTGATCGTCGTTCCCACGACCGGTCCGCGCTCGTCGGCTGTTCTTGCACCCCAATGGATTTGGGGGGCATCGGCGCCACCGCTGTGCGAGGTGAGCCGGATGTGTCCGGAGGTCATGTCACCTTCTCCTTCCCTGGGGGAAGGCACCAGCATAGCCACGGCCGGAAGAATGCGCCCGGTGAAATATGTGATCGCCGACATAGCGGTCGGCCGCCATACGGCGACCGGTTACGGAAGGGTCTCGATCGGGGGTGTCTCGATCGGGGAACTTTCCGGTTCCGTGATCGGTTGAATCCCTGAGCCGTCACAGTGGTCGGCGAATGTTCAGGAGGATTTGATGGTGCGGTCGCGGCTCGGTTCGGTGCTCTGGATCGTCGCGACGATCGCGATACTCGTGACCGCCAACCTTCTCGTCGCCCTCGGGCAGTTGCCCACCGCCGTCCACTACGCGGTGGTGCCCGTTGCCGCTGTCGTTCTTGTTGTGCTGGCCCGGGTGTCCGGGCTCGGGTGGGACGACCTGGGTCTGGCGCGTTCGCAGATCCGTCCGTCGCTGCCGTACGCGGCGGCCGCGATCGGTGTGGTGGTCGCGGTGGTCGCCGCCGTTATCGCGGTGCCGGCCTTGCGCCAGTTCTTTCTGTCGGAGAAGTACAACGCGGTGCTGCCCGCGTTGTTTGCGGCCGGAATCGTGATCCCGCTGCACACAGTGATCCCCGAGGAGCTCGCGTTCCGTGGGGTCCTGCACGGTCGTCTGACCCACCTGCTCGGGGTGCGGTACGCGCTTTTCGTCGGGGCGTTCGCATTCGGGCTGTGGCACATCGCGTCGTCGCGGGGTCTGACCGGCGGCAACCAGGGACTTTCCGGTGTCCTCGGCAGCGGGACGTTCGGGCAGATCGCCGGGATCGTCGGGGCGGTGGTGGCGACGGCGGTCGCCGGGCTGGTGCTGAGCTGGCTGCGGCACCGGTCGACCAGCCTCATCGCACCGATCGCGTTGCACTGGGCGCTGAATGCCACCGGCGCCGTTGCGGCCGCGGCGGCGTGGCAGTTCGCCTGAGGGTTCGGACACGACGAAACCCGGTGAGAGGACATTGTCGTCTCACCGGGTTTCGTGGGGTCGGACTCAGACGTCGAAGCGGTCCAGGTTGGAGACCTTGGTCCAGGCGGCGACGAAGTCGTCGACGAACTTGCCCGCGGCGTCGTCCTGCCCGTAGACCTCGGCCAGGGCCCGCAGCTGCGAGTTGGAACCGAAGATCAGGTCGGCGCGGCTGCCGGTCCACTTGGCCTCGCCCGAGGCGCGGTCGGTACCAACGTAGGTGCCGTCGTCGTCTGCCGAGGGCTCCCACTTGGTACCCATGTCGAGCAGATTCACGAAGTAGTCGTTGGTGAGTGTCTCCGGCCGATCGGTCAGCACACCCAGCGTCGAGTCCTCGTAGTTGGCACCGAGCACCCGCAGCCCGCCGACGAGGACGGTCAGCTCCGGCGCCGACAGGGTGAGCAGGTTGGCCTTGTCGAGCAACTCGTACTCGGCCGGGACCTGCGACGACTTGCCTTGGTAGTTGCGGAAGCCGTCGGCGCGCGGTTCGAGGTAGGAGAACGACTCGACGTCGGTCAGCTCCTGTGTCGCGTCGCCGCGGCCCGGGGTGAACGGGACGGCGACGTCGTGACCGGCCGCCTTGGCGGCCTTCTCGACGCCGACGTTGCCACCGAGCACCACGAGGTCGGCAAACGAGACGGTGTTGCCACCGGCCGCGTTGAACGCCGCCTGGATCTCCTCGAGCTTGGCGATGACCTGCGCCAGGGCGTCGGGCTCGTTGACCTCCCACCCGGCCTGCGGCTGCAGACGGATGCGGCCGCCGTTGGCGCCGCCGCGCTTGTCGCTGCCACGGAACGACGACGACGCGGCCCACGCGGTGGACACCAGCTGCGCCACGGTCAGCCCCGACTCGGCGAGCTGACCCTTGAGGGTCGCCACGTCGGCGTCGGTGATGGTGGAGGCGGTCTCGGCCGGGATCGGGTCCTGCCAGAGCAGGTGCTCGGACGGCACCAGCGGTCCGCGGTACAGGTCGACCGGGCCCATGTCACGGTGGATCAGCTTGAACCAGGCGCGGGCGAACGCATCGGCGAGCTCGTCGGGATGATCGAGCCAGCGGC
>NZ_JAGQTN010000243.1 GCF_020438995.1 Gordonia sp. (in: high G+C Gram-positive bacteria)
GGCGCCGCGGTGGTTGCAGCGTGATCGGCCCTACGACGGCGTACCTTTAGGAGGTTGCCGTCGAGGATGTGGAGAGACGTGGTCGAGCAACCCTGGTATCTGAGTCCTGCGGGCTGGTTGCTCGAACTCGGTTCGGCGATGCACGGCGCCGACGCCGCACCACACCTGCCCCTCGCACTGCCGGGAATCGACACCACCGCACGGCTCGGTACCGGATCGATCGAGCGACTCTTCGACACGCTGAAGACGCAGGTCACCGGTAAGCGGATCGAGACGACGCTCGGCGACAAGCCGGTGGCGTTCACGATCGACGACATCGACGCCCGGTTCGACCGCTTCGGCGCCGCGATGGGGCAGGTCAACGGACTCTCGCTCACCGCCGTCGAGCCGGTGTTCGACGGTTTGCACGCCCGGCGTTTCACCGTCAGCGCGCACAATGTGCACACGCGACCGTCCATCAACCCGATCGTTGTCGCGGCGCCGCTGGAGGTGGTCGTGGTGGCAGACTGGCCCCAAGCCACCGCGTTGCTGAAGCACTACGCCGACAAGGTCGAGATCGAACCGCTCGGTGAACAGCGGCTTCGCGTGCGCTACAACGGCACGCGGACGCGGAACGGATGGGTCGACACCCGGCTGGTCTCGGAAGGCGGGCGCATCGAACTGCGCCCGCTCGCGGCCGGGTGGGGACGGTGGCTGCGGCGGGGCGGGCTGACCGCGATCTCGTCCATCCCCATCGCCACTGCTGTGACCGACGGCGTCCGGGTCGTGGACCTGACCGTCGACAGCGAGACGGTGACGGTCGTCCTCCGCATCGACGAGATGTCGATCCCGTACCGCAAACTCCTCGCCTACACGCCGGAGCAGCATGGCCGACGCTCCACGGAGTGACCTCGGACCAAGGACTAGCCCTGGCCAGACCTGGCCAGAGTGGGGTAATGTGGCGCCATGACCACCGTGAACATCTTCGAGGCCAAGGCCTCGTTCTCGAAGCTGGTCGCTGCTGCCGAAGCAGGTGAGACCGTGGTCATCGCGCGGAACGGAAAGCCCGTGGCGCGCCTCGGACCCATCGATCCGGTGGCCTTTCCGCCCGCAAGACTCGGTGATCTGGCTGGTCAGTTCACCGTTCCCGATGACTTCGATGAGTGGAGCGACGAGGACGACGCGCTCTGGTACGGCAGCGGTCAGGACTCTCGGCGGCCGTGAGGACATTGCTCGACACACATATCTTGTTATGGATGCGATCGGCTCCGGAGAGGCTGCCACAAAGCATGGTTGACGTACTCGCCGACACAAGTATCCGGAAGATGATCTCGGTGGTTTCCCTGACAGAGATCGCCATCAAGGTGTCGACCGGCAAACTCGATGTCGGTCCGCGATTCTTCGACACCGTCGGTAACCTCGGGCTCGAAGTAGAGCCGTTCGGCGTCGACCACGCGCGTGCCCTCGCTGAGCTTCCGTGGATACACCGGGATCCGTTCGACCGGATGCTCGTCGCCCAGGCCATGGTTGACGGCGCCACACTGCTCACTGTCGATCCGAACATCCGGAAGTATCCGGTCTCGACGCTCTCATAGGCGGTCCGCAGGCCCGGCGACCCTGACGGTCCGCAGCGCACGCCGTAGCACTCGCACACTGCGCGGGTCCGGTGTGGTGGAGGTTGCACGGAACTGACCAGGTATCGGGGCATCCGTAGGTTAGCCTAAGGTCCATGCGATCCCGTTTCTCGATTGTTCGTGGCGCCGCGCTCGCCGTCACCGCCGTTTTCACGCTCGGTCTGGCCACCGCGCCGGCCGCCGACGCCGCCCCCGCGAGCCCGGCTCCCGCTGTTCCGCAGCCGGCCGGCTACAGCATTCACGGCTACAACTTCAATTCAGGCAACTACCGCGGTGCTATCGACGCGCAGACCGGTGATCTGTGGCTGACCAGCGTGTCGCCGATGAACGGCCCCACCAAGTCGACCATCTACCGGCTCAACCCGAACACGATGTCGGTCAAGCAGCGGATCAACGTGACCCAGAAGGCCGACACCGACGGCCACGGCACCATCGCCGCCCAGTACGAGATCGGTGTCCCGAAGACGGGCCACACTGTGTGGACCACAGCCGCCGCGGCCAACGGCGGCGAAGCCAACGTGTGGGACAAGAACACCGGGCGGCGCCTGGCCAACTTGCGCAACCTGCCGCATTCACACTCCATCGTCTTCGCCGAAGACCTCCGCGTCGCCATCATCTCGGTCACCCCGGGCCTGGTGTTCTTCGACATGGACACCTATAAGCGGCTCGGCGAGGTCAGGTACCCGTCCGGCGGCAAGCAGCTCGGCGCCGGCACGATCGTCACCGACCAGGGTCCCGACGGTGCCACCGTCACCACCACCTCGTACTACACCGACCTCACCCAGTTCCGGCTCACCCGCAGCGGTGACAAGGTCCGGGCGAAGGTCAAGTGGAACACCCGCCAGACGATCCGGGAAGGTCACGGCAGCGTCGCCGCCGACACCACGACCAACCGCCTGTACGTCAACAACCTGTACAACGGACTGTCGGTGTACAACCTGCGCACAGGTAAGCACGTCGGCGACGTGACCACCGGCCCGGGCACCAACTCGATGCTCGTCTTCCAGGGCAAGCTGTACGCCGCCAACTACTTCCTCGGCTTCATCTCCGTGATCAACCAGAAGACACTCGGCGTGACCCAGCTGATGACGACCGGCCTGCTGCCGAACCAGCTGCTGGGCTGGAAGAAGAACACCTTCCTGGTCATCGACAAGGCGTCGTCGATCACGGAGCTGCCGTCCGGCATGGCGAAGATGCCGCTGCCTCCCCTGGGTGGCGACCACATCTACAAGATCACCAAGCACTGACCTGACCGGGGCAGGTCTTCCCCGGATAGCTTTGCCGACATGAATGTCCGACCAGACCGGCGACCCTCAACTGAGCGCACGCTCCAGATCGCCCGGTTCGGCCGGGATGAGCCCGCGTTGCACCGCCCAGACGGCCACGCCCGCGCGCGTCCGGTAGCCGGTCTTGTCGAAGACATGGGCGAGATGATGTCCAACGGTCCGCTCCGAAATGACCAGTGCCACAGCGATTTCCCTGTTCGACATGCCCTTCGCCGCATGTCGTAGGACTTCCAGCTCACGGGCCGTGAGACCGTTGGGGGCAGCTTGCGAGACAGGCGCCACGTCGACGGCGGACAGCACCGCCCACACCGCGTCGGATTCGAGCCGCCCGTCATCGACGGCCGCGCACAGGTGGGACCTCGCGGCGGCCGGGGGCAGAGCCGGGCGTCCGGGGCGGTCCTCAGTGAGGGTGCACCACACCTCGGCGGCCTCCAGAATTCGCGCGGCAAAGGGGCCGGAGGCGTCTGTGGACCCGCGCCAGGTACCCCAACCGGCCTCGGCGAAGGCCGCGTGCAGGGCACCGGCCGGCCGGGTCAACGGCTCCAATGTTCGCAGCGACGGGCACCGTTCGAGGATCCGGCTGGTCCAATAGCTTTGCAGACGCAGCCGTTCCCGATCAGCGGTGCCTAGCTGTCCACTCGGTTGCGGCCGGTCCAGAAGCGAACTGGGCACCACGACACATCCGAGACCGTGCAGGTGGCCCGCGGCCTCGAGATCGCCGATCTGGGCATCTGTGAGGCCGACCCGCCTGGCCGCGGCCGCCGCGACGCGAGCCACGCGTGAACTGTGTCCGGTCAGATACACGCTCTTGAGGTCGGCAACCATACCCAGGACCCCGCAGAGACTCGTGAATCCGGCGCCATCCACGGTTGACTGCGGCGCCGGTTCGCGTTCGAGAACCGCGGCAAGCAAGTCGGTCTCGGCGGTCGACGCGAGGATCGACGGCGCGTCGTCGACAAAGATTCTGGCGACGTCCGGGTCGAGGTGACCACCACCGCGGCGTCGTACCTCGGCGATGGCATGGTCGGTCCCACCGGCGACATGCGCGAGTACCGCCTGTTCGGCGACGTGCATGATCCGGCCCGCAAAGCTGAGCCGATGTGCGCTGCGGCCATCCGGGAGGCCATGGCCGTCCCAGCGCTCGTAGACGTCGTCGAGGGCCGCCACCGCGTCCGCGCATGCACCCATCGGCGGCGCCAGAGCCCGGCTCACTTCACAGCTGTACCGGGCGGCGTGGGGTCCGTCGGTGGTGACGAGGTCGACGAAACGGTCGGCCAGTGACTGCTGGGACTCCGGGGAACCCTGCCAGTCGCCGAAGCCCGTCAGTTGCTCGGCGAGGTGGTCGGCGTCGAGGTCGAGGTGCTTCACCGCACACTGGAAGGCGACATCATCGACGAACTCCGCGGCGTTCTCTGGCGCTCGTGATGTGCAGCCGATGGAGCGCAGGAGTGTGGCCTGGTAGGTGGTTGCCCGGAGCCGGCCGTCGTCGGTGACGCGGTCCGGGAGCCGTTTCACGAGTTCATCGGCAACTATGCAGACGCGCAGCCCCTTCTCGAACGGCAGTCCGGTGGCCAGGTCCGTGGTCAGCGACAACGCCGCCATCACCTCTGCGATACGGACGCCCATGATGGGCTCCTCCTTCGTTTCGGCGGCGGCGATGTCGCCGGCGGCATCTAACAGGGTAGTTTTTCACCGGCAGCGCCGACCGCGGATCCGCGCACCACCAGAACTTCGCCAGTGGTCCCATTGACCCGGATCGCTGCGCCGTCGGGTATGCGCGTGGTGGCATTGCCGGTTCCGACGACCGCGGGGATACCGCACTCACGCGCTACCACAGCGGTATGGCACAGTGGCCCGCCATGATCGGCGACGAGTCCGGATACCAGGGGCAACAATATATTCCATGTCGGTGATGTGGTCGGCGCGACAAGGATGTCGCCGGGTTGAACCCGGGCGAAGTCGTCGGATGAGGTGATGACCCGCGCGGTCCCCTCTACGACCCCGCGCGAGGCGCCATGCCCCCGCACACCCGCGCTGACCACAGCCTCATGCTCGTCGAAATTGAGGCTGATACACAGCAGGGTGAGTCGCAGGTTGGTGCGGTGCGGTTCGCCGAACGCACGCAACGGCGGCGGAGGAGGTTCGGGGGCGCCGAGCGTCTTGGCGGGTGGCGCCGTCTGCTGCAGTCGGTGCCACCGCTCGGCCAGGGAGTCGGGGAGGGAGTCGTTTATCAGGGCGTCGTCGATCTCGGTGACTTCGGCCAGCAGGGCGTACTCGGGGCGCGCCAGTCGGTGCCGGGCGACCAGGCGTTCCCCGACGGCCAGCAGTGCTCGACGTGTCAGGCCGGCTGACCAGTA
>NZ_JAGQTN010000244.1 GCF_020438995.1 Gordonia sp. (in: high G+C Gram-positive bacteria)
CCGGCAACGCTGCGCGCGGTCCTGGGCTTGCCGGTCCCCGGTCCGGCCGCGGCCGGCCGCGTCGTCTTTCCCACCGAACCAGCCACCCCGGAGGTGTCCCGTGCCTGACCGTTCCCCCACCAACCGTCCCGGCCACGTGATACTCAATGTCAACGTTCTCGACGTGGGCATCACCCACGACGCCTGGCGGTCCGCCGACCTGCATCCGCTCTCGTTCGTCGACACCGAGTACTTCACCGAGGTCGGGCGCATCGCCGAACGCGGCACCCTCGACGGCTATTTTCTCGCCGACGGCCCGGGCCTGCGGGAGGATCCGCGGCACAAACCCGGCAGGGCACTCGAACCCACCACGATCCTGGGCGCGGTCGCCGCCGCCACCGAGCACATCGGCCTCATCGGCACCCTGTCGACCACCTTCAACGACCCGTGGGAACTCGCCTACCGGATCGCGTCGCTGGACTATGTGTCCGGCGGGCGGGTGGCGTGGAATGTGGTCACCACCTACGCCGAGGACATCGCCGGAAACTTCGGGCTCACCGAACTACCCGACCGCGACACCCGTTATCGTCGCGCCGCGGAGTTCGTCGACGCCGTCAACGAACTGTGGGCGTCAGCCCGGAACCGGACGCCGGTGCGTTTCGACGGTGAGTTCTTCACCATCGCAGGACAATTGCCCGTTCCCCCCTCCGCGCAAGGCCAGCCACTGCTGGTGCAGGCCGGCGGCTCACCGGCGGGCCGCGAACTCGCCGGACGCCAGGCGCACGCGGTGTTCTCCGCCGAACTGAGTCTGCAGGCGGGCATCGCGCACTATCAGCACGTCAAATCCGTTGCGGCCAAAGCGGGTCGCAATCCCGAGCACGTCCGCATCCTGCCCGGGCTGATCACCGTCATCGGCAGCACCGAGGCCGAGGCCCGCGCGCGGGACGACGAATCGGCCGCGCTCGCACCGTCAAGCCATGCGGCAGCTCGCTTTTCGGCGACCCTCGGCATCGATCTCACGGCCGTCGATCTCGACGCGCCGCTACCGAAGTCGGTGCTCGCCGAACCGGTGGATCCGACCCGGTTCCGCGGTTCGCTCGGCTTCCGGGAGTCGGTGATCCGGCTGGCCGCCGACGAGAACCTGACGGTCCGGCAACTGCTCGGCAGGCTCGGCGGCGGATTCGGGCACCGCAAGATCGTCGGCTCACCCGAGCAGGTCGCCGACACCATCGAACACTGGTGGAACGCCGGAGCCGCCGACGGATTCAACCTGATGCCCGACCGCTTCCCGGACGGTCTGGAGATCTTCGTCGACGAGGTGGTGCCGATCCTGCGGCGCCGCGGACTGTTCCGACACGAATACGAGTCCACCACGCTGCGTGAACGATTCGGTGTGCCGTTCCCCGGATCGGGAACCTCGGTCTCCCTCGCGGGATAACACGAACAACCACAAGATGATTCAACCCAGAGAAAGAGAAGGACACAGCCCATGACCGCAGTACAGGAAGCAGCCCCAGTACAGGACGCACCCGCCCACACCGGCTCGCTGGAGATCTCCCCCTCCGCCGGCTACATCGGCGCCGAGATCGGCGGTGTCGACCTGCGCGATCATCTCGACCAGAACACGGTCGAGGAGATCCGCGACGCACTGCACCGCTACAAGGTGATCTTCTTCCGCGACCAGGAGATCGGCCACGCCGAACAGGTCGCATTCGCCCGGCGGTTCGGCAAGGTGACCCCGGCACACCCGCACGAGGAGAACCCACCGGCGGGTTTCCCGGAGATCCTTCCCATCGACAGCCGCCGCTACGACCAGAACCTCGGCCGCAAGCGGACGTCGTACGACCACAGTTGGCACACCGATGTGACGGCGCTCGTCAATCCGCCGGCCGCGTCGATCCTGCGTGCCGATATCCTACCGCCGTACGGCGGCGACACCGCGTGGACCAATCTCGTTGCCGCCTATGAGGGTTTGCCCAGGCAGCTCCGTGAGTTGGCCGACCGCATCGACATCCGGCACCAGTTCGCTGCGCGGGCCGCCGAAGGCAGCCAGCGTGCCCGCAAGATCGCCGAGGCCAACCTCGTCGCCTACCACCCCGCGGTGCGGGTGCACCCGGAAACCGGTGAGCGGGCCCTGTTCGTGAGTCCCGGCTTCACCCGCGGCGCCCGCGAGATCCGGGGCTTCTCACCGGAGCAGAGCGACGAGATCCTGCGACTGCTGTGGCGCGAGGCCACCCGCACCGAGTACACCGTCCGGTTCCGTTGGGCGCCGGGCAGTATCGCGTTCTGGGACAATCGGGCCACCGCCCACCTGGCCATCGCCGACGCCGGTCACCTCGGCCACGACCGGGTGCTGTACCGGGTCACTTTGGAAGGGGACGTACCGCGCGGTGTCGACGGTCGCCAGTCCGAACTCGTCTCAGGAGAGCAGTTCCTGGGTGCGTAAGGACAAGCTTCACCCCAGCAACACCACCTCTCCGCCCTCTATTGCCGGCTGAGGTGCGAGGTCGCCCAGCGACCGAGCCTCGAAACCTGGCGAGCGGACAATATCGTCTCACCGGGTTTCGAGGCTCGTCGCTTACGCTCATCACACCCCGACCAACGACGGTGAGTTGGGGAATCACACTATGAATCAAGGAGATTCAGCATGACCATCGCCGCCCGGTATGCCGACGCAGCGTTGACCCTGACCACCACCAGCGACATTATCGCCGCCCAACTCGCCCACCGATCGGTGCGCAAGTTCCTCGACACACCCGTCGACGACGCGCAGTTGCAGGCGATAGTCGCTGCAGCGCAGTCGGCTTCGACGTCGTCGAATCTGCAACCGTGGAGCGTGATTGCCGTCCGGGACCCACAGCGCAAGGCCCGGCTGGCTGCGCTGGCCAATAATCAGCAGTTCATCAACGAGGCCGGGCTGTTCCTGGTGTGGGTAGCCGACCTCGGCCGGGCACGCCGCGTTGCCGAACGCGAAAACGCACCACTGGACGGTGCCGACTATCTGGAAACCACCATCATCGGGTTCGTCGACACCGCCCTGGCCGCCCAGAACGCCGTGGTCGCGTCCGAATCACTGGGCCTGGGAACGGTTTTCGTCGGTGCATTGCGCAACAAGCCGCTGGAGGTGGCCGACGAGTTGGGTCTGCCACCGCACACGATCGCCACTTTCGGCCTGGCCGTGGGTGTTCCGGACCCGACGGAGAACGCTGGCATCAAACCCCGGCTGCCACAGGAGGCCGTTCTGCATCAGGAGCAGTACGACGCTGCCGCCGCCGACGCCCACATCACCGGTTACGACGAGTCGCTGGCCGACTACAACCGGCGGCACGGCCTCGACGGCACCTGGAGTGGCCGGGTGCTCACCCGCCTGGGCACCGTCGCGTCGCTGCACGGGCGGGAGAAGCTGCGGGACCAGCTCGAAACCCGAGGACTTCCTTCTCGTTGATTCTCAACCGGTTTGAGGTGATTTCGTCGTGCAGCCAGGTCACCGGACCCTTCGCGACCCTCGCTCCTTCGTCGCTTCGGCCTCAGGGATCAAGATGCATGGTCGCGACAGCAGCAGACCGAACGCCGCGGCATCGGCCTCAGGGATCAAGATGCTTGGTCGCGGCCCGGCATCTTGATCCCTGAGGAGCAGTCGCGCGACGAAGGAGCCGACCGCGTCTCGAAGGGTCCGGTGACCACACGATCATGACGCGACCAGGCCCCTACCCGTGATGAGCGGGAGGTCGAGGGCGGTGATCAGGCCGGGTTTCGCATCCACCACGGCGGCAACGGAATTGACCAGGCGGGCGGCGGTGACGATCATGCCGGACACGTTGTGGTCGCCG
>NZ_JAGQTN010000245.1 GCF_020438995.1 Gordonia sp. (in: high G+C Gram-positive bacteria)
TCGACCCCGACGGCACCGGCTTTCACGGTCACGAGGCGATCGCCGGATTCTGGGACAAATCGATCGCCACCACCGAAAGCATCGACTTCCGGTTCGACGAGGAGATCATCTGTGGCAACGAGGTGGCCTACATCGGCACCATCGTGACCCACATCGCCGGCCACATCACAGAATCCCGCGGAGTCTTCACCTACCGAGCCGCCCCCTACGGCAAACTCGCCGCCATCCGCGCCTTCTGGGAGGTCGAAAAAACAATGAACTCCTTCCGCAAAGCCGACTGACCTTCCGTCAGATCAGTCCAGTACGCCGTGACTGAACGCCGGGTCGAATCCGGACCGTCGAATATCGTCATCAAATTCACCGGTCCGGAATCGCTCGAGATTGGTACGGAATTCGGGAATCTTGTCTGCATACTTGATCGCGGTCATCGCCTGTTCGACGCGCCCGAGTGACCACCCGTCGGTGCTGACGATCCTTGCCAGATCATCGAAGTCGCGGCCCCGTGCCGATTCGGCGACGGCCACGCCCTTGCCGCCGACAACGTCGGAAAAGATCAGTCGAAGTCCACCGCCCGCGCGGATTTCCGGATCTTGCGAGCGTTCGTAGTACACCATGTCAACGACGATCGGTCGGTCCCCGCCGGTGCCTATAGCGATCTGCTTGCGGAAATCCTCGTTTCCGACGACGGCCGCGTCCCAGCCTCGGTCGGAGCAGACATCGAGTACTGCCGCTTGGGCGGCGATGAACGCCTCGGCGTCCCACCGATTGTTGAATGCGTCGATGTCATCGGTGTCGCGGGACACGATGTCGTAATCGATCAGCGCGGAGCCACCGGCGAGCGCGAAACCGTGCTCGGCGATCACGCTCAGGATCGCGTCCTGTATGGAGGCGAAGTCGTCCACGGTGTCAGTTCCTTCCCTCAGGGCCGGATGCAGCGTCTCCCACGCCCGACGCACCCGCGGTGGCAGCGACAGGTGCCGCCACTGTGAGACGAGTGCATCCCGGTTGATCCACTGCGACAACTGCGCGGGTGTGCTGGTCGAAGTGAGTGCAGACGAGTAGAACCGCCGGATGTCGTCGGTATCGGCGAAGTCGAGTCTCCCCGGCTGCCAGTAGAGATTGACGGGAGGGTCGTGCAGGCCATCGACCGGCCCGTCGAGCCTGTCCAGCGACGCCGCCACGTACACGTCGGGCTGGTACCGGGGTGTCCACGACGGACGCAGACGGTAGCTCGCGTGGAGCGCGGTCTGCGCGGTCGTCATTCTCCATTCTCCATTCTGCTGATGCGGATTGGACAACCGTACCGCCCGGCCACGCGGTCGGTGGTTCATGACGAGTGCGCACCGGCATATCGATAGCCTTTCGGTAAGGTGCATCGTCATGTAAGAGTTGACGGTATGGCCACACGTTCCGTCACCGACAGCGTCTCGGGCGCACCGGCACCCGTCTCCCGTCGCGGCGTCATCGGGACCGACGAGATCGGCGGCCTCTGGGACCTCGTCGAACAGTCCGCGCAGCTCCGCCCCGAACTGGTGATTCTCGCCGACGACCACGGACGGAGTCTCACCGCGGCGCAGTTCCGCGATGCGGCAGAGAATGCGGCGGCGGGCCTCGCCGAACGCGGTGTGGCGGCCGGTGACGTGGTGAGCTGGCAGCTGCCGACGACTCTCGAAGCCGCCGTCCTCATGGCGGCATGTGCACGGCTGGGAGCGGTGCAGAACCCGATCATCGCGCTACTGCGTGAGCGTGAAGTCGAGTTCATGCTCGAACAGGTCGGCACCACTCTGCTCATCGTGCCGGAGTCATGGAAAGGCTATCGGCACGCCGACATCGCCGACGCGTTCATCGTCCGTCACCCCGACCGTCATGCGCTGGTACTCGACTTCGACTTCGGCTCCGTTGACGCCGGCCTGCGTATTCCGGTCGGTGATCCGGCGAAACTTCCACCACCACTGTCAGGTTCGGATGACCCGCGGGTCCGGTGGATCTACTACACCTCCGGCACCACCGCCGCACCTAAAGGTGTCAAGCACACCGACAGATCGGTGATCGCCTCCTCCAACGGCATCACCGACGGCCAGCGCACCGACACCTCGTCGGTGCTGCCCATCCCGTGGCCGCTCGCGCACATCGGCGGCGTCGCCA
>NZ_JAGQTN010000246.1 GCF_020438995.1 Gordonia sp. (in: high G+C Gram-positive bacteria)
AACACCCTCGTCAACACACCCACCGACACCACATCAGACAAACGACGATCAGACTCGGGCTTCACCCATCCAGCACGCGGCACACCACCAGGCTACACCCTCAACGACCTTAACTGAACGGTATTGGCCTTAACCGGCGAAGGGGGGTGGGTTACAGGTTGATGAGGCGGGGGGCGTGGGACTGTTCGCCGATCAGGGCGCCGGCCTCGCGGGTGAGGGCGCGGGAGGAACCCAGGAGGGCGTCGAGCATGTGTGCGCGCCGGATGTGACGGTGCAGGGAGTGCTCGGCGGTGAAACCGATTCCGCCGTGCACCTGCTGGGTGTGCCGGCAGGTGATCAGCGCCGCCCGGCCCGCGGCCGCCTTGGCGAGCAGTGCCCGTAGCAGTGAATCATCATGGGGGACAGTGGAGTCCGTGTGCAGGTCGACGGTGGCCGCAGTCAGTGTGGCTTCGGCGCCTTCGATGGCGACCAGGGTTTCGGCCAGACGGTGGCGGACCGCTTGGAAGGATGCGATCGGTTTGCCGAACTGGGTGCGGTCGAGGGCGTGGGTGCGGGCGAGCGTGAGCATCGCCCGGCTCGAGCCCACCAGCCACCAGCCCAGCGCGATCCGCCCGCGGATGAGGGCGTCTTTCGGCAGTGGGCCTGGATCTGTTTGCGACAGTGGAAGTTCCGGGTCGAGGGCAGGGCTCGCGGTGTCGGTGCCGCGGTGCCAGCGCAGCCACAGGTCGCCGGTCATCGGCAAGGGATATTCGGTTGCTGACCGCTCGGTGCCGAGCACATCGTTGATGATCGAGGCGTGGCAACCGGTCTCGCCGAGCAGCCGGAACACCAAAGGGATGGCGACTTCCGGGATCTCGGCGAGCATGTCCTGCCAGCCGAGGTCGTCGAGGGCAACGTCGAGTGCGGGACCGGTGTGCTCGGCCATCGTGGCGCGCAGGGAGTCGGTGAGCAGGGCGATATCGGAGCCCTCTACAGTGCGGCCGTCCACTACGAGTCCTTTCCCATCATGATTCTTTGCCCCGTCATGATTCTTTACCCCATCATTGTTCTTTACCAAGGTCGAGAAGCCGGCGCGCGATGATGTTGCGCTGGATCTCGGCGGTGCCGCCGTAGATGGTGGCGGCCTTGGAGTACAGGTATTCCGACCGCAGCACCGGGTCGGTCCATTCGATGGCGCCGGGCACCAGGTCACGGTAGGTGTCGAACAATTGCTGCTCGGCCGTGGACAACAACACCTTGTCGATGGAGGTTTCGGGGCCGACGCGGCCGGTCTCGGCGAGTGCGCGCTGGGTGATATGCGAGCGGCAGCGCGCGGTATACACCGCCAGGTAGGCCGCACCGAGATCGAGATCGTCTGCCTCGTCGGACTTTCCGGCCAGGCCGTCGAGCGTGGCGAGCAGGTAGGCGATGCGGTGCCAGAAGCACGTGGACCGCTCGTAGGGGAGCAGGTCCATCGCCAGCTTCCAGCCGTCGCCCGGCTGCCCGAGCATCCGGTCGGCGGGTACGACGACGTCGTCGAAATAGACTTCGGCGAACTCGTCGACGTCGTGCATCGTGCGCAGCGGCCGGACCGTGATACCGGGGGTGTCCATGTCGACGAAGAACGCGGTGATGCCCGCATGGCCGGGGGCCGTGCGGGTGAGCAGAACACACCGGGATGCATACTGCGCCAGGCTCGTCCAGACTTTCTGGCCGTTGATCACCCAGTTATCACCGCGCTGCTCGGCACGCGTGGTCAGGGACGCGAGGTCGCTGCCCGAGCCGGGTTCGGAGAAGCCCTGGCACCACTGTTCGGTGCCGTCGAGCAGCCGCGGCACCATGTCGGCCGCGAGTTCGGGGC
>NZ_JAGQTN010000028.1 GCF_020438995.1 Gordonia sp. (in: high G+C Gram-positive bacteria)
CGAGCGACCACTCGGGGTCCGCGTCGAGTGCGGTATCCAGCGCCACAGCCGCGTACGCGCCTTCACCCGCGATGTAGTGCAGGTGCGCCAGCAGCGAGGCGGCACTGGCGCGGGCCGATCCGGTCAGCCGGCGAGCCAGTGCCCGCCACAGCGTTTCGGCATCGCCACGCATGTCGGTCACGGCCAGCGCCAGCAGCGTATCGCGCACGGTGAGGTCGGTCAGCGCCGTCGCCAGCATCGCCGCCTCGGTGCAGCCGATGTCCGTGGCACACCGCTGCCCGTCGCCCAGACGCACGAGCACTCTCCGCAACAGTGACCCGCTGTCGGTGTCGCCGATGGCCCGCGGCCGGGTGCAGGTATGGCAGTCGCAGGTCACCGGGTCGAGCATGGTGGTCATCTCGTCGCGGCAGTCCAGTACCCGGCGGCCGGTGGTGACGGCCTCGCGCACAGCCGTCGGCGATGTGCGCGGATCGCCGATGAGTCCCTCGCGCGAGTCGGGGATGCGCACGGGCGACGGGGTGCCTGCGGACTGGCCGGTGTGGCCCGCCCACCACCTTTGGCCTTCGGCGACCTGTGCGGTGATCAGCCCTGCCGACATCCCTCCAGAGCCGACGAACGCGCGCTCACACAGGCTCAAAACGGTCCGGTACTGCGGCCCTTGGATCCGATGCCGGTCATCGACGATCACCGCCACGATCGCCTCGGCACCGTATTCGCGGCATAGATTCCCGATCCCGGCGATCGTGGACCGTAACTCGGCTCTCGGCCGCCCGTCGGCCCGCAGCAGCAGGTCGTAGCGCATGGTGGCGATGATGGTGTTGTCGCCGCGGTAGGCGAGCACGATCAGCGAGCTCTCCGGTACGAAACCGAGGAGCGCGGGGATGGCAGTGATCAGCGTGCCGGCATGCACCGGCTGCGGCAGGACGGTGCCGTCGGGAAAGTCTTCGGATGGGGAATCATATTGTGCCATAAGAAATATGGTCGGACCGAAACCAGCGGGGCCATCACGGCGGACAGGGCTGTCCCCAGTATTCGCGGTGGGCGCAGCAGGCCCGGCCGGTCATCCCCAATTCGTCCAGCGTCGATGCCGGTCACTCAGGCGCGGTTCGGCCAGGCCTTCGCGACGGCGCGGCGGAACAGGGTGTCGAGGTCGGCGCTGATCCGCTGCGCGTTCGCGCCCTGTCTGCGGTCCTCGGCGTACACCCGCACACCGTCGTACTGCGCGACGAGCGTGGTGATTGCATACGACAGCGACCCGCTCTGGCCGCCGGTGGTGACGGTGCGTGCGTAGGACCGGGTGCCGATCTTGCCGCCCGCGGCGCGGGCGGGCAGCTTGCGGAGGAGGACCTGTGAACTCGCTCCGGCGGTCTGTGTCTTGAACCGGCTGCACTTGGCGAGGAACGAGTCGAAGGAGTCCAGCCCGGTCGGTGCGTAGGCGATGAGCACTGTGAGGGTTCCGCCGGCGGCGGTCGGGCCCGACGATGAGCCCATGTCACCCGACGAGCCGGTCCCTGGAGAGCCACCGGCCGAGCCTGGTCCGACGTTTGCGGCGGCCCCTTCGGCCGACACACGGGGCGCACGGCACCGCGGCGGCTCAACGGTCCCCGCCGGTCCGGCGACATCGACGATCACGGAGGTGACCGCCGGCGCCGGCACGGGGGATGCACCGCGCGGGAAACCGTCCGGACCGACCAGGCGTGGCGTGAGCGACTGCCGGCTGGGTGCCGACTGCGCCTCGCCGTCGATCGAACAACCGAGCAACAGCAGGGCGCACAGCGCGCCGATCACGATAGGTGCCCGTCGGTGCCACACCGTGCGCGGCACGGATCTGCGGTGCGATGTCGATGCCAGAAGCGAACCCACGCCCCCTACTGTGCCAGCGCAGGACGCCCGGCACCGGCCGGACACTCCCCCGGTCGTATAACGATCTGGGAATCACCCGCACCGCGACCACTGTTGAACGGGCATAGTGGCACCACCGGTGACGGTTGTCGGTGGCATGGGTGACAATTACTCTCACCGCCGGTCACCCAGATGATGTGAGGAGGGACGCGATGGACGGACATTCGCCGGAATCGAGCTCGCTGTACTCGATGGAGTTCCCGACTCCCGCAATACCCGATGACGACGGCAAAGGCACCGTACTCATTCATGCGCTCGAAGGCTTCGCCGACGCCGGACACGCGGTCGGGCTGGCCGCCCAGCACCTGCGCGAGAGCCTCGACTCCGAACTCGTCGCCACTTTCGACGCCGACGAACTGATCGACTACCGCTCGCGCCGCCCGACGATCGAGTTCTCCGGTGACAGCTTCACCGGGGTGAGCATGCCGTCGCTGTTGATGCACGCGGTGACCGACACCTCCGGTCGAGGATTCCTGCTGCTCAGCGGGTCCGAACCGGATCTGCGATGGGAACGATTCATCGAGGCCGTCGCCAACCTTGCCGAGAACTTCGGCGTCACCGACGTGGTGGGCCTGAACGCGATCCCGATGGCGGTTCCGCACACCCGGCCATCCACGATCACCGCCCACGGCAGCGACATCGCCGCCTTGGGCGATCTGCCCCGGTGGGGGTCGTCGATGAAGCTGCCCGCGAGCGCCTCGATGCTGCTCGAGCTGCGGCTGGCGGAGAAGTCCTATCGCGCATCGGGATTGTCGGTGCATGTACCGCACTACCTCGCGCAGTCGAACTATCCGGCGGCGTCCGCGCGCCTGCTGCAGGCGATCACCACTGTCACCGACCTCGAACTTCCCGTATCCGCGCTGGAGAACGCGGCCACCAAGATGCGTGAGCAGATCGACAATGAGGTGTCGGGCAACAGCGAGATCGAGTCGGTGGTGCACGCGCTGGAAGAACAGTACGACTCGTATACCAAGGCGCAGGAGTCCCGCGCGTCGCTGCTCGCGGCCGAGGACGAGTTGCCCAGCGGTGACGAACTGGGTGCCGAGTTCGAGAGGTTCCTGGCTGAGCAGGCAGGCAACGGCCCCGACGGCAACGGTGATACCTCATCGACGAACTGACACCGC
>NZ_JAGQTN010000247.1 GCF_020438995.1 Gordonia sp. (in: high G+C Gram-positive bacteria)
AGCCCAGAAACGTCGAGCCCAGAAACGTCCAGCCCGGAATCTTCAAGTCCGGAGCCGCCGACCGACTCGGGATCCGGCGGTAGCGGGCTCTCCACGGAGAAGGAGAACGAGGTCTTCCTGCAAACACTTGAGCAACTCAACGTGGACGTGCCCGACAAGGACAAGTACATCAAGGTGGGCAGACAGGCCTGTACCGATATCCGCGGCGGAAAGTCATTCATCGATATCGCGCTGAACTCGCCGCTCGGTCTCGGTCCGGTGCAGAGCGGCTCGGTCGTCGGGGCCGCGATCGGTGTCTTCTGTCCCGACCAGCAGTCCAAGATTTCCGCGGGAGGTTGAGTCGGGCGCCGGGAGATCAACAATGTTCCGGCACAGCGTTGTCCGGCCGTAGTACATGAAAAATATTCGGCCACAAGAACTTTCAATGCATTAGGGTGATCCGGCACGGCAGTGCCGGACAGGGAAGATCAGGGGAGATAGATGGCGCTGCAACCGGGTTCAGAGTTCGCCGGGTACACCGTCCTGTCCAAGCTCGGCCAGGGTGGCATGGGGCAGGTGTACGTGGTCGAACACCCGCACCTGGGCCGCCGCGAGGCGATGAAGGTGATCTCCGTCAGCGGCGACCCCGAATTCGAGCGGCGCTTCACCGCGGAGGCCAAGACCGCCGCCGCCCTCAACCACCCCAACATCATCACCGTCCACGGTTACGGCATCGTCGACGGTTCGCCGTGGTTCACGATGTCGTACATCGACGGTCGCGATCTGGCCACCGAGCGGCTCACCCTCCCCGAGATCGGGACAGTGGCCGGTAAGGTCGCCGACGCCCTCGACTACGCGCACCGCAAGAACGTCATCCACCGCGACATCAAGCCGGCCAACATCGTCGTCACCCGCGACCCGGACACCCGGCAGCTCGACGACGTGGTGGTCCTCGACTTCGGCATCGCCAAGCTGGTCACCGACGCCACCGCGATGACCGCGGCCAACATGGTCGTCGGGACGATGGCGTATCTGGCTCCCGAGGTGGTCGCGGGCAAGCCGGCCGGGCCGCGTTCGGATCAGTACGCACTGGCCTGCACCACCTACCAGCTGATCACCGGCACCACCCCGTTCTCCGGCGACACCGCGCCGGCGATGATGATGGCGCACGCCACCGCGCCCGTACCCCGCATCAGTTCGGTGCGGCCGGATCTCGCCGCACTCGACTCGGTGTTCGACACCGCGCTGGCCAAGGATCCGGCACGCCGCTATGCCGACTGCCGTACCTTCGCCGTCGCGCTGAACCGGGCGCTGCAGGCTGCCCAGGGCGGTGCGCAGGGTGGTCCACGACCCGGATTCACCCCCGTACCGGCACCGTTCCCCACCCCGACGCCCACGCCGGCCCCGCAGCCCGGGTCGTGGCCGTCCGGTCCTTCCAACCCGGTGCCCTCCAACCCGGCACAGGCCAATCCCGGATATCCGGGGCAAGTCAACTCCGCACCCAACAACGCCGTCCCGTCCGGCACGATGCCGCTCGGGGCCTTCGGATCACCCCAGCAGGGCGGTCCGCACCAGCAGAGTGGTCCGCAGCAGACCCCGTACGGGGCCTTCGGCGCGGCCCAGTCGGGGCCGCAGGGCCGACCGCCGCAGGGTGGCAACTCCAACAACCTGGTGAAGATCCTGGCCGGTATCGCCGCCGCGGCGGTCCTGGTCATCATCATCGCGATCGTGGTGATGGTCGCCAAGTCCGGCGGCGACGACAACACCACCACGACCGCGGGTACCACTACCAGCACCACCACGACCACCAGCACCACCGACGAGACGACCACGACGACCGAGCCGACCACCAGCACCCCGCCGACAGCCTCGTCGACGACGCTCAACCT
>NZ_JAGQTN010000248.1 GCF_020438995.1 Gordonia sp. (in: high G+C Gram-positive bacteria)
AACGCATCGAGGACGCCAATGCCGCGCTCTGGCATCTGGTGAACATCCCGGCAGGCTCCGACGTCCGCAAGCTGCGCCGTCAGATCGGCGAACTCGACTACGAGGTCCGTCAGCTGCGTCTGGAACTGGGCGAACAGGCCCATCACGTCGATCGATCCCACAGCGATGAGGAATCCCGGGACCGCAAGGAGAACCAGTAGTGGACATTCCCAACCCCCTGGGCGCCGTCGACCGGATCCGCAAGGAGGTCGAACGCAACTCGCTGCGCGCCCGCAACGGAATCAAGATGGTGGCCGGCGTCGGCAAACCCAAGGTCGGGGCCACGCCCCGGGATGTGGTGTGGCGCAACGGCCGTGCCCGGCTGTATCGCTATCGCAACGACGACGTACGGTATCGCCCACCGCTGCTGATCGTGTTCAGCCTGGTGAGCAAGGCCTACATCCTGGACCTGTCGCCGGGCAACAGTTTCATCGAGCACCTGCTCGGCGCGGGCCTCGACGTCTACCTGCTCGACTGGGGCGTGCCGGACGAGCGCGACGCCCGCAACAATCTGGAGTACTACGCCGACGGCGCCATCCCCGCCGCCATCGAGGCGACCTGCCGCACCTCGCACTGCGACGAGGTGAACATCCTCGGCTACTGCTTCGGAGGCAACCTCACCCTGCTGCACGGCGCGCACCATCCCGATGCCCCGATCCGCAGCCACACCGTCGTGGCCTGCCCCGTCGACTACGACAAGATGCCGATGGGCCACTCATTCCGGCAGGTGGGCACCGACGTCGAGGATCTGATCGGCGACGACGGCAATATCGCCGGCAGCGTCATCTACAACTCGTTCCGCACGTTGCGCCCGGTCGGTGAGGTGACCGGCTACGTCGACCTGCTGGACCGGATGTGGAACGACGACTACGTGGCGGCCTACCAGGCGATGAACGGCTGGAGCACCGACCACATCCCGCTGCCCGGCGCGACCGCCCGCCAGATGTTCCACATGCTCATGGACGACAATGCCTTCATGAACGACACGGTGACCCTGGGCGGCGACCGGATCAGCCTGCGCGACATCACCGTTCCGTTCCTGTCGGTCCTGGGCGAGAAGGACCACATCGTCCCCCTCGACGTGGCTTCGCCGGTCAACGACCTGGTCGGCTCGACCGATTCGGAACAACTAAGGCTCAAGGGCGGGCATATCGGCCTCGTCGTCGGACGGACCGCGGCCAAGACCACCATCCCCACCATCATCGAATTTCTCAAGAAGCAGAGCGAGGTGCGCGCGTGAGCGACCCGGACATCACCATCACCAACATCACCGCCGGCGACATCGCCGAATTCCGCACCCTGCTGGGCAAACTCGGCGACGGCGACATCACCGCGATCCGGGTGCTCGTCGACGACACCGACTACATCGCGCGCCTGGCCGACAATCCGGAACTGCGCTGGATCGCCCGCGACACGGCGGGAACCATCGTCGGCTACGCCACCGTCAACCGGCTGCCGGGCTGGTCCGACCACGTCGGCGAGCTGCGGCTGGTCGTCGACCCGGATGTGCGCGGCAGCGGCCTGGGCCGCAAGCTCGTCCAGCACTCCCTGCGGGCGGCGGTCGATGCCGGGCTGCGCAAGGTGGTGGTGGAATTGACCACCGAATCCGACGCGGTCGTCGAACTGTTCACCGACCTCGGGTTCACCGGTGAGGCCCTGCTGCGCGACCACATCCGCGACCACAACGGCGCACTGCACGACATCCTCATGCTGGCGCACCACGTGGACACCAACTGGGAGAACCTCGAGACCGTCGGCATCGTCGACGCCCTGGCCTGAGACGGGTCCGGCTAGCCGTTCTGCCCGACGTGACCGGCCGGATCCGGCGAGTACATCTTGAGGTAGGCGACCACCCAGCCCCGCTGTGCGGACAGGATGCGTTCGGCAGCAGCGTAGTTCGCTTCCACCGCCGAGATGAGCGGCGGGGTGATCGCCGAGTACGCGTCGTCGGCGGCGGCGACCAGCCGGGTTCCGCCGGGCACCGACGACACCGCCGAACGGACGTTGACGGCCGCGACCGGCAGCACGAACCCGGAGTAGTCGATCGCATCGGCCCATTTGTCGCTGACACAGCCGATTCCGGCGGACCAGGCCCGGGCGTACTGATCGGCCAGGCGTCGATATGCATTCCACACGCCCATCAAACTAACGAAAGGATCGTGAGGTGGCCACGATGACCCCCGCACCCGAGCTTTCCGGTCTCCTGCGGCAACTACGCAGTTCGGCGGTCCTGGCCCGGGCGAACACCCGGCTGTTCGAGCGTCCCGACCGGCTGCCGCGGGCGATGCTCGCGGCCCTGCCCTACGGCACCGGTCTGCTCGCCGGACTGGCGGCGTCGGCGGCACGGTATCCCGAGGTGGTCGCGGTGACCGGACCCGGCGAGCGGATGACCTACGGGCAGATGTGGACACAGACCGATGCGCTGGCCGCCGGGCTGCGTGCGCACGGACTCTCCGAGGACACCACAGTCGGTGTGCTGTGCCGCAATTCGCCGATGTTCGTGCGCGCGCTGATCGCGTCGGCGAAACTCGGCGCGACCGTCGTGCTGCTCAACACCGCGATGAGCGGCCCACAGCTCGACGATGTGGTCGCGGCCGAATCGATCACGGCGGTGCTCGGTGATACCGACCTCGTCGGGCTGCTGTCGTCGCGGCCGGACGTCGAATGCTTCGACGGAGAGCGGCTGCGGGGACTGATCGGCGCCCTGCACACCCGCCGTCTGGCCCCGCCGCAGCGCGAATCGAAACTGGTGATCCTCACGTCCGGCACCACCGGAACCCCCAAGGGTGCGGCTCGCTCGTCGGGGGCCAACGCACTCGACGCGGCTGCGTCGGTACTTTCGTCGATCCCGTTCCGGCTGCGTGACACCCTCGTCATCCCGGCCCCGTTCTTCCATGCGTGGGGTCTCAACGGGCTGCTGCTGGGATTGGGAATGTCGGCGACCATCGTGACCACTCCCGCGTTCTCCGCGTCGGACACCATCACCCAGCTCGATCGCTTTCAGGCTGACGGCCTGATCGTGGTGCCCACCATGCTGCGACGCATCTGCGATCTCGACCCCGCGACGCTGGCCCGGTTCAATACCGGTTCACTGCGGTTCATCGCCTCCAGCGGCTCGGCCATCGCGCCGGGGCTGGTCACCGAAACCCTCGACCGGTTCGGCCCCGTGCTCTACAACATCTACGGTTCCACCGAGGTCGCGCTGGCCACCATCGCCGGCCCCGCGGATCTGCGACGGCACCCGACGACCGCCGGGCGTCGCGTCACCGGAGTCGGTATCGCGATCCTCGACGACGCCGGCAATCCGGTTCCCGACGGCACCGTCGGACGGGTGTTCGTCGCCAACTCCTTCCGCTTCGACGGCTACACCAACGGCGCCACCAAGGAGTCGGCGGGCGGCGGGTTGTCGTCGGGCGACAAGGGCTATTTCGACGCCGACGGGCGGCTGTTCATCGTGGGCCGCGAGGACGACATGATCGTCTCGGGCGGCGAGAACGTGTACCCGCTGGAGGTGGAGAATCTGCTCAACGGTGATGGGCGGATCGTCGAAGCCGCGGTCGTGGGCGTCGACGACGAACGGTTCGGTCAGGTCCTCAAGGCCGTGATCGTCGTCGCCGACGGGGAGATACTCACTGAGGACGACGTCAAGAAGCTGGTGACCGGCAGACTCGCCCGTTTCAAAGTCCCCAAGATCATCGAGTTCACCGATGCCCTGCCCCGCACCGCAACAGGAAAACTATTGCGGCGCAAGATGATCTGATGTCCACACCAATTCACTCAGAACAGACGGTCACCATGCCCACTTCACTCACCGATTCCGCGACCCAGACGTTCGGCAAGGTGCTCTCGCCGCTGGCCACCAATCAGCTGATCGGCACGCTGACCGAGATCGGGATCCGCAACGAGGCCCGCACCCGGGCGCTGGCCGAACTGTGGCTGCGGCCGGCCGAGAAGCTGACCGGTATCGAACGCCAGTCGACCCGGTGGCGCCGCAAAGAACGTGCCGCCGTGGCAGATGCGCATCAGCTGCGGCCGGGCGTCGCACGCCCGAAGGTCCACTGGCACGTCGGCGGATCCGAAACCGCGCCCGCGCTGCTGTTGATCAACGGCTGGACCGCCAACGGCGTCACCTGGCCGTCGGCGTGGCTGGCCGACCTGGAATCTCGCTACCGCGTCATCCGTATCGACAACCGCGGCACCGGATGGTCGCGTACCGCCCCCGCCCCGTTCACCGTCGCCGACATGGCGGACGACGCCTACGATGTCCTCACCGCCTGCGGGATCAACCGGGCGTCGGTGATCGGGTTGTCGATGGGCGGAATGATCAGCCAGGAGTTGGCGATCCGGCATCCTGAGGTCGTCGACGAACTGATCCTGTGCGGCACCCGACCACCGACCCCAGACCACATCCTGCCCGATCTGTCGGTGATGACCTCGCTGCTCGACTCGCCCGGCAAGGGCGAGGATATCGGCAAGTTCCTCGCCGACACCTGGGGACCCATCACCGGACCCGGTTTCGCCGAAGCCCATCCCGAGGTGATCGAGGAGTTGGTCGGCCAGATCATGGCCCGGCTCACGCCGCGCGGCGGCATGATGGCCCAGGCCCGCGCCCTATGGTGCTGGCACGGCGCAGACCGGCTGGCCCGGATCAAGGCCCCCACCACCGTCATTCACGGCAACCGCGATCCGCTGATGCCCGTCGGCAACGGGATGCGGCTGGCCCGGCTGATCCCCGGCGCCCGCTACGTCGAGCTAGCCGGGGTCGGGCATCTGGTGCCGCAGGAGGCCGGGGCCGAGATCACCGCAGCGATGGTGCCCCGGACATAGAATCGGCGCGTCACAAACCCCACCGCTCAGCGCCGGCGAGGAGACTATTGCGATGCCGGGGGCTATTGGTGGGGTTTGTGACGGCAGTGTCAGAGCATGGGTGGGATACGGGCGTCGATCAGGTGCGGACCCGGCTCGGCCAGCGCGGCACTGAACTGTTCGGCGAGTTCCTCGCAGGTGGTGGCGACGGTGGACGGTACGCCGAATCCGGCGGCGATCTTCGAGAAGTCCATGTCCGGGTTGGCCAGGTCGAGCAGCTGACGCGCCTTGGGTCCGCCCTGGCCCGCACCGGTGCGCATCAGTTCCAGCCGCAGGATCGCGTAGGCGTGGTTGTTGATGAGCACGACGGTGACGTTCAGGTTCTCCCGGGCCATCGTCCACAACGCCGAAATCGTATATGCGGCACTACCATCGGCCTGCAGGGCGATCACCGGGCGGTCGGGGGCGGCGACTGCGGCGCCCGTCGAGACCGGTAGTCCCTGTCCGATCGCGCCACCGGTCAGCGTCAGCACATCGTGGCGTGGGCAGCCGGCGGTGGCGGCAGGCAGCATCAGCCCCGAGGTGTTGCTCTCGTCGGAGATGATGGCGTTCTCCGGCAGCAGGGCGGCGATCACCTGCACCCAGTTCTGGACGGTGAGATCACCGGTCGGCAGTTCCGTGGTGGTGGCCGGGGCCGGTCGCGGTTCGGTGCCGGGGGCCACCGCATCGGCAAGCTGTTCCAGGGCTGCCACGACGTCGGTGCCCAGGCTCGCCAAAGTGTGCACCTGGGTGCCCTCGGGTACCAGGCTGCTGGGTTTGCCAGGGTAGGCGAAGAACGAGACGGGAGCACCGGTTCCGGCGACGATCAGGTGTTTGACACCGTCGAGCTGCGCCATCGCCGCCTCGGCCAGGTAGCCCAGGCGATCCATCGCGGGGATTCCGGCACCACGGGTGTGCCGGGTCGGGAAGGTCTCGACGAGCGGGACCGCGCCGGTCGCGGCGGCGATCCGGTCGGCCGCGTTCTGCCCGGCCTCACCGGTGGCCGGACCGCCGATCAGGATGACGGTGCGTTCGCCACTGCGCAGGATTTCGGCGATCTCGGCGACGACCGCGTCGTCCGGGGCCGTCGCCGGTTCGGGCTCGGCCGGACGGGCCAGTTCCCCGCCCTCACTCCACGAGATGTCGGCAGGCAGGATCAGCGTGGCCACCTGTGCGGGACTGGCCTGGGCGGCCGCGACCGCGGCGGCAGCGTCGGCGCCGATGGTCTCGCCCGATTCGATGCGCCGGACCCAGCCATGCGTCCATTCCGCGAGCGGTTCGATGTCCGATTCCAGCGGGGCGTCGTACTTCTTGTGATAGGTGGCGTGATCACCGACGACATTGACCAGCGGGACGTGCGCGCGGCGCGCATTGTGCAGGTTGGCCAACCCGTTACCCATGCCGGGGCCCAGATGCAGCAGGGTGGCCGCCGGAGTGCCCGCGATGCGCCCGTAGCCGTCGGCGGCGCCGGTCACCACTCCCTCGAAAAGGCAGAGCACGCCGTGCATTTCGGGGACGTCGTCGAGTGCGGCGACGAAATGCATTTCGGACGTACCGGGGTTGGCGAAACATACCTGCACGCCCGCATCGCGCAGGGTGGAGATGAGGGCCTGAGCGCCAGTGGTCATCTGCGGTTTCCTTACTTGTCATCCGAATTAGTAAGCAGTACACCGGGATTGAGAATCCCTGCCGGGTCGAAGGCCGCCTTGATGCGGCGCATCAGGGCGATCTTGGCGGGGTCTTCCAACTCCGCGAAATGACTGGCTTTGACGCGGCCGAGACCGTGCTCACCGGCGATGGCCCCGCCGAGTTCCATCGCGGTGGCGAAGATCTGGTGCAACAGCCCGTGCCGGGTGTCGTCGTCCGGGCAGAACACCGCCAGGTGCACGTTCCCGTCGCCGGCATGTCCGCACCCGATGACCCCGGCGTTCGCCTCACTCGCCAATTGTCGTGCCTTGTCGAGGAATTCGTGCATCTGAGCGCGCGGTACCACGGTGTCGATGACGTCGTCGGCGCCGGCGGACTTGCCCATCCAGAAGGCCCGTTCGCGTGCCTCGATGAGTGAATGGGCCGAATGTCCTTCCAGCACATACAGGTCCATGGCACCCAACGACTCGGCGAGTTCGCCCAGCAGTTCCACGTCGCCGTCGAGGCGGTCGTGGTCGCGGTTCTCCAGGCCGATCACCAGGTATGCCTGCGCCGTCTGCTCGATGTCGGCGGGGATGCCCAGGGTCAGGCCCTGCGCGTGGGCGATGGCGGCGAGGGTGAGACTGTCGATGTATTCGAGGATGTTGGGATCGACCCCGGTACGCAGCACCGCGGGCACTGCGTGGGTGATGGCCTCCAGGTCGGCGAACGGCACCAGCAGCGTGGCCGAATGCGCCAGGCGCGGATACAGTTTCAGCGTCACCTCGGTGACCAGCCCGAGAGTGCCTTCAGAGCCGATGATGAGCTGGGTGAGGTCGTAGCCGCTGGAGATCTTGGTGATCTTGCCGCCGGCCCGGATCAGTTCGCCGGTGCCGAGCGCGGCCTGCACACCGAGCACATTGTGGCGGGTCACCCCGTATTTCACCGCGCGCATACCACCTGCGTTGGTGGCCACGTTGCCGCCGAGGCTCGCCGACAGTTCGCCGGGGAATACCTGGTACACCAGCCCGTGTTCGGCGGTCACCGTATCCAGATCCGCCAGAGTCACGCCGGGCTGGACGACGGCCACCTGGTTGCCCGTATCGATCTCCAGGGTCGACGCCATCTTCTCGAAGGAGATGAGCAGTCCGTCGGCGTGGGGGCGGGCGGCTCCCGACAGGCCCGTGCCGGAACCGCGTGCGGTGACCGGGATCCCGGCCGCCGACGCCGCCGCCAGCAATTCAGCCACCTGCTCGGCGGTCTGCGGCCTGGCCACGTACCGCGGCGTCACCGGCTCCCCGACCAGCGCCTCGTCGTGGGCGTAGTCGGGGCCGATCGCGTCACCGGTCAGCAGATCGTGTTCACCGACAATGTTGCTGAATTCACCGGCCGCACCGGTGGCGTCGTCGCCCATGGGAAGCCAAGCTACTCCCCCGGCGCCGATGGCGGACGCAGTCTGCTGAATCTGGGTTCAAGTCATCGTTGCGCGCGCGGCCACCTGGTCGCG
>NZ_JAGQTN010000249.1 GCF_020438995.1 Gordonia sp. (in: high G+C Gram-positive bacteria)
GAAACCCCGCCCACCCGAACGGACCTCGGGAACATCGGCATGCCAAACACTGCTAAACACACTGTGCAACACGCAAATTCGCAGTCAGATCCGATACGCCACCGCTACTCGCGGATCTAGGTCTGATCCCAGTAATGCATGCCGTCGGGATTGAACATCTTCTCGATCTTCGGCAACCGCGGAATGATCGTCCTGCTCGTCTTGTCCAGACCCTCGATCATGGTGTCGATCCGGGTCGTGTCCTTGGCCAGGCTCTTGAGGTCGACGGCGGCGATGTTGGCCACTCGCTGGGTCTGTTTGATCTCGGGCAGTGCGGCGTTGACGGACCGGATCACCTCCTGCATGTCCTGGATGCTGCCCGCGTTGACGAAGTTCGCGAGAACGACGAGCGTATCTTCCAGTGCCGGTGGCGAAATCGTTCCGGACAGCGGGATGGTGCCTCCTGTCAACGACGGACCGGTGCCCGATGCCCGGATCGACACGTACGGGTCGCCGAGCACTGTGCTCTGCCGGATCGAGGCCGTCGCATCGGCCGAGATCCGCACATCGTCGAGAGTGGCGGTCACGTCCACGTATCCGCGGCGCAGGACCACGTCCTTCACCGAACCGACCCGCAGACCGTTGAGTGTCACGTCCGCACCCTCGGGCATGTTCAGCGTGTTGGCGAACTGCAGCTTGAGCGTCTTTCCGCTCCCGGACGAGCGGACCGACGACGCCATCTCCGACGGATTGAGTGAACAACCACCGAAGCCGACGACCATGGCGGCTGCGACCAGCACGCCCCAGATCCGGCCGATTCTTCCCTGTCGCATCATCATCGCCGTCCTCCGGCCACCAGCAAATCGAGGATGCTCATGCGCACGAGCCTGCTCGAACCCCGTTCGGGGATGCATGAACCGGCGCGCACGGTGTTGAGTCCACGGCAGAACGCCTTGGGCGCCGGTGTCTGGATCCTGACCTGCGGCACCGTGATCCGGATGCCGGCACCCTTGTTCTTCTCCGAGACCACTGCTGCCTGCGTGGCCAGGACCGGCAGCGCCTCAAGCGCCTTGCTGATCTTGGCCGACTGCGTGGCTGCGACGTGAATGTGAGGTGGTGCGATGTCCATGAAACCGTACAGTTCCTTGCCATAGCGCGGCTCGAACTTGTAGATCATGAGCAATACCGGCTGCATGCCGTAGATCATGTGCACGGCACCCGGCCACAGGACGTCCGCGCCCACCTGGGTGGCCGGCGCCAGTTTGGAGATGATCGAGGCGACGTCCGACCACTGATCGAGCACATCGGTGGTCAACGGTGCGGTGTTGAGGATGATCGCACCGATATCGGAAACTGTCGCTTCGGGGTTCTTTGCCGCCGCGCCCGCGGTTTTCATCAGCTTCGCCAGCGACGGACCGGTGCCGTCGAGTGCCTGGGCGAGTGCGTTGATCGTGCCTTCCACCGCGCGGGTGTCGTTGTCGGGTGCGATCGCCTCGATCAGATCGGCGGCCGAGCCGGTGATCTCGGAGATGCTCCTGGGCGTATAGGAGTTCTGGACCGAGATACAGTCTCCGGGCTCGAGCCGGGGTCCGGTGGAGTCCCCGACCAATTCCAGGGATCTGTCGGCGAGGATCGACTTGGAGCGCGTCACGGCTTTGACGTCGGCGGGTACCGAGCGCTTGGAATCAATGCTGAACTGCACTCGCGTCCCGTCCGGGTACGGCTTGATCGAGGTGATCTTCCCGACCTGGTAGCCCATACGCGTCACCGCGTTTCCCTTGTACAGGCCGATTGTGTCGGGCAGCATCGCGCAGAATCCGGTCCGTTGCGAGGAATCGCCTCGCCCGGACACCGCGAACGCCGAGGCCACGACGGCGATCACGCCGACGAGAGCGGCCAGCGTGATCCAGGACCTCTTGGAGATCCAGGTTTTCCGGGCGGTCCCTGACTTCTCGGCCATCAGCAGGTCCTTCCCGGTACCGGCAGGCACATGGCCGTCGCGTCGATCACGAACTGATCCTTCGATTTGTGTTTTCCGTCGCCCACCAACCGCATGAGCTGATCACGCATCGGTTCGAGCCGGTCGATCACGGACTGAGTCGACGTTTCGAGTTTCTTGGCCAGTGCCCGCAGGCCGACTACCCCATTGTCGAATTCGTATTCGTGATTGAGGTAGAACTGCGCGAGCACACCGAGCCGCTCCAGGACACCGCCCAGTTGCCTGAATGCTTCAGAGAACCCGTAGCGGTACGTGTAGTACTGCGACAGAGCGATATTCACCTTCCGCACCAGTTCCATCACGAAGTCACGGCTCTTGTTGAAGGTGCCGGTGTATTGGCTCGCCATCGAGAGGATCGATTGGACCTGAGCCTTCTGCCGGTCCATGATCGTAGCCACGGTCTGCAAACCGTCCATGGCGTTGCGGAAGGCCGCCGTGTTCTTGCCGACGCCGTCGGCGACCTGCATCATCGACCGATCCACCGGCTCACCGGAGACGTTGTCGGTCACCCTCGGCAGTTCCTGAAGAATGTCGGCGACGGTGTACGGCACGGTCACCCGGTCCGGTGAGATCGTCCCGGAGTCCTCGGACGCCGGCCCCGACGGCTGCAGTGCGACGAAGTAGCCGCCGACTGCGGTCAGCAGTTGCACCTTGACCCGCGTACGGTTGCCCACCCGGACCGTGTCGTCCAGGTCGAGGGTCACCTTGACATCCTTGTCCCGCAACTCGACCGAACTGACCTTGCCCACCGAGATGCCGGCGACACGAACGTCTTCCCCACCGCTGACCGCGGCCGCGTCGCGGGTGGTGAACGTGACGCTCTGCCGTCCGGGCGGCGACAGGTAGAAGTAGGACACTCCCGCCACGACGATGGCGATCACCGCCATCACCAGCGCCCCGGCCAGCAGGTCGTTCTCGGCCAGACGTTCCCGGAACTTTCTCATGCCCGACATACGACCACCCCGCTGCCGCTCACCAGCACCTGACCGAGCTCTGGCAAAGGCAATTCTCCTTTGGAACATTTATTCGTCTTCGCCGGCGCGATCGCGGGCAACTGCATGCTGTCCACCACACTCGGAAACAGGTCCATCGCCTTCCACATGTTGTTGATATTCGGGAAGGCCTTGGCCAATTCCTGATCCAGGTTGGTCGTGGTCTGCAACCCGATCGCCGCCATGATCTGGTTGAGCACCGTCATCAGGGCCGGACCGTACTTGTCCGCCTTGCGGAACTCGTCGAGCACGGTCAGCACTGAATCGACCGGCACTTCGATCTCCTTGAGGAACTGCAGGATCTGCGGCGACATGCCGCCGAGGCTGTCGGAGATCCGCGACATGTTCCGGACGAGCGTCACGATGGTCTTCTCCCGGTTCGCGGTGTACCGGCTCAGCTCATCGATGCTCTTGAGCAGCGGCGCCAGACCACTTCCATCGCCTTGCAGGACCGTCAGCGCATTGTTGGAGAAATCATTGATCTCCTCAGGGCTCAGCGTCTGTAGAACGGGCTGAAGACCGTTGAACAATTCGGTGACATCGAAGGAAGACACGGTGTTCTCGGTGGACAGGTGCCGCACTGACGGCCCATTCCCGTCGGCGCCGGTGACATCGAGATACCTGACGCCCGAGAGGTTCGCGTACCGCACCGCCGCCTTCGATTCGGCGGTGAGCGAATGGTCGTCGTTCACGGTGAACCCGACTTTCGCCACCGCCGAATTGTCGCCCGATTGCTGCAATTCGACGCCGGTGACCTTGCCGACCTTGACTCCGCGGATACGAACGTCCGCGTTGGGCCGTAGGCCGGAGGCGTCGGCGAAGTCCGCGGTGTACTGCCTCGTCGAGCCGCTGTACGGCGCGGTGATTCCGTTTGCGATGACGAAGTACAGAATGAGTGCTGCCAGTGCCGCTGCGACAAGTTTCCACAGCGGCCGGATGACGCGGGAGGCTCCCGCCAGATGCCCGCGCATCAGTTGTCCGCTCATCTGGGTCCCGCTTTCAACGGCAGTCCGACAACAGGACCGTCGAACACCGGCAGCTTCTCGATCGCCAGATTGATCTTGAGATTGCGGCCCCCGTCACTGCGTGGTTCGAACGCCCCGTTGAGCCTGGTCACCAGGTCACGCACCGTCGTGGTGGTCACCGTTCCCTCCCCGATCGCCGGCAGCACCGTACCGACCTCCTTGATGATGTTCACCCAGGGCAACAGATTGGCCTGGTTCGATTTGAGCAGCCTGCCGACCATGGAAAAGAAGTTGTCCGAGATGGCCTGCAATGTATCGGTGAAATTGTTCTGCACCGTATCGCCCGAGAGCCGGATATCGCTGTCGTAGAACGCCGTCAGTCCCGACAGTGCACCGTCGGCAAACGGCGGCAGGGCGGTGACGATGTCGTTGTACCGGTCCAGCAGATAGGCCGGCATCTGCCGCTGCGTCCTGGCGACCACATCGGCGAACACCACGCCGGTGTGCATGAGCGGTTCGAATGCCTTGCTGTAGGCGAGCATTCGCTGAATCACCTTCACCGTGTCGTCCACCAGCACACCGTTGGCGACATCGGAGCCACGTTCGAGCATCGTCGCCATCGAGTAGTCCGCGGCGTCACGCCGCTCCACCCGGGTTCCGTCGGCGAGCAGTCCCGCTTCACGTGTTCCCGGATCGGTGATGGTGATACCGGTGATACCGAAGTAGTTCTTGGGCCGGAAGTCGAGACCGAAATCCTTGCCCATTCCATCGACCAGGTGCTTGCGCAATTCCATGGTGATTCGGGCGCTGCCGTCCTCGTTGACCTTGAGGTCACTGACCTTGCCGACGGCTGCACCGCGCAGCATCACGTCGGTGCCATGGCCGACGCCCGATCCCACCGCCGAGGTGTTGACGTACACCGTCATCAGGTCTTTGTCCCTCGGCGTGAGCGCGGGAATGACGACGGCGAACAACAGGCCCACGAGCACCGCCACCACCACACCGATCAACCCCGTCCGGCGCATCGTCGCACGCCGGGAGTGTTCGGACCCGACCAGAAATCCTGAGACCATCGATTACCCCTTGAAGACCAGATCCGGATGCAGACCCCACAGCAGGATCGTCATCACGAGATTCATGACGATGGTCATGACCAGACTTGCCCGGATCGCGCGGCCACAGGCCCGGCCCACCCCTTCGGGGCCGCCCGAGGCGAAGAATCCGTAGTAGCAATGAATGATCGTGATGACCGCACAGAATGTGACTGCCTTGACCAGCGAGTAGAAGACCTCGACCGGATCAAGGAACTGACTGAAGTAATGGTCGTAGGTGCCCGGCGGAGCGCCCTGCACATGTTTGACGAAGGTGCTGGCCGTCAGGAAGCCGATGGCCAGACTCAGCAGGTAGCCCGGAATGACGCACAGCATGCCGCCGACCAGACGGGTCCCGACGACGAACGGAATGGACCGGATACCAAGGGTTTCGGTGGCGTCGATCTCTTCGGCGATCCGCATCGAGCCGATCTCGGCGGTCATCCGGCAGCCGACCTGGGCGGCGAATCCGATGCCGGTCATGATCGGGCCCATCTCACGGATATTGAGGAAGGCCCCGATCACGCCGGTGAGCGGGCCGAAACCGATGAGATTGAGCGTGTTGTACGCCTCGATCGCCACGGCCACACCGATCGCGACACCGAGGATGACCAGGAGCGGGATGACGCCACCGTCGACGATGATCGAGCCGCGGCCCCAGGCCATGCTGTTCATCGTCTTGGTGGTCTGCTTGCGATAGTGCCGCACGGTGTACGGCAGATGCACGATCGTCTGGACGGTGAACAGAATCCAGCGGCCGATGCCCTCGCCCATGGCGAAGACACTGGTCGACAACCACCGGCTGACCCGGGTTACCGCGTGATCTGCCGTATGTGTACTCGGATGTGTCATGGGATCAGCCCACCGCACTCGGGAAGAACATCGATTGAATCTGGGTGGTCAAGAGATTGGTCACGAACACCGCGATGAATCCGAGGACCACGGATGCGTTCACCGCGTCGGCCACACCTCGCGGTCCGCCCTTGGCCTCCAGACCACGCAGGCTCGCGATGATGACGACCTCCATCCCGAACAGCGTGGTCTTGAGAATCGCGAAGTAGAAGTCGGTGGTCGTGGCGAAGGCGCCGAAGGATTGCCAGAAGCTGCCCGGGATGACGCCGTTGATGGAGACGGCCAGCGAAAATCCCGCTGCCACAGCGGAAGCCACGATGACCACGCAGAGGATGGGCGCGATGAGGATGATCGCGAGCAGTCGCGGCAGCACCAGGCGCTGCACAGGGTTGACGCCCATCACCCGCATCGCGTCTATCTCCTCACGGATGGACCGGGCGCCGAGATCGGCCGCGATCGCCGAGGCTGCCGCACCGCCCATCAGCAGGCCCGCCGCGATCGGCGCTCCCTGCGAGATGACGCCGATGCCGCTGGCCGCACCGGCCAGGGATTTGGCGCCGACCTGGTTCACCACGGCACCCACCTGAATGGAGATCTCGGTGCCGAACGGCAGGGCGATGAGCACCGCCGGCAGCGCCGTGACCGTCAGCAGAAACCATGCCTGCTCAAGGGTTTCCACGACGGGGATGCGCATTCGCGCGATTCCGGTGATCGCGTACCAGATCACCTGCACCGCGAGTTGAGCGGCGCGGCCGATGGTCGCCAGCGAGTTGCGGGGCACGGTGGTCACCCACTTGGCGATGCCCGCCAGTGCACGGTCCACGGCCGGGCCGGTGCCGCCGAACAACGGTGCCGGCGCGTCCAGGGCGGCTTGGGCTGCCATCGCCTCCAGCCGTGCGTCGACGGGGTTGAGACCTTGCATTCCTCCCTCTCCGATTTCTTCCCGGAGCTACGGCCGAGGCGGCGCCCTGAGACATTTTATAATTGAGATTCAATTCAAAACTGATGATCCGCCGATGGGCGCGCTCACAGTCACGCAGGACCGTAGCACGCCCATCGCGGCGCATCGGCTACTTCGCGGAATTCGCCCTGTCGAAGCGGGCGCCGAGAATACTGTCGGTGGCCGCCGCGGCCTTCACCCGCTCGGTCAGGCTTCCGTTGTCCTGCTTGCGGAAGTCCTTGAGCATGACCCTTGCCGCGTTCTGGCCGGGCATTCCGGAGATTCCGGCCACCGGATGGGTACCCGCGCCGGTGAGGTAGAGACCCGGAACCGGAGTGTGGTAACCCGCGAACTTCTCGGCCGGCTTGAGCGGACCGAAACGCGAGATGACCGGATCGACATGGTAGACGCTGCCGTCGATCGCCCAGAAGCGTTCCTCGATGTCGGGCAGCGCGAGGTCGCGGCGGGCCACTTCCAGGGATTCGATTCCCTGGTAGTAGTGCGAGGCGTCCTTGATCACCCGCTCGGTGATCTGCTTCTTGGCCTCGTCCCAGCCCACTCGCGGATCCGAGGGAGTGATACCCGCCCAGAACCAGAAGATGTCACAGCCGTCGGGGGCAAATCCCTTGTCGAAAGCCGTGGTCGCGTGGCCGAGCCCCGGAATATGTTCGGGCACTTCGCCTCTGATACTGGCCTTGGCCGCGTCCAGGCTCTCCTGATAGGTGTTGAAGCTATTGCAGCCCAACCGCAGATCAATGCCGTCGCCGCGCCACTTCTCATGCTTTTCCATCGTGATCTTGCCACTGAGCGCGATGTTGAGCTTGTAGTCGGCGATGCCGCGGCGGCGCGTCGGAATCTTGTCCGCCTTGTTCTGCAGAACCCGGGGCAGAGTCCCCTCGGGAAGCAACCGGGTCAGTGTGGTCTTCGGGCTGCACGCCGTCAGCACCGCGCGGCGGGCATACAACTCCTCACCACCCTGCAACTGCACACCGCTCACCCGGCCGTTGGTGAGCACCAGCGACTCCACTGGCGCCGAAGTCCGGATCCGGCCCTGATGGGAGATGATGCTCTTGGCCAGCGCCGCCGGGAACGCCCCGGTGCCGCCGTGGAACATCGACACGCCATATTTGCTGAGCACGCCGAGGTAGATCAGCGACCAGCCCGACAGGTCGGCGTCAAACGGCATGAACGGCAGCGCGATCGTCAAGGGTGCACGGATGGCGTCGCTTTCGAAGCTGTCCTCGATGGCCTCGGCCTGTGACGAGGCCATCCACCGGCCGATCGCGGCGAGTTCCTTGCGGTTCTTGGCCATACCCTTGGCCGCCTTGAGGACCGCCTTGATGTCCGGGGAGACCGGACTGGTCTGCATCAGCGGCAGCCCGATCTCCACCGCGGCGTCGATCACCCGGTACAGGTCGAGCAGCGCCTCGGCGTCGGACGGCGAGAAGTACCGCAGCTCGTCGGCGGTCCGTTTGGGGTCACGCCACAGCGCCAGCGACGTGCCGTCGTAATTCAGCTGGACGTGCGCGGGATCGATGACCGTCTGACGCAGACCGAATTTCGACGACAGCCCGAGGTCCTTGTCGATGGTCGTGGTCCGGAACAGCGAGGCCTGCATCGATGCCTCGTTGATGGTGTATCCGGGAGCCTCCGGCTCGAACGGATTGGTCGAGGTCATTCCGCCGATGGTCGGCGAGGCCTCGACCACGAGGACGTCGAGTCCGGCCTGGGCGAGATAGGCGGCCGAGACCAGGCCGTTGTGCCCGGCCCCGACCACGATGACGTCCGCGGTGTTCTGCACTGCTGCGGTCATGAAAGTGTGTTCCGTTCTTGAGGTGTGTCGATCAGATCTCGGGCGCCGGGACCACGCCGGTGACCACGGCTCCGGTGATGCCGCCGTCGACGACCAGGGCATGACCGTTGATCCATCGGGCCGCGTCGGAGACCAGAAAGAGCAAGGCGTCGGCGACGTCGTCCGGGGTGGCGTGCCGCCCCAGCAGGTCCTTCACACCGTCGAGGGTGTCTTTACCCATCGACTCCTCGAAATCGACCAGGATCGGCGTCTCGACCGGCCCGGGCAGCACGGCGTTGATCCGGAATCCCATCTGCGACAACGCCAGCCCCATCGACTGGACGTAGACGGTGGTGACCTCTTTGGAGAAGTTGTAGGTGTTACCCTCCTGCGGATTCTCCTTGAACCATGCGAGCCCCTCCTCGAACGTGTCGGTGGCCAGCAGGTCCCTGATCGCCTCCAGGCGGTTCGGCCAGCCGAATCCCGCGGTGGAGCTGACGACCGTGATCGATCCCCCGGGATTGAGCAGTTCGAAGAACGCCTCGGCGAGATGACGCACCGCCAGGGAGTTGACCGCGAAGACGAGCTCGGACGGTGCGGTCCCGGGAATGCCGGCGACATTCAGGAGCCCGTCGAAACTGCCGTCGAGTTGTTCGAGTGCGGCGTCGATGCTCGTCGGGTTCGCCAGATCGACCTCGATGTGCTTGGTGGATTCGAACGGCGGCACGTTGCGGTCGAGCGTGTAGACCTGCGCGCCATCAGCGAGCAGGCGCTGGGCCACGGCCGCGCCGATCCCGGATGCGGCCCCGGTGACGACGTAGCGCTTGTCGGTGAATTCAGACATGTTTCCTGTTCCAGTCAGTTGGCGGCGGCCAGATACTTCTTCTCGATCTCGCGTTTGACGAGCTTTCCGGTCGCCGACCGGGGCAGTTCGTCAACGAAGTCGACCGATCTGGGTGCTTTGAAATGCGCGATCTTGGACCGCACGTAGTCGATGATCTCCTCGGCGAGCGACTCCGAGGGCTCATGCCCGTCACGCAGCTGCACCACCGCCTTGACCTGCTGTCCGTACTCCGGGTCGGGAACACCGATCACCGCGACGTCGTAGATCTTCGGATGCAGGGTGAGTGCGTTCTCGACCTCCTGCGGGTAGATGTTGACCCCGCCGGAGATGATCATGAAGGCCTTGCGGTCGGTGAGGAACACGTAGCCGTCCTCATCGACATAGCCGAGATCGCCGACCGTGGTCCAGTTCTCGTGATCGGGATGTTCGGCGGCCTTCGTCTTGTCGGGATCCTTGTGGTAGGAGAAGATCCGCTTGTCGCGTTCGAAGAAGACCTGCCCCACCTCGCCGACCGGGAGAACCGTTCCCTCGTCGTCGCAGATGTGGACCGGACCGAGCACCGACTTGCCCACCGAGCCACGCTTGCCGAGCCATTCCGGGGTGGAGATGATGGTGATCCCGTGCTGTTCGGTCGCGCTGTAGTACTCGAAAAGGATCGGGCCCAGCCAGTCGATCATCGCCTGTTTGACGTCGGGCGGGCATGGCGCGGCGGCGTGCACAGCAAGACGCAGCGACGACACGTCGTAGCGGGCACGCACTTCCTCCGGAAGCTGCAGCAGCCGCACGAACATCGTCGGGACGAACTGGGCGATGGTGACCTTGTACTTCTCGACCGCCACGAGCAGTTCCTCGGCGTCGAACTTCTCCATCACCACCACCGTGCCGCCGAGTGCGTGAATGGCTCCGCTCCATTTCAGGGGCGCCGCGTGGTACATCGGAGCGGGTGACAGGTAGACGTCGGATTCGCCGGCCTTGAACACATGCTGAATCAGGCCGGTGATCGGATCGCCCGGCTGATCGACCTGGATCGGCAGCAGCGCCGGCTTGATGCCCTTGGGCCGTCCGGTGGTGCCGGAGGAGTACAGCATGTCCGATCCACGCGGCTTGTCGTCGAGTCGCGTTGTGGCGGAGAGCAACTCGTCGTAGGAACCGTAGCCGTCGACAGCTCCCCCGAATGCGACGTAAGCCGGCGCGGAATCGGCCAGTTCGGCGGCAACCTCCCCGGCGAGATCGGCCAGCTTGGCGGAGGCGAACAGCACCTTGGCATCACTGTCGGCGACGATATAGGCCACTTCAGCCGGCTGCAGACGCCAGTTGACCGCGGTGATGTACAGGCCCGAACGGATTGCGGCCCAGTAGATCTCCAGGACCTCGGCGGAATTGTCGCTCAGGACCGCGATCACATCGCCCTTGCGCAGACCCCGATCATGGAGTGCCCCGGCGAGTGCCGCTGAACGATCCTCCAGTTCTCCGTAGGTGGTGACTTGGCCACTGCCCGCCATGATGATCGCGGGGCGATCCGGATTCGCGGCGGCGTGTACTCCTGGAAACATCTCGTTCGTTCTCCTCGGGTCGGTGGTGAGTGCGGTCGATCGATCGTCGGTGTGGGGTGAGGTCGAAGCCCGATCGGGCCACTACCTCGGGTGCGGTCGGTCCGGGTTCAGACCACGAGGTCGTCGCGGCCGTCGGCTTTGAGGTTGTTGATGTAGACCGGGAACAGCTTCTTGCCGAGCGGGGCCAGCTTCAGCAGGCTCGCCACGTTGCCCTCAACGGCGATCTTCTTCTTGGCCATCGCCAGCGGGAGATTCACCTTGCCCTGCCAATAGGCGTTACCGGTGTCGGCGGGCATCTTCATCGTCGCCATCGGTTCGGGGTTCCCCTCGAAGGCGTCATAGACCTTCTTGTTCACCGCGTCGACGACCACGATCGCTCCCGGATCGGTGAAGTCGAACGCGAAGACCAGGCCGCTGGCGACCAGTTTGGGTCCGATCTCGGCGTCCTCGAACGCCGTCTCGAAGATGCCGCCGATGTACTTGACCACCTCGGTCGAGTCCCTGAATCCCATGTGTCCATCCTCCGATTAGAATATAACTTCGATTCAAAATAGAATCGAAGGGCCGCCGGCCGTGATGAGCCCCTTGCGGTCTGTACTCGCCGACAAGCGTAAGTCAACTTATGGCCAGAACCCCTGGCAGTCCCGCCACCAGGTGTGATGCGGCTCTCAGCATAGGGCACGCCAGCGCCGATGTCTAGCAATTTTCAAATCTATGTTCGGTAAGTTGGTACTCGCCGTCCGCCCGCATACCGACATCCCCGGCCCGGATTCCACATCCGATGGTCAGTGCCAGAGCAGGACGGCCAGCACCACCGGAAGTGCGACCGCCCAGCCTTCGAACACGAGGCGGCCGGCGAGCGGTGCGTCGCGCAGTTCCATGAAGTCGGTCATCACCAGCCGGATCTTCCACGCGGCGACCGCCAGCATCGCGATCATCGCCCACCGGTAGTCGATCGAGTCCATGGTGAGGATCCATGTCGTCAGCACGGTCGCCGCGAGCAGCAAGCCCCAGGTCACGACTATGGGCCGGTTCCGGAACAGGCTCTGCACGCTTGTGTTCTGTGCGGTCTGGGTCATTGTCGTCACCTGATCAGATAGATGAGCGGGAAGATGAGCAGCCACAGGAAATCGACCAGATGCCAATAGCAGGCCGCCGTCTCGAAACCCGCGGTACCCGGCGGGAGTGACCCGCGCAGACGAAACCCTAAGATGCCGAGCAAGATACATCCGGCGATGACGTGAAGCAGGTGAATACCCGTGATCGTCAGGTAGTAGACATAGAACGTGCCCGCGGCGGGCGTGTGATCGTCCTGGAATCCGGTGACGTATTCGGCTCCCTTGAGCGCTACGAAGGCCAGACCACCGAGCACTCCGAACGCCGTCCATGTGGCCGCGACGTCGGTACGACCCTCGCGCAGGCGTGTGAGTGCATACGCCACACACACCGAACTCGTCAGCAACACGAGGGTGTTGATGCCACCGCGATCGACATCCAAAGTGGCGCGCGCGGCGTCGAATCCGGCGACATCGTCGCGGCGGGCGACGGCGAACGCCAGGAACATGAGCGTGAAGATCGCCATGTCGCCACCGATGAATACCCAGAACCCATCGATTCCGGGCATCCGTCGGGGGGCCTTATGGCGCGCCGGGGAAGGCAGGGTATCGACGGCCGTCATCGGGCCGCCAGATCACGGAGGTCTTCGGATTCAAGACGCTTGAGCGCGTGCCAGCACAGGAATGTCGCCAATGCCGTGAAAACGAAGAACTCCACGAACACCACCCAGAAGCTGACGATCCCGTTCCAGGCGACCGGACCGGTCCGGAAGAACGGCATCAGGCTCAGCGGAACGTAACAGGCGGCGGTGAGAAAGGTACACCAGGCGAACCACTTCGGCAGCAGCGGCTGCGTCCGGCGATCGCACAGGATCGCAATTCCGATGGCGACGCATTGCAGTACCGAACACACATAGGTGACGTCGAAGAACATCCAGCCGAAATGGTAGAAGAGCTGCACGATCTCAGGTGAGTACTGTTCGACGCGGATGGCGGCAGTGAGCCAGATGGTGGCGGGCACCAAGGTCACCACACCGGTCAGGACGCCACCGATCAGCTGGATATTCGCCAGCCCGCCCACCGGGCTTTCCATCCGGCCGATGACGCGGGATATCGCCACACTCCACGGCACGTAGAACGGGGCGGCGAACGCCATCATGACCATACCGATGGTCAAGCCGGTCTTGTGTTCGACGAAGTAGGCGTGGATCTCGTTCGCAGTCAGACCTAGATCCGCGAGTAGTGGTGGGAGTTCCGGCGTTTGAGAAGACAAAAGTGCTTGTCCTGGTTGATAATTGAGGTTGCGAAGCCAAAAACTATCAGACCGGGAGAAGCACCTTGTCGGTGA
>NZ_JAGQTN010000250.1 GCF_020438995.1 Gordonia sp. (in: high G+C Gram-positive bacteria)
GTCGGTGCCCTCGTCGCGCGCGATGACGGTGATGGTCCCACCGCCATTGGCTGCCACTCCGTGCCGAACCGCGTTCTCCACCAACGGTTGCAGCGCCAGGAACGGCAGCACCACGTTGAGCACCTCGGGGGCCGCCTGCACCTTGACGGTCAGTTTCGGCCCGAACCGCGCCCGTTCCAGCGTCAGATACCGGTCGACGTTGCGCAGTTCGTCGGCCAGCACGGTGTACTCGCCGGCGGCCCGGAACGAGTAGCGGGTGAAGTCGGCGAAGTCGAGGATCAGCTCACGCGCCCGCGCCGGGTCGGTCCGCACGAACGAGGCGATCGTGTTGAGCGCGTTGTAGATGAAATGCGGACTGATCTGCGCCCGCAAGGCGAGCACCTCGGCGCGGTCGAGGCGAGCCCGGGAGGCGTCGAGGTCGGCCAGCTCCAGCTGGCTGGACACGTACCGGGCGACCTCGGCGATCGCCCCGAGCATGCCCGGGCCGGGCCGTCGGGTGGTGGCCACCACCAGCACCCCGCCGATGGTCGCGTCGTCGTCGGTGCCGATGAGCAGCGGCTGCGCGACCAATGCCCGAACCGGTGTCTCGATGCCGCACGGATCGCCTTCGAGCACGCGGCGCTGGTCGGTGAGCGCCGCCACGGCCGAGGCGTCGGCATGCCGCAGCAGGTCGGCGTCCCAGATCTCGTCGCCGATCGGGTCGTGGGCCAGCCGCCGGCCGGTGTCGTCGTAGAGGGCGACGGCGTCGGCGGCCGTGAGCATCCCGAGATGCGGGAGCGCGTCACGCGCCGACGACTCGGTGAGCCCCCCGCGCAGCGACACCGCCGCCAGCGACGCCGTGTGCAGCGTCGAATGCACCGCACGTTCGGTCGGAGTGGTGACGCGGTGGCGGGTGCTGATGAGCATGATCACCGCCGCCCCCACCACCAGAGTGGCGACGATGAGGGCGACGGCCAGGGCACCGGACACGCGTTAGCGGACCGTCAAACCGACCGTGGCCAGGCGCGCGGGCACCAGTCCGCCGGGCGACGTCGAATGCTGGTGATCCTCGACGATCGCTACGGAACATCCGCCGAGCGCGCAGTTGATCCGGGTGTTGTTGGGGATGGGTCCGAGCAGCGAGGTGTCGTGCAGGGCGATCCGCAGCTTGCCCGACGCCGTACCCGCCTTACTGATCTTGTGCGCCTCGTTGTCCCGGTTGCTCAGGTGCACGAAGCTGTCGGCGATGTTGCCGGGCCGGGCGCAGATCGCGAAGAACGACGGCTGGTTCTGGCACAGCATGATGAAGTAGCCGCCCGCCGGGTCGAGGCCGGTCGCGGAGAACTCGATGACCTGCCCGACATGCACGGTGCGGTCACTGACCTTGATGCTCGGCGCCGGTGCGGCCCCCGCTGTTCCCGCCCCCACCGTCAATGCCGCCGCCGCCACGATCCCGCTGACGATCTTCCTCGTTGCCATGCCCGGTCCCTTCCATAGACGTCCCCCCATCATGGTCTGCTACCCGAACCCAACGCGACGGGACCACCTTCTTGATCGCTGAGGCCGATGGGTCGCGACCACACTTCTTGATCCCTGAGGCCGATGCGACGAAGGAGCGAGGGTCACGAAGGGTCCGGTGACCCGGCCGCATGACCGCACCACCACTACTCACCCCCACACCGCAACCACCCCGAATACAGGTAGTCCGCTACTCATGCCCACGACCCTCACCGGTGGCACGGTGAGACCAGTAACCGAACCCAGGACCGGGGAGGCAAGCGGCATGAAGACCTACACAGTGCAACCGGGCGACACCCTGTTCGCGATCGCCCGCGACGAATACGGCGACGGCAGCCTGAGCCCGGTGCTGTCGGCCGCCAACCACCTGACCCACCCGGACTTCCTGCAGCCCGGCCAGCATCTACTGGTTCCGTACGTGACGAAGCGGCACCGGATGACCACCCCCGACGGCGACGTGGCCCGCAAGAGCATCACCCAAACCCATTACCGCACAACGGATCTACACACCCAACTCCTCTGGGAGACGGTCAACGGCGTCGACCAGCGCCCCATCGAACTCGGCGCGTGGTTACTGCTACCGGAACTCGAAGCGGCTGAACACTATCCGGTGGTGGTCCCCGAACGCCTGCCGGCGCTCGCCGAACGCTGGTACGGCGACCCGGACCTGGCGACGATGATCACCCTGGCCAACACCACTGCCGACAACCCCCTCGACACCGACCTGGTCGAACCCGGCCACATCATCATCCGCCCCGGATTCAACAAGACCCACCGCGTACAGGGTCAAACCCTGCGAACCATCTGCACCGAGCACTACGGCACCGGCATGGTGGACACCTGGATCGCCATAGTCGCCGCTGCCAACCGCTTAACCGACCCCGACCACCTTGTCTCCGGTCAGCGCCTGACCCTCCCGTCATGACAAACCCCCGTCGCTGCGCTCGCCCGAAACCCCACCGCTGCGCCCCGGCATCGCAATAATTGTCATGCCGGGCCTGAGCGGTGGGGTTTATGACGACTCACCGCGCTATCGGCCGCGGCGTGCCCGCCCCGGCAAACTTCTCCGGGTTGCGGATGGCGTACACGTTCTGCAACAACCCGTCGACGGCGTCGAGAACGAAGATGCCTTGCGGTTTGCCGTCGAAGTGGACGGTGAAACCGGGCATGCTGCTGTAGATCCCGACGTCCAGCCGCAGGTCCTCGCCCGACATCCGTAGCAGGCCGAGCAACATCCGGGCGACGGCCTTGGCGCCGCGCACCGGCCTGCGGGCGGCGGTCATCTTGCCGTCGCTGTCAGCGAGGTACACCACGTCCGGGGCGAGCACAGCCATCAGCTGCTCTACGTCGCCGGACAGTGCCGCGGCGAAGAACCGGTTGACCACCTCGGTGGCCTGCGCGGCGTCGACGGGGGCGAACTTCTGCCGGCGGGCATGCACGTGGTTGCGGGCCCGGTGCCCGATCTGCCGGACGGTGGCCGTGGGTTTGCCGACGATACCGGCGATCTCGTCGTAGCCGAACGCGAACACCTCCCGCAGCACGAACACGGCCCGCTCATCGGGGGTTAGGCTTTCCAGGACGATCAGCATCGCGGTGGACACGGATTCGGCGAGCACCACGTCGTCGACGGGGTCGGCGTCGTCGATGAGGATCGGTTCGGGCAGCCAGGGGCCGACGTATTCTTCGCGGCGCCGGCTCATCGAGCGCAACATGTTGAGCGATTGCCGGGTGACGATCTGCGCCAGATAGGAGCGCACATTGCCGACGGTCGACGGGTCTACCTGCGCCCACCGCAGATAGCTTTCCTGCAGCACGTCGTCGGCTTCGGTCGCCGAGCCGAGGATTTCGTAGGCGACCGTGAACAGCAGTGGCCGGAGCTGGGTGAATTGCGTTGCGTGAGCATCGGTTCCGGTCACGACGCGACCGCCTGGGCGAGTTCGGCCGCGGTCCGTGGTTTGCGGGACATTCCGCGCATCCGGCCCGGCCGCCGGGCCTCGATGCCGATACCGCGAAGGACGAAGCGGCACACCTGTTCTTTCACGAACGCACCGAGCCTGCCACTGATCACCATCGAGCGTGGCATGTCGTCGGTGCGGCACATTTGGATCACACCGGCACGCCTGCCGATGGACGCGTTCTGGCCGCTGAACCCGATCCGGATCGGTTGCGCAGGAGCACCATTGATGGCGGCGATGACGGTGTCGGCGGCGTGCAGACCCAGCGGGATGGCTGCCTGGCAGCTCATCCGCAGCGGCGTATTCGACGGCGCCACAGCATCTCCGGCACCCACGATGCGCGGATCATCGACGCTGGTGAGGGATTCGTCGGTGACGAGCCTGCCGTCGGGGTCGGTGGTGAGACCGCTGTCGGCGGCCAGTCGCGGGATATCGAATCCGGTCGCGAGAACCGTGGTGGCGCTGGGCCATTCCTCATCCGCACCGGATCCGACGACGGTGATCGAACCCGGACCCACAGCGGCCACGCGACGGTTCTCGAATACCCGAACCCCGAGCGTGTCGAGCGCCCGGGCGGTGGCACGACGCCCCCGATCGCCGAACGACGGGACGAGCGGGCCGTTGCACACGAGCCGAACCGGCAGGCCCTGTTCGGCCAGTTCGGCGGCGGTCTCCACGCCGGTCAGCCCGCCGCCGACGACGGTCACCGGCCCCCGCTCGGTCGCCAGATGCTCACGCAGTCGCTGAGCCGACTCCCAGTCGCCGACGGTGAACGCATGCTCGAAACCGGACTTGGACGTACTGCCGACGGCGTACACGAGCCGGTCATACGGCAGTTCGTCGCCCGACTCCAGGACGACGTGGCGCCGTCCGGTGTCGATGAGCGTCGCGACCCCGACCACCAGCCGCACCCCGTCGCCGAGCAGCGCGTCGAGGTCGTGGGCTGCTTCGCCGGTCTCGGCCACCCACTGGTGCAGCCGGATTCGTTCGACGAACTGCGGCCGGGCATTGAGCAACACGACGTCGCAGCCCTCCTGTCCGGCGAGCCGGTTGGCGGCCATCGTGCCTGCATAGCCGCCCCCTACGACGACGATCCTGGTGACGTGATCTGTGGTGTTCATGGTGATCTCCTGAGCATCTCCGATTCGGGACACCCCTGAGACACCGTACGGCCGCGGCGCGTGACAGTCCGTGAGGTAGATCACTTACCTCACCGGAGGGGGTCGGCGGCAATGCCGGGCACCGTCACCGTCGTCGCGTCCATGATGAATGCCCGCCACGGAAGCGACGGGAACTCGGTGTGCCCGGGGTCGATACCGATCAAACGCCCACCCGGCAGGGTGATCGTCTCGTGCTTGACGACGGGATCGGCCTGTAGCAGCGGGGCGAGGTCCGGATCGGGCAGTAGCGGATCCGAGGGAGGCGTTCCCCGCAGGCGGGCCGGCGGAATCCTGCCGGAGGGGGTGGAGAAACTGTACTTCGTCGGTCTCATCGCGCCGCGTGGACCGCAGATCCCGATCTACGGCGAGCAGTCCAAGCTCGTCGCCCGAATGATCGACCTTCATGCCGACGCGGGCCCGCGTGGCCTGGCCCTGGCGAACTATTTCGCCGTCATGCAGGACGCGGAACTGCGGATCGACATCGTCCGGGCGATCTGGAACGACCAGATGGCCGACACGGACTTGCCTGAGTCTCCCCATGCCATCTCCTCCGGTCGATGCGACGCCGACGATGTGCGCGCCGGCGCGGACGCCTGCCTCACTGATTCGGATGGATCTCCCCACGGTACGCCTGCGGAGAGATGAGGTCAGCCCGGCAGAATGACCGTGATCCCGAGTGCGTGTGCCCGTGCAAGTCGAGCGTCAGAGGTGACGAGATCGGCGCCCAGTAGCCGGGCGGTGGCGACGTAGAATGCGTCGGACACCCGCACCGACGTACGCATCGCCCATGCTTCAGGGAGAAGTAGCGCGCAGTCGATCCGCCGGATGGGTGCGGTCCGGAGCCCCTGGACCGCACGGGATGCCTCCTGCGGACTGATCGCGGACGTGCGCTCGAGCCGCCACACTGCCGACATCACTTCCATGTCGAGGATCGACGGAGCCCACAACTTGTGATCTTTCATCGTTCGTCGTGCGGCGAGCTGAGCTTCGACCGGAAGGAGCGCGTCGACCAATGTGCTCGCGTCGATGACTCGTTTCACCGGGGCGGATCGTATTCGTCCCGGACGGCATCGAGTGCGCTCAGCGTATCGATATGTCGCAGCGGAGTGTCGTAGGTGATGGACGCGGCCCAGTCGTCGAACATGGGGCGGCTGAGGTCGTCGCGCAGAAGTCGGGTCACGTACTCCGACATGGACACTCCCAGACGGCCGGCACGCTCGCTGAGCTGTGCGTGGAGGTCGTCGGGCAGGTTCCGAATCTGCAGGTTACTCATATCATGACGCTAGCATGCAATCTGCATGATCGAGAAGATCCAGGGGTTGCGCACCGCGACGGAAGAGTGATGGATCAGCATCGGATACAGCAAAAAGAGCCGGTTTCCCTGGTGTGGGAGACCGGCTCTGACCTGCTCTTTCTGAGCCGCCTAGGGGAATCGAACCCCTGACCTATTCATTACGAGTGAATCGCTCTACCGACTGAGCTAAGGCGGCGTGCTGCGCTGGGCAGCGGGTACGAGTGTAGCGACTGGCGACGCCGGAACAAAAACGGGCCCGCGTGGCGCGCTTCCAATGCCAGGGGGCGTTAGGGCACCCTTATGGACATGTCCGCTTTACCGATTTCCGAACGCGAGGCAGCGTCGTCCGTCGCGGAGCCCTGGCAGGTGGCCGACGGGATGCTGGTCGCCGATTATGCGACGTCGAACATGGTCAGGGGAGGGGAGTTCGTGGCGCGCATCATTGATGCCGCCGAGGATCTGAACCACCACCCCGACATCGACATCCGGTACTCGAGCGTGTATCTGGCGCTGATGACCCACAGCGTGGGCGCGCTCACCGAACTGGACGTGGACCTGGCGAACGCGATCAGCAAGATCGCCGCCGAACTCGGCCTGACCTGAACAAAAACCACCCCCGAGCAGGGCACTGATGCACATACGCAGCAGCAACCCGATCGGGGGCGGTTCTTGAACTACAACCGGACCGTCAGGCGACGCCCTCGGCACGGGCGGCCTCGGCGACGGCCGCGGCCACCGCGGGTGCCACCCGGCGGTCGAGTGCGCTGGGGACGATCTGGTCGCGACGCAGGTCGTCGGCGACCACCGACAGGATGGCGTCGGCTGCGGCGATCTTCATCCCCTCGGTGATCCGCTTGGCGCCGGCGTCGAGCGCTCCGGCGAACACGCCCGGGAAGGCCAGCACGTTGTTGATCTGGTTGGGGAAGTCGCTGCGGCCGGTGGCGACGATCGCCGCGTACTTGGCGGCCACCTCGGGACGGATCTCCGGGTCCGGGTTGGACATCGCGAAGATGATCGGGTCGGGCGCCATGGTGGCGATGAGTTCTTCGGCGATGGTGCCCGCGGACACCCCGATGAACACGTCGGCTCCGGCGAGGGCCTCGGCGGGTCCGCCGCGCAGCTCACGCGGATTGGTACGTCCGGCCAGTTCTTCCTTGAACTCGTTGAGGTTGTCGCGGTCCCGGCTGACGATGCCCTTGGAGTCGAGGACGACGATGTCCTTCACACCGGCGGCGAGCAGTATGTTGGCGCAGGCCACACCGGCCGCACCGGCACCGGAGATGACGACCTTCTGGTCGGCGATGTCGCGGCCGAGGACCGTGACCGCCCCGCGCAGTGCGGCCAGGGTCACGATGGCGGTGCCGTGCTGGTCGTCGTGCATGACCGGGCAGTCGAGGGCCTCGACGACGCGGCGTTCGATCTCGAAGCAGCGCGGCGCGGAGATGTCCTCGAGGTTGACGGCGCCGAAGCTCGGGCGCAGCCGGATCAGGGTCTCGACGATCTCGTCGGGATCCTTGGTGTCGAGCACGATCGGGATGGAGTTGAGGCCGGCGAACGAGCGGAACAGCGCCGACTTGCCTTCCATGACGGGCAGCGAGGCCCGGGGGCCGATGTCGCCGAGGCCGAGCACCGCCGACCCGTCGCTGACGACCACCACGAGCCGTTCGGTCCAGGTGTACTTGTCGACGAGTTCGGTTTCGGCGGCGATGGCGCGGGAGACCTGCGCGACGCCGGGCGTGTAGGCGATGGACAGGTCGCGCTGGGTGTCGATCGGCGAGCGCAGTTCGACGGACAGTTTGCCGCCGACGTGTGCGAGGAAGATCTCGTCGTCGGTGATGGGCAGTTCGGCGATCGTCGGCTGCCCGGGCGCCCCGGTCGTGGCGTCGGATGCAGAGTTGTTGCTGGCCGTGCTGGTCACGGTGGTCCTCCCTCAAGGTCCGGTGTGCACCGGACTACTGTTCTCGCCCCTGGTTGGGCCCGGGGGCGAGTCTGTCAGTGCGCGATGACGGCTGTGCTGCGGACTTCTCGCATTGCCGCTGCTCGCGTGTGCGTTTGAGCGTGGGTGGGCTCGCATGGTGTGCGTGTGCGCGTGTGATGCGCGTCGCATCGCGGATGTGATTATCGCACTTCCCGCTGGTCCGGTGTGCAGGCCTCCCTGCATTCACGGTGGCAAAGCACCTGGCGAGCGATCTACAGTTCAAGTCGTGTCCAAGTCGGATGAGGCGCTGTCGACCTCGACGCCCGGCAGCACCGCACCCGGAACCGGCCGCTGGATCCCCGTCTCCCTCGCCGTGTTCGCGTCGGCGTGGGGCGGCAACGAGTTCACTCCGCTGCTGGTGATGTACCGCCAGGACGGATCACTCTCGGACGTCGCCGTAGACGGCCTGCTGTTCACCTATGTGCTGGGGATCGTTCCGGCACTGCTGATCGGCGGCCCGCTGTCGGACCGGCTGGGCCGTCGTCCCCTGATGTTCCCGGCACCGGTCTTCGCCGCCCTCGGTTCGGTGCTGCTCGCGCTCGGCTCCCAATCGCTGACCCTGATGTCGCTCGGCCGCGTGTTCAGTGGCGTGGCGCTGGGCCTGTCGATGGCCGTCGGCGGCAGCTGGATCGCCGAGATCAGCCGCCGCGAGGGCGCCGCAAACCGGGCGGCGACACGCGCCGCGATGAGCCTGACCGCCGGTTTCGGTCTGGGTGCCGGGCTGGCCGCGGTGCTCGCGCAATGGGCACCCTGGCCGCACGTGCTGGCCTACGCGGTCAACATCGCGCTGTCGGTGATCGCGCTCGCGTTGCTGCCGCGAGCACCCGAGACCCGGCCGCGCAACAGGTCCGCGGGCAGCCTCGTCGACGACCTGCCGATCACCGGCCTCGCGCATCCGCGGTTCCTGTTCATCGTCCTGCCGGTCGCGCCGTGGGTGTTCGGGGCCTGCGCGACGGCCTACGCGATCATCCCGTCACTGATGACCGACAAGACCTCGAGCGCCCCGATCGCGTTCGCCGGGCTGTGCTGCCTGTTGGGGCTCGGTGTCGGCTTCGGCATCCAGGTCGTCGGGCGGCACATCGCCCGGCCCGGCACGGTCCGCGGCGCGGTGCTCGCGCTGGTCCTGGTGGCCGCGGGAATGGGGCTGTCGGTGCTCACCGCCCGGACGCTGTCGATCTGGGTCGCCCTGGTCGCCGCCGCGGTGCTGGGCTGCGGTTACGGAATGGCCGTCCTGTCCGGTCTGCTGGAGGTGCAGCAACTGGCCACACCCGACAACCTGGCCGGCCTGACCGCGGTGTTCTACTCGGCCACCTACCTCGGTTTCGCGATGCCGATGCTGCTGGCGTTCATCTCCGAGACCTGGCCGTCGGTCACCTACCCGATGATGTTCGGTGTGGGGGTGGGCGCCGCGTTGACCAGCCTCGTCGTGGTGGTCGCGGCGCATCGGCTCAACCCCGTGCACGTCCGGGTCACCGACGTGCGCGCTGTCGCGGAGTAGCCTGCGGTAGCCGGACGGGGCTGCCGAAGGAGGATCCCGATGTTGTTGGCGGCGTGGGTGGCCGTGGTGACCGCTGTGGCGGTGGTGGTGCCGGGCGCCCTCACCGGCCGTGCCTTGCATCTGCCGTGGCCGGTGGCCGTCGCAGCCGGGCCGCCCGTCACGTTCGCGATCGTCGGGTTGTGGTCGGTGCTGCTCGGGTTGGCCGACGTGCCGTGGAACCTGCCGACAGCCCTGGCCGCGCTCGGGCTGACCCCGGCGGTCTGCCTGCTGGGTGCCCGCGTGGCCTCCCGCCGGAACCGGCCACCGGCGCTACCGGGTCACGACGCCGTGCCGGACGCGTCCGGCCTGCTCGCGGTGGCCGCAGGTGTCGGCCTGGCCGCGGTGACGATCGTCGTCACCTGCGTCCGCCCGATCGTCAACGCCAGATTCGCCGGGCTGAACAACATAACCCAGGTGTGGGATGCGCTGTGGCATGCGAGCTCGCTGCGATTCATCGGCGAGACCGGGGTGGCGTCGTCGCTGCGCATGGGCGAACTGATGAACGTCGACACCCACGGCTTCAACTATTACCCCAACACCTGGCACGCGCTCGGCGCGGTGCTGATGCCGGTCACCGGCACCAATCCGGTCGAGCAGTACAACACCTATTCACCGGCGGTCCTGGCCGTCACGGTGCCGTTCGGGGTGGCCGCCCTGGCCTACTGGTGTGCCCGGCATCGGCTGGCCCCGACGCCGTCGGCGCAGGTGGCCGGGATCGCCGCCGCGGTGTCGGCGCTGTTCCCGTCGCTGCCGTACGTGGAGGTCGCCACGACGTCGGTGCCGAATGCGGTGGGGGTGTCGATGGCGCCGATCGCCGCGGTCCTGACGATCGGCGCGACCCGCGACCGCAGACGCATCGCGGTGGCCGCGCTCGCGATCTCCGGTGTCACCGCGACCCATCCGTCAGGCCTGATCCTGGTCGCGGTGATCGTCGGGCTGTGGTGGCTGATCGAGGCGACCGGACGGTTGCGTACTACCGGAACGCTGGCGTTGATCGGTGCGACGGCGCTGGTGCTGATCGCCCCCGTCATCTACGGCACCACCAAGATCGCCGAGAACAACGAGCTGTCCGGGTTCGAATCCCGCGACGACACCGCGACCGTGTGGCAGGCGCTGGGACAGGCCGTGTTCAACGGCACCGCCCCCCTCGAGCATCGCTATCCGCTGTGGTGGCTGGTGCTCCCGACGCTGCTCGGACTGATCGTGCTGGCGGGGTGGCGATGCTGGTCGGCGCTGGCGACGTGGGCGCTGTTCGTCCTGGTCACCGCCAATTCCGTGGTACCGCTCGGCCCGCTCGACGGTGTGCTGAGCGCGTTCGGTGGCTACTTCTACAACTCCGGTCACCGGCTGACGTTCGTGGTGGCGATGTTCTCGGCGGCCGCCGCGGGTGTCTGCGTGGGGGTCGTGGTGCTGTGGGCAGTCGAGCGGTGGCGACATCGAGAACCGTTGCGGATGTGGGCGGTTCCGGCGGCATTCGTGCTGGTGGTCGCGGTGATCGCGGGTGTCGCGGTGGGCAGCTACCACGACAATTCCTTCACCGCCGCACGCCAGCGCACTCCCAAACGCATCGGTCCCGACGACCTCGCCGCCTACCACTGGCTCGCCGAGCAGCCCGGCGCCCGCGGGTCGCTGATCCTGAACAATCTCGATCAGGGGACCGGCTGGATCTATCCGGTCACCGGGCTCACCCCGCTGTTCCCGTTCTACCGCGCCAACAAGTGGTCCCCGCGCCAGCGTCAGGTGTACTGGGGCACCCCGAACATCGGCCGCGACCCGCACGTCGACCAGTTGGTCCGCGACATGCACATCCGCTTCGTCATCGACAGCCCGCCGAGCTACTGGGAGTTCCAGAACGGCGTCCCCGAACCCGACCACCGGCGCAAGGGCGACCCGTTCCTTGCGTTGCGGCGCCACACCCCGCCCGGGTTGGCCAAGGTATTCCACCGGGGCAACGTGAGCGTCTACAAGGTCGACGACGACGTGCTGCGGGGACGGGTATAGGAGGGTCGGGGTCAGGCGTCGGGGTAGCCGTTGGGATTGGCCGACTGCCAGCGCCAGGTGTCGGCGCACATATCGTCGATGGTTTTGGTTGCGGCCCAACCCAATTCGTTATTGGCGCGGGCAGCGTCGGCGTATGAGGCGGCGATGTCACCGGCCCGTCGGGGGGCGATCTCGTACGGAATCGGCCGCCCGCTTGCCTTTTCGAACGCGGTGATCACTTCAAGCACCGAAACACCCTGCCCGGTACCGAGATTCCATACCGAGAACGGTTCGTCGGTGGCGGAGATCCGGTCCAGGGCGGCGATGTGACCGGCCGCGAGGTCGTCGACGTGGATGTAGTCGCGCACGCCGGTGCCGTCGGGAGTGTCGTAGTCGTCGCCGAACACCGACAGTTTGTCGCGCCGGCCGACCGCCACCTGCGCGACGAACGGCATCAGATTGTTGGGGATACCGCTCGGGTCCTCACCGATCGTGCCGCTCGGATGGGCACCGACCGGGTTGAAGTAGCGCAGCGCCGCGATCCGCCAGGCGTCGTCGGAGGCGGCCACATCGCGCAGCACCTGCTCGATCATCACCTTCGTCCACCCGTACGGGTTGGTCGCCGACGTGGGCAGGTCCTCGGTCATCGGCAGTACCGGCTCAGCGCCGTACACGGTTGCCGACGACGAGAACACCAGCCGCCGCACGCCGTGCGCGTTCATCGCCCGTAGCAGCGAGAACGTCGAGTCGAGGTTGTTCTGGTAGTAGTCGAGCGGTTTGGCCACCGACTCGCCGACGGCTTTGAATCCGGCGAAGTGGATGACCGCGTCGATCGGCTCGGTGGCGAAGAACTGTTCGGTCTTGTCCGGGTCGGTGAGGTTGAAACCGTGCACCGGGATGGACGTGCCGGTGAGGGCTTCGAGCCTGCCGACGACGGTCGGTTTGGAATTGCTGAAATCATCGACCACCACCACGTCGTGCCCGGCCCCGGCCAACTGCACCACAGTGTGGGACCCGATGTAGCCGGCGCCGCCGCTCACTAGTACTCGCATGGTTATCCAGAGTAGGCGTGCCATGGGTGCGATCACTGTCAACCTGCTCGGCGTAGGGTGTGAGTTCGGTATGTGGTGGTCGGTCGGGGAGTGATGTGATGAAGCGTTCGGACGTCGAGTTCACCTCCGGCGGAGTGACCTGCCGGGCTTGGCTGTACGAGCCCGATGCTGGTGCCCGCCCGCCGATCATCGTGATGGCGCACGGTCTGGGCGGGGTCCGGCACATGCGTCTGGGTGCGTTCGCCGAACGTTTCGCGGACGCCGGCTACGCGTGCCTCGTGTTCGACTACCGGCACTTCGGCGACAGCGACGGCGAGCCGCGTGGACTGCTCTCGGTGCGCCGCCAGCGCGCCGACTGGTCGGCGGCGATCGCGTTCGCGCGGTCATTGCCGCAGGTCGACGGCTCGCGGGTGGTGCTGTGGGGCACCTCGTTCGGCGGCGGTCATGTCTTGGCGGTGGGTGCCGGGCAACATGTGGCCGCGGTGATCTCGCAGTGCCCGTTCACCAGCGGGCTGGCGTCGCTGCGGGTGATGGAACCGCTGGTCGTGGCGAGGGTCACGGCGCTGGCCGTCGCCGACGTGATCTCGGCCGTCGCGCGCCGCGGCCCGGTCCGGGTCGCATTGGCCGGCGATCCCGGCACGACGGCCCTGATGACCGCCCCCGACGTGACGGAGGGCTACCTGGCCCTGGTGCCCGACGGCCACGACTTCACCAATGCCGTCGCCGCCCGCATCGGCCTGGTCATCCCGCTGCTGTCACCCGCCCGCGCCCTGCGCAAGGCGCACGCCCCGACGCTGGTGTGCGTGTGCGACCGTGACTCCGTGGCGCCCGCCGGCCCGACGATCAAGGCCGCCGAGTCCAACCCGAAGGTCACCCTCAAACGCTACGACGAGGGCCACTTCGACATCTACGTCGGCGACGCCTTCGAGGCCGTCATCGCCGACCAGGTCGACTTCCTGGACCAGGTGGTCCCCCTCGACTGACCGGTCCGAGGTGGATTCGTCAGGCGCCTGTCTCACCGGACCCTTCGAGACCCTTGCTCGTCCCTCGCATCGGCCTCAGGGATCAAGATGTCTGGTCGCGCCGGTTGTGTGATTTGCCCTGGCTGAGGTGGATTCGTTAGGTGCCTGTGTCGCTGGCCTCAGGGATCAAGATGTCTGGTTGCGCCGGTTGTGTGATTTATGAGGTCGCGTGATGGCCTTCTTGATCCCTGAGGGCGATGCGAGGGACGAGCGAGCGTCACGAAGGGTCCGGTGACCCGACAGCCATGACGCAACCGTCACAGGACGCGCTCGGTTCTCGCGTACTGCGCCTCGGCCGCCACCTTGCTGGACGCCCACCAGCCGGGGTTCGCGCGGTACCAGTCGATGGTGGCGGCCAGGCCGGAGCGGAAGTCGACGTACTGCGGGGTCCAGCCGAGTTCGGTGCGCAGCCGGGTGGGGTCGATGGCGTAGCGCCGGTCGTGGCCGGGCCGGTCGGTGACGAAATCGAACGCATCCCGAGGCTGTCCGAGCAGGTCGAGGACGGTTTCGACGACGGCCCGATTGTCCACCTCGCCATCGGCGCCGATCAGGTACGTCTCCCCGATCGAGCCGCGGTCGATGATGGCCCACACGGCGTCGTTGTGGTCATCGACGTGAATCCAGTCGCGCACATTGCGTCCGTCGCCGTACAGCCGCGGCCGCACCCCCGACAACACGTTGGTGATCTGCCGGGGAATGAACTTCTCGACGTGCTGGTACGGCCCGTAGTTGTTGGAGCAGTTGGAGATGGTGGCGGCGATCCCGAACGAGCGCACCCACGCCCGCACCAGCATGTCGCTGCCGGCTTTGGTGGCCGAGTACGGGCTCGACGGGTTGTAGGCGGTGGCCTCGGTGAAGCGGGCCGGGTCGTCGAGTTCGAGGTCGCCGTACACCTCGTCGGTGGATATGTGGTGGTAGCGCACCTTGTGCCTGCGTACCGCTTCGAGCAGCGCGAACGTACCGATCAGGTTGGTCTGCACGAACGGCGTCGGGTCGGCCAGGGCGTTGTCGTTGTGCGATTCGGCGGCGAAGTGCACAACCAGGTCGGTCTTGCCCACCAACTCGTCGACCACCTCGGTATCGGCGATGTCGGCCTTGACCAGGGAGATCCGGTCGGCGACGGAGTCGAGGGCGGCCGGGTTGGCGGCGTAGGTGAACTTGTCGATGACGGTGATCTCGGCGTCGGGCCGGGTCGCGAGCGTGCGCAGCACGAAGTTGCCGCCGATGAACCCCGCCCCCCCGGTGACCAGTATGCGCATTCGAAACCCTCTCCCGCCCGTTGCTGTCGGGCCCCAGGGTACCGATGGCCGGACCGGTCATGCCTTACGCTGGCCCTCGTGCGTGGAATCATTCTGGCAGGTGGAACGGGATCGCGGCTGCACCCGATCACGCAGGGGGTGAGCAAACAGCTCATCCCCGTCTACGACAAACCGATGATCTATTACCCGCTGTCGACGCTGATGCTGGCCGGTATCCGCGACATCCTGATCATCACCACCCCACACGACGAGTCCGCGTTCCGGTACCTGCTCGGCACGGGCGAACAGTTCGGCATCAACCTGTCGTATGTGGCGCAGCCGTCGCCCGACGGCCTGGCGCAGGCGTTCATCCTGGGCGCCGACCACATCGGCGACGAGTCGGTGGCACTGATCCTGGGCGACAACATCTTCTACGGTCCCGGTCTGGGCAGCCGGTTGCGGGGTTTCGACGGCATCGACGGCGGCGCGATCTTCGCATACTGGGTGGCCGATCCGGGTGCCTACGGTGTGGTCGACTTCGACGAGCACGGGGTGGCGCGGTCGTTGGAGGAGAAGCCGCAGCGTCCCAAATCCAACTATGCGGTGCCCGGGCTGTACTTTTACGACAACGAGGTGGTCGATATCGCGCGGAGCCTCAAGCCCAGCGCGCGAGGCGAATACGAGATCACCGATATCAACTCGTATTACCTGGAACGGCGAAAGCTGTCCGTCAAGGTGTTGCCGCGGGGTACCGCCTGGCTCGACACCGGTACGTTCGATTCGATGCTCGACGCCGGTAACTTCGTGCGGACGGTGGAGCAGCGGCAGGGTCTGAAGATCGCGGTCCCGGAGGAGATCGCCTGGCGCAGTGGCTTTATCGACGACGATCAACTGCGCGAGCGGGCCGAGCCGTTACGAAAATCCGGTTACGGAGATTATCTGCTCGATATTCTCGGGCGTGGAAGGGGATTCTGATGCGGATTCGGCCATTGTCGATCGCGGGGGCGTGGGAGATCACCCCTGCGCTGCACGGTGATTCGCGGGGGTTGTTCACCGAGGCGTTCAAGGCTGAGGTGCTCTCGGGGGTCGTCGGACATCGTTTCGATCTCGCGCAGGTCAACCTGTCGGTGTCGGCGGCGGGTGTACTGCGGGGTATTCATTTCGCCGACGTCCCGCCCGGTCAGGCCAAGTATGTGACTTGTCCGTCGGGTGCGATCCTCGACGTGATCGTCGACATCCGGGTCGGCTCACCCACTTTCGGCGCCTACGACACGGTGCTGCTCGACGACATCGACCGCCGGGCCGTGTACCTGTCGGAGGGCCTCGGGCACGGATTCTGTTCCCTGGCAGACGGTTCCACCGTCACCTATCTCTGTTCGACCGGCTACAACCCGTCCGCCGAACACGGCATCAACCCGCTCGACCCGGCGCTGGGTATCGTCTGGCCCACCACCGCCCGCGATGGCACCCCCCTCACGTACTCGCTGTCCGAAAAAGACACCGCAGCACCCACATTGGCCGACGCCGCTGCTTCGGGCCTCCTCCCGGACCACGCCGCCGTCGCCGCCTACCTCGCGTCTCTCACCTGACATCGGGGTCGGTCGGGGAGTGGTCCCGTCAGGTGTCTAAAGGTCACCGGACCCAACGCGGCCCTCGCTCCTTCGTCGCTTCGGCCTCAGGGATCAAGATGAGCGGCTGCTTGGGTGTTGGGGTGACAGTGTGTGGCCGCTCGAGTCTTGGGGGGGTGACGATGTGTGGCCGCTTCGGTTTTGCGGCAGGACAATTGACCGCGGACACTCATCTTGATCCCTGAGGAGCTGTCGCGCGACGAAGGAGCCGACCGCGTCTCGAAGGGTCCGGTGACCCCTACTCCCGATCCTCCGCATCGGCGTTCTGCAGCGCGACCACCCGGGCGAGCCGGGCGAACCTGATCTCCAACTCCCGGAATCGTAGGTAACTGGCGACGGTGGTGAAGGCGAATGCGATGATCAGGCAGTACAGCATGAGGTCGGTGCCGCGCCCGACATCGACCCACCCGGCGACGACGGTCAGGTCGTCGGGCCGGATCATGGCGTACACCCCGAGCATCACGAACGCGACGAACAGCAGCTTGAACCCGGCCGACGCTTTCGAGTTTCCGCGGTTGGTGACGAAGAACCACACCAGCCCTGCGGCGGCGGCGATCAGGACGATCTGGATGACGAGCATCGGGTTACCTCCTCAGCCGCGCGTGCAGCAGGCCATCGGCCAGGATATTGACGCCGTTGAACAGCGATTGTCCTTTGGCGCGTGAGTATTCGGTGTACAGGATGGTGACGGGTTGTTCGGTGACCCGCCATTTGTGCCGGTCGACGAGGCCGACGAATTCGGTGGCGTGACTCATCCCGTTCATCAGCAGATCGAGGTCGTCGGCGACGGTCCGGTTGAAGGCGCGTAATCCGTTGTGCGCGTCGGTGAGTCCGAGCCGGCGATTGCGCACACTGAGAAAGACGATGCTGCGCAACACGATCCGACGCAGGAACGGAACCGAGAGGGTCTGGGACCCACCGAACCGCGTACCGATGACGATATCGACGGGCTCGGCACGCAACCGTTCGATCATCGCCTCGACGTCGTCGACGCGGTGCTGCCCGTCGGCGTCGAAGGTGACGAAGTACCGTGCCCCCGGCCGCGCCCGCGCGTACTCGACGCCGGTCTGGATGGCCGCGCCCTGCCCGAGGTTGACGGGGTGCCGCACGAGCCGCACCCCGGGCGCCACCTGCTGCGCCGCCCTGATCTGTTCCGCGGAGCCATCGGTGCTGCCGTCGTCGACGCACACGATGTTGCCGAAGGTGTGGGAGGCATTCGCGATCACGTCGCCGATCACCGGTGCCTCGTTGTACACGGGCACGATCAGCCAGACATCCGCATTGCCGGAATTGTCGTCGCCGGTTGCGGGCCGCGGATTCCGCGAACGGCCTGCGACCATGTTCCCGACTTTACGCTTCGCGGCGCCCCGCCCGACGCCGCCACGCCCGTACCCTTCGGGACGGAGTCGGACCCACTACTGTTGGTCGGGTGCTGGTCGACGTCATGATGCCGTTCTACGGGGATTTCACCCAGTTGCGGCAGGCGGTTCTCAGTGTCCTGTATCAGACGCACCGCGATTTCCGGATCACCGTCGTCGACGACTGCTATCCCGACGACGCCCCGCGCCGCTGGCTGGAGTCGCTGGCCGACGATCGGGTCGGGTATCTGCGCAACGACACCAATCTGGGCGTCAACGTCAATTTCCGGCGGTGCGTCGAGCTGGTCACCGCGGAGTATTTCGTGGTGATGGGGTGCGACGACGTGATGCATTCGGGCTATCTGGCCAGGGTGGTGGAGTTGGCGGGCACGTATCCGCGGGCGGCGGTGATCGCGCCGGGGGTGCAGATCATCGATGACGCAGGTGCGGTGGTGCGTCCGTTGGGCGACCGGGTCAAGCATCGGCTGGCCCCGCGCGAGGCGTCGGTGTTGTCGGGGCAGGATCTGGCGGTGAGCCTGTTGCATGGCAACTGGACGTACTTTCCGTCGTTGCTGTGGCGCACGGAGGTGGTACGGGAGGTCGGTGAGCAGGGTTTCCGGCAGGGCCTGGACGTCGTGCTCGATCTCGCGTTGCTGCTCGATCTGACGGTCGGCGGGGCGTCGCTGGTATACGACCCGCGGGTGGTGTTCTCCTATCGCCGGCATGCCGCGTCGGTGAGTTCGGTGCTCGCCGCAGACGGTGACCGGTTCATCGAGGAGTCGGCGTTCTTCGACGCCGAGGCCCGTCGTTATGCGGCGCTGGGTTGGTCACGTGCCGAGCGGGCGGCGAAGGTGCATCTCACCTCGCGTCTGCATCACGGCCTGGCCCGGCTACGTGCGATCGCCCGGAGCGCAGCGGACTTTGCCCGGCCACGTGTACCGCGACGCCGATGAGCGGCCCGACGACCAGCGCGAGCGTCACCCGGGTGACCTGACCGGCCGGCACCGTCAGCAGCAGCACGGAGGCCGCGGTGGCCACCCACCAACCGCCCGCGTACCAGCGGTGCAGGTCTGCCGATATTGTGGCGGCGCCCGTCACGGTGAGTACCCCGAGCGATCCGGCGCCGACGGTGAATCCGGCGAGCGCGGCCCCACTCAGTTCGAAGTCGGCACCGAACACAGAGGTCAGCAGCCATGGCCCGATCACCCACGCCAGACCCGCACCGACCAGGGCGATGGCGGCGACCGCACCCACCGGCACGGCCACCGCCCGGGCGAGATGGTCGCGGGCGGCGACAAACCGGGTGATCAGCACCCCCTGAAAGCTGTTCAGTGGCACCAGGAGCGGGGCCCGGGTGAGGGTGACGGCGAGGATGATCGCGCCGCGTACGTCGGCGGCGTCGCCGTGGTGGCGGGTCAGGTTGATGAGCACCGGGAAGCCCATCACCAGTACCGCCGCCGCCGCAGCAGCGGCCATCGCGGTCAGCGTGTTGACGGTCAGTGCCCGATCACCGGCGTCCCCGGGCAGCCCCATCGCGTCCCGGGCCGACGACGACCCACAGACGATGACGATCCACGACAGCGTCCCCAGCACGGTGATCGTCAGGAACGCGGGCAACCCCCAGCCTGCGACGGTCGCGACGACGGCCGCGGCCAGGCGGATCAGCGCGTCGACGCACAGCAGCGCCGCGAATACGGGCCAGCGCCCCGACCCGGACAGCACCCCGGACAGGTGCGCGTACATCGCGAACCCCGCGACGCCCGCCGTCAGCAGCCCCACCGACAACCAGGTGTCGTCGGCGAACAGGTGCGTCGCCCACAGCGGTGAGCTGAGCGCGACGACCGCGGCCAGCCCCAGCCCGATCGCCGCGTTCACCCGCACCGGCCGGCCCCCATCGCGGTCACCGCCATTGCGATCCCCGCCCGCCACGGCCCGCGCGGTCTCCTGCAGCTGACCGTTCTGGGTGCCGGTGACCATCCCGTACGCCGCCCAGAACACCGCGAACACCCCGTACCCGGTCGCCCCGAGGTCACGCGCGGCCAGCACCAGCACCAGATACCCCGACGCCGCCGCGACGATCGTCGCCCCCGTCACCCTCCCCATCGGGATCAGGGAAGAATCGTCATCGGCCGGTGCCGGGGTAGGGCGGCAGGGCGGGTGTGAACAGCCATTGCTGCCACAGTTCGCCGAGTGATGCGGTGGAGTAGTTGGCGGCCAGGGAGATGAAGTCCTCGGTGGTGGCGGTGCCGTACCGGTATTTTTCGGTCCACCGGCGGATGAGCGCGAAGAAGTTGCCGTCACCGATGCGCAGGCGCAGTGCGTGCAGGGTGATGGCGCCGCGTTTGTACACCCAGTCGTCGAACATCTTGGCGGGGGTCGGGTCGGCGAGCGGCACCCGGACCGTCGTCGCGGCCAGTTTCTGGTAGTACTTGCGGGCGCATTCGTCGGCCGACGGCCCGCCCGAACGCTGGCTCCACAGCCATTCGGCATAGCAGGCGAAACCTTCGTGCAGCCAGATGTCGCGCCAGCGTTCCAGCGTCACGGAATTGCCGAACCATTGGTGGGCCAGCTCGTGCGCAACCAGCCGCTCCGACTGGCGACTGCCGTCGCAATGATTGGCCCCGAACGTCGAAAAGCTTTGTGCCTCAATGGGTATGTCGAGCTCATCGTCGGTGACGACGACGGTGTAGCCGGGGAACGGGTACGGCCCGAACATCTCGGTGAAGGCGTCGATCATGTCGAGCTGCCGGGCGAAGTCGACGCCGAAGTTGCGGCCCAGCCGTGGCGGGTAGATCGCGCTCACCGGAAAAGGCTTCTGTCGCAAGCTGACCCGCTTGTACTGGCCGATCTGCACCGACGCGAGGTACGTCGACATCGGTTCGACCTGCTGGTACACCCACGTGGTGCGCGAGCCGCGGATCCGCTTGTCCACGAGCGTCCCGTTGGCCAGGGTGTAGTACGGGCTGTCGGTGGTGATCGAGATCCGGTACGGCGCTTTGCAACTGGGGTGGTCGTCGCACGGAAACCAGGATGCCGCCCCATTGGGCTGATTGGCGCACAGCGAGCCGTCGGTGAGTTCTTCCCAGCCGACCTCGCCCCATGCGCCGCTCACGGGTCGCGGCGATCCGGTATAGCGCACGGCGATGGTCATGGCGCCGCCGGGCGGGATCGCGGCGTCGGGGGTGATGGCGAGTTTGCCGCCGCGGTGGCTGTAGCGGGCGCGTTTGTCGTTGACGGTGACCCGGCTCACCCGCATGGTGGCCGCGAGATCGAGGGTGAACCGGCGCAGCTCCCGATACGACGCCGCGGTGAGCGTGGCGGTGCCGTCGAGCCGGTTGCCGGACACCTTGTATTCGAGTTCGAGGTCGTAGCGCAGCACCCGGAACCCCAGGTTGCCGTTGCGCGGCAGATACGGATCGAGTGCGTCCGATGGTGCGCCGAGCAGGGGTGTTCCCGGTGCTCGGCGGCCCGACTTACCCGGCACGCATCGCTCCTTCGCTGGTCGATCTGGTCCCCCGCACACGTGATCCGTCGCCCGGGACAGTGCGCTCACTCACGTTACCCTCAGCGCGGTATCGGCACCCGGCTGGTGCTGGTGTGTCCGGGCTGTCGGCCGGGTGAATTGTGCGTTAGCTGTGTCGGATGGGGCGTGTGGTGCGGCTGAGTGTCGGTGGTGGCGCATATTCTCGACACAGCATTGGTGGAGTGGAGGACTGATGGTCAAGGGCATCAACGGGTACGCGCTTCTCGTTTCGCGCCTGATCCTGGGGTTCATTTTTGTGATGCACGGCTGGCAGAAGCTACGCGTCACCGGAATTGGTCAGGTGACAAGGGATTTCGATGTGATGGGGATTCCGTATCCCGAGTACGCGGCCCAGTTCTCGACGTGGGTCGAGCTGCTGGGCGGCCTCGCGCTGATCGTCGGGCTGGTCCTGCCGATCATCTGTCTGCTGCTCATCGTCGACATCGCCGGCGCCATCTACTTCTCCCACCTCGACGCCGGCTTCTGGAACTCCGAGGGCGGTTTCGAGTATCCGCTGGCCCTCATCGCCGGCCTGCTGGCCATCACTTTCGCGCAGGGCAGCAAGTTCTCCGCGGGCACCATGATGTACACGAAGGTCAAGAAGAAGCTCAACGGCTGACGCCGTCCCCTCTGCCGGCCGAGGTGCGAAGAGTCGTTGGGCGATGAGTCTCGAAACCCGGTGAGACGACAATGTCCACCACCGTCGGCAGAGGGATCAGCGCAGCGCGCCCGCCGCGGCCCGGATGTCGTCGGAGGTGATGGTGGTCAGTTCGTCGGTACCGGGGGGCAGGCCGTCGACCTCGGCGAACAGGCGCAGATCGCGCTGCCGGGCCGCGTTCTCGATCAGGTTGCGCACGAACCGGGCGTTGCCGAACGACGGATCCTTGAGACGGCCCTGAGCGTCGAGCACGGCCAGGATGTTCTCCAGCACGCCGTATGCGTCGCGGGTGAGCCGGTCACCCGATGCGGCGGCCATCGAGTCGGCGATCTTGACCAGGTCGGTCGCCGAGTACGCCGCGAAGTCGATGGTGGTGGTGAAACGTGAGCGCAGACCCGGGTTGGAGTCGAGGAAACGTTGCATCGGTTCGGGATACCCTGCGGCGATCACGACGAATCGGTCGCGGTCGTCCTCCATCCGTTTGAGGATGGTGTCGATGGCCTCGGCGCCGTACGGGTCGCCGTCGGTGAATCCTTCGGTGTGCAGGGTGTACGCCTCGTCGATGAACAGCACCCCGCCCATCGCCTCGTCGAGTTTGGCTTTGGTCTGGGCGACGGTGTGCCCGTGGTACTGGCCGATGAGCCCGGACCGGTCCACCTCGACGACGTGTCCGCCGTCGAGAATGCCGAGCGTCTTGTAGAGGCGGGCGATGATGCGGGCGATGGTGGTCTTGCCGGTGCCGGGCGGGCCGGTGAACACGAAATGTTCGGTTGTCCGGGGTTGTGGCAGGCCGACGTTGCGGCGGGCGATCTGGGCGCGGGTCTGCGCCATGATGATGCGCACCTGCTGTTTGATGGATTCCTGCCCGACCTGGCCGTCGAGGTCTGCGAGTACAGCTTCGAGGGTGTCGACCGAGTCGGCTGCGTGCTTGGCCTCCGGTTCGGCGACGGGGGCGGACGTGTCCGGGGCGGCTGCCGTGGCCCGGGTGACGGCGATCCGGGGCGTCGCCTCGCGGCCGGCCATCGCCTCTTTGAGGCCGGGCAGGTCGGGGCGCAGCGCGTATGCGTGATGGAAGTCGTTCATCGCCGCGGCCTCGGCGTCTTCGGCGCGGGTGATCAGGCCCCGAACCAGCAGCGCCTCGGCGTGGATCTGCGGCAGGAATTCCTGTTCGAGCAGGGAGTTCAGGTAGCCCTTGGCCGGTGCCATCGCGCCGGCCTCGGCGAGCAGGATCGCGCTGAGCAGTCGCGCGGACGCGTCGAGGTACTTGTCGCGGCCCATGACCCGGCGCAGCATGGCGATCGCGTCGTCGCGTTCGCCCGTCACGTAGGCGTGGTAACCCCGCAGGTAGATGTATTGTTCGGTGCCCGGGGTCACGCGCGCGATGGCCGAGTGGGCGAGGCTGTGTTCCTTGTTGGTGATGTGCGATGCGGCGACGGCCGACCAGAGGTCGTCGTGGCTGCTCAGACGGTAGGTGACGTACGGTCCGATCACGAACCGGGAGTCGAGGCCGACGTCGGCGCGGCGGCGTTCCTCGCCGAAGCGGTGGGAGTGGCGGACCATCTGCGCGAGCGCCTCGTCGGGCCGGTGCGACAGCGCGTGCAGCCCCAGCCAGGCATCGGCCATGCCGTCGTCGATGGCGACGGCGTGTTCGAACTGCATGGTGGCGGACGCGGTGCGCCCGGATTGGTACGCCTGCGCCCCGGCCGACCACGCGGTTCGTGCCAGATTCTGCTCGCGCATGTGCGTACCCATCCCTTCCTTGCTCGTTCGGCGATTGTGGTCAATGTAAGTCACCGATGTGCGATAGCAAACCCCACACGCCGCGATTTGAGCGACGTCACAGAACGTCGCCACCGCCCGTTCGGGCGGAACGTCGGCCCCTCCACCGGTTGCGGCGCGAGGTCGCCCGACGACCGAAACCCGGTGAGACGACATTGCTCCGTCACCGATCGCAAGATCAAATACACCCGCCATCTCGGTCTCTATTTGGTCTAGATTGGCACTCAGAGCAAATAGGGGGAGGTAGTCGGTGTCGTATCGCACTCTGAAGGCAGTTTTTCACATCAAGGATCGGGTGGCCGCCGATGCTGAGGAGGCCGCGCGCCGGACGTCACCGGCCGCGGTCACCTGGGACTTCTCCATCGGAGATCACGCGATGTTCTGCCTCATCACACCGGAGATCGCGGTGCTCATCGAGCGCGTCATGAGCTTGGAGTCGACGATCCGGGGCCAATGGTCGGCGCTGCCAGGTGTGGCCCGTGCGCACTACCTCGAGTCGATGATCATCGAGGAGATCCAGGCCACCAACGAGATCGAGGCGGTCCACTCGTCGCGCCAGGAGATCAGCGAGGCGCTCGACGCGCTCCGGGACGACGACACCGTCGGGACCAGGCGGTTCAAGGAGATGGTGCGGCTGTACTCGAGCCTTGGTGATGAGACGGTGACCGGTCCGGAGAACCTTGATGACATCCGGTCGATATACGACTCGGTGACCGCAGGTGAGGTGCGCGACGAGGACGCTCCCGACGGTGAACGGTTCCGCACGGGCCCGGTCACGATCACCTCGGGTCAGAAGGCTGTGCATTCGGGGGTCGTTCCCGAATCGGCGATCAATGCGGGCCTGACCACGATGCTCGAGCAGTCCCGCGACGATGAGATCCCGCAGCTCGTCCGGGCCGTGGTCGCCCATTTCATCTTCGAGAACGTCCACCCGTTCTACGACGGCAACGGCCGCACGGGGCGCTTCCTGCTGGCCGTCGAACTCAGCCGGTCGCTGACTCCGGTCGCCTGGCTGTCGCTGTCGGCGACCATCGCCGACGACAAGGACCGCTACTACCGCGCCTTCGCCGACGTCGAGAACCCGCTCAACCGTGGTGATGTCACCCCTTTCGTGGTGGCGATGCTGGAGATCATCGCGTCGGCGCAGAGCCGACTGGAATCCGATTTGGTAGATCGCCTGACCGGCTTGCGCAGGCTTTCCGATGTCATCGGGGAGTTGCCGCTTGAGGACGATCCCACCCGGAACATCGTGTTCATCGTCGGTCAGGCGGTCTTGTTCGGTCCCGGCGGCGCGATCACGCTGGACGAGATCGCCGCCGCGGCAGGCAAGTCGAAACAGTTCGTCCGCAAACGGATCGAGCAGCCGGTAGACGCCGGCATCATCGAGACAGTCACGAAGCGCCCCTTACGTTTCCGCCTGTCACCCTCCTGGCGCCAAGACGTCGCCATCTGACCCCACTTCCGCGTTCGACGAAGTTCACGACGCGCGAGTCTCATGCGTCGATGATGCGAGGGTGGCGAGGGAGCGGCCGGCGGCTCGTAGGGGTTCGGGGTCGCGGCGGGCGCGGCAGAGGATGAAGGCGCCTTCGAGGGTTGCCAGGATCGTGGTCGCGAGGTCGCTGGCGGCGGGGGGGTCGACGATCTGGGTGCACCAGAGGGTGAGGCCGTCGAGCCAGGTGCCGAACACCTCTGATGTGGCTTGCCGCAGGGGGTCGTTGGTGCTCGCGACCTCGGCGGCGAGGGTGGCGATGGGGCAGGCGTCGGCGTAGTCGCAGGCGACGAGATCGTCGGCGGCGCGGTTGAAGGTGTAGGCGAGTGCTTCGGCGGGGTCGGTGGGACCGTCGGCGAGGATGCCGAGCACGTAGGCGCCGTATGCGGCCCCGCTCGTCGCGATCACCTCGGTCGCGAGGGCCTCCTTGCCTGCGAAGAAGTGGTAGATCGAGCCGATCTTCGCGCCGGACGCGGTCGCGATCTGCGCCAGCCCGGTGGCCGCGTATCCCTGACGGCGAAACAGTTCGCCGGCCGCGGTCACGATGCGCGCTCTGGTGTCGGCTGCCATGTCCATCCTTCACGGGTCTCGACGTACGACGATCAGTATGCTTGAATGATCGTTCTAGAACAATCATTCAACTCCCGAGTGAGGTGGGCCGCATGGCTGCGATCGAGCTGAGCAGAATCGAGGTCCCCGCCGGACCGATCGACTACCAGGACACCGGCGGCGACGGCCCGGCACTGGTGTTCACCCACGGCTTCCCGATGAATCATCTCCAGTGGCGCAAGGTGATACCGCTTCTCGACGACCAGTTCCGTTGCATCGCACCGACTTTGCCGATGGGTGCGCATCGATCGCCGATGAAACCGGGAACGGATCTGACCCATCGCGGTCAGGTCGCGATACTTGCCGATTTCCTCGACGCCCTCGATGTCGACGACGTCACCCTCGTCATGAACGATTGGGGTGGAGCACAATTCATCGTCTCGGAGAATCTCGACCGGCGGGTCGGGCGATTGGTTTTCGTGGCGTGCGAGGCGTTCGACAATTTCCCGCCACCACAGGCTCGGCCGGCGGAACTACTGTGCCGGGTACCCGGCGGTGCCAGGCTGCTCATGCAACTGCTGCGGACGTCGTTCTTCCGGCACAACCGCCGAGCCTGGGGTGCGGTGAGCCGCACCCGCATCCCCGACGACGTCCTCGACACCTGGTTCGATCCGGCGCGCCTGGACCCGGCGATCCGCCGCGACCTGCGCGCGTTCGCGACCGGCACCCCGCCGGCCAAGACGCTGCTGGAATGGTCGGAGAGCTTGCGCGGCTTCACCAAGCCGGCGTTGGTCGTCTGGGCGAACCAGGACGCGATGATGCCGCAAGACCACGGCCGCCGCCTCGCAGACCTCCTTCCCGACGCTCACCTGATCGAGATCGAAGACTCCGGCACCCTGATCCCCGAAGACCAGCCCGCCCACCTCGCGGCCGCCCTCCGCACCTTCCTCCACTCATAGGCCTTCCCGCGTCGCAGACTTCGTCCTGCTTATCGGATATCGCGACAACCGATAAGCGCGACGAAATTAGCGACGCGGGAACGGATCACCCGTTCCAGGGGGCGATGGGGTTGCCTTGCCAGCGGGTGTGGGCGGGGACGACGTCGCCGCGCATCACCAGGGATGCGGGGCCGACGGTGGCCGATTCGCCCAGGCCCGATGCGGGCAGGGCGACGCAGTGCGGACCCAGGGTCGCGCCGGCTTCCAGGGTGACGTGGTCCATCGCCATGACGCGGTCGTGGAACAGGTGGGTCTGGACCACGCAGCCGCGCTGGACGGTGGCGCCGTCGCCGAGGGTCACCAGGTCGGCTTCGGGGAGCCAGTAGGTTTCACACCACACTCCGCGGCCGATCTTGGCCCCGAGCATCCGCAGCCACAGATTCAGCACCGGGGTGCCGGTGGCGGCGTTGGCGAACCAGGGCGCGGCGACGGTTTCGACGAATGCGTCCGAGAGCTCGTTGCGCCACACGAACGAACTCCACAGCGGTTGTTCGGACACCGGGATCTTGCCCACGACCAGCCATTTCGCGGCCGCGGCGATACAGCAGGCGGAAGCACCGGCCACCAGCAGCAGCAGGCCGCTGACCGCCCCGGCGACGACGATATTGGTGTGGAAGGCGATGTACTGCAGGCCGAGCAACATGAAGATGCCGAGCCCGAACGACACCATCACCGGGATCAGCCGTAGCGTCTCGATGATGGAGCGCGCCACCTTCAACTGAGTCGGCGGATCGAACGTACGGGAGGTGTCACCCGTAGCGGAGGTGCGACGCAGCCGGACGGGTGGACTACCCAGCCAGCTCGACCCTGATTTCGCCTTTTCGGGCGTCGCCGACAGCACCGCGACCAGCGAGTTCTTCGGTACCTTACGGCCCGGCCCGGTGATGCCGGAGTTTCCGAGGAACGACCGTTTACCCACCTTCGCGTCGTCGATGTGCAGCCAGCCGCCACCCAACTCGTAGGACGCGACCATGGTGTCGTCGGCGAGGAACGCACCGTCGTCGATGGTGGTGAACTTGGGCAGCACGAGCGCGGTGGAGATCTCGGTACCCTTGCCCACCTTCACCCCGAGCGCCCGGAACCAGATGGGCGTGAGCAGGCTCGCGTACAGCGGGAACAGGTAGGTACGGGCCGAGTCGAGGAGCCGTTCGGTGAACCACACCTGCCACCCGACGCGCGATCGCACCGGGTGGTAGCCCTTGGTCATCCCGAACGACAGCAGCCGCACCGATACCAGCGTGATCAGCGCGAACACCGCCAGCGACGTCAACGTGGCCACCGGCAGCAGGATCAGTGAACGCACCATCACATCGCGCAGCCGGTCGGTGTACAGCGCCCACGTACCGATGACGGCCAGACCCGCGCCGAGAGAGATCAGCGGCACCGCGGCCAGGAAGAACGACGATGTTATGTACAGCGGTACCCACCAGGCGCGCCGCGCCGGCCGCTGGTCGGGCCACGGATGCGACGCCTTGCCCTCCTTCTTCGCCGGTGATCCGGCCCACTGCTGGCGGGCCTTGACCTTACCGAACACCGCCGACCCGGCCGCGACTTCGGCGTCGCGACCGATCACCGCACCCGGCATCAGCGTCGACCGGGCACCGATCGTCGCACCCCGTTTGATGACGATCGCACCGATGTGGACGATGTCGCCGTCGATCCACCAGCCGGTCAGGTCCACCTCGGGTTCGATCGAGGCTCCGTCGCCGACGGTCAGCAACCCGGTGACCGGCGGGATGGTGTGCAGGTCGACGCCGTGCCCGATGCTCGCGCCCAGCGCCCGGGCGAGGTGGATCATCCACGGCGCTCCCGACAGGTTGGCGGCGCCGCTGGCTTCGAGGAGCCGCTCGGCCACCCACAGCCGGATGTGTACGTTGCCGCCGCGCGGATAGTCACCCGGCCCGACCCCGCGCAGCAGTGCGCGTGATCCGGCGGCAGCGATGACCATCCGGCCGGGCGGCGTGATGAACACACAGAACGCGAGGATCACCAGCCACCAGGGGGCGGTGACGAGCCAGTCGACGTGCCGGTCGGCGGCGTCGACCACTTCGGCGGCCACATTGTTGACCACACCCAGCCAGGTGGCCCATTGCAGCCCGGTGAGGGTGGTCAGCGGTATCGACAGCAGCAGTTGCGCCAGCCCCGCCGACCGCGGCGTCGGGCGGACGTACCGTTCCTCGATGATCTGGGGCGCGTGCTTCTCATCGAGATGCTGAGCCAGCGAACCCAGGCGCGGATGGTCGTACAGGTCGGCGACCGTGATCTCGGGATGCCGGGCACGGATCGCGGTCACCAGTTGCGCCGCCGACAGCGATCCGCCGCCCTCGGTGAAGAAGTCGGCGTTGGCATCGGCGACGGGCATCCCGAGGACGTCGGTCCACAATCCGGCCAGCCACTGTTCGGTTTCGCTGAGGCCGGTGGTGTCGGCGGCGACGCCGGGCAGCGGCCACGGCAGGGCGGCCCGATCGACCTTGCCGGAGGTGCGAGTGGGCAGTTCGTCGACGAGTGCCAGCCGCGGCACCATCGCCGCCGGAAGCCGCTCGGTCAGTAGCCGATGTGCTTGTGCCACATCGAAATCCGGGTCTGTAGACACCAGATAGCCGACGAGCAAAGAGTTTCCGGCCGCCGACTTGCGTACTGCCACCGCAGCCCCGCCGACACCCGGAAGTTGTTGCAGCGCATTGTCGATCTCGCCGAGTTCGATGCGCCGGCCGCCGACCTTCACCTGGTCGTCGGCGCGACCCTGGAACAGCAGCCCTTCCGATTCGAGCTTCACCAGGTCGCCGGACCGGTAGGCGCGCTCCCAGCCGAGCGACGGCATCGGCGCGTATTTCTCGGCGTCCTTGGCCGGATCCAAGTAGCGCGCCAGACCGACACCGCCGATGACCAGCTCACCGGCCTCGCCCTCGGCGACGGGGTGCCCGTCGGCGTCGACGACGGCCAGATCCCAGCCCTGCAACGGCAGCCCGATCCGCACCGGACCTTTGCCGTCGAGCAACGCCCCGCACGCGACGACCGTCGCCTCGGTGGGACCGTAGGTGTTCCACACCTCGCGCCCGTCGACGGCCAGGCGTTCGCCTAGCTCGGGCGGGCAGGCCTCGCCGCCGAAGATCAGCAGCCGCACCGCTTCGAGCGCCTCCGGCGGCCACAGCGACGCCAGCGTCGGCACGGTCGACACGACGTTGATCTGCCGCTGCACCAGCCACGGACCCAGGTCCATGCCGCTGCGTACCAGCGCCCGCGGGGCGGGGACCAGGCATGCACCGTTGCGCCAGGCCAGCCACATCTCCTCGCACGAGGCGTCGAACGCCACCGACAGCCCGGCCAGCACCCGATCACCCGGTCCGAGCGGGTCACCCTGCAGGAACAGCCGCGCCTCGGCGTCGACGAACGCGGCCGCGTTGCGGTGGGTGACGGCCACACCCTTGGGGGTGCCGGTGGAGCCGGAGGTGAAGATGATCCACGCGTCGTCGGCGGTGGTGGGACGGCCGTCACCGGTCTCATCGGCAGTCGGCGTGCCATGCGCTGTGATCCCGTCAGCGGTGATCAGCGCGCCGACCGCGGCCTCCCTGAACACCAGCGTCGCGCGTTCCTCCGGGTCATCGGCGTCCACCGGCACATAGGCGGCGCCCGCGTACAGGGTGCCCAGGATCGCGATGTACAGATCCCGCGACCCCGACGGCATCCGGATCCCGACGCGGCCCCCGCGCCGCACCCCGGCGTCGCGCAGCCGGGAGGCGGTGCGCCGCACCACGGCCAGCAGTTCGCGGTAACTCAGGGTGGTGTCGCCGTCATCGATGGCGGCGGCGTCGGGATGCTTGGTGGCGGTGGCGTCCAGTATGTCGCACAGCGTGCGCGGCGGGCTCGCCTGTCCGGACAGCAGATAGTGCTCCGGAATCTGGTTCATGCCCGGAGTCTGGCTCATGCATCGCCTACGTTCGTCACCAGGAGAGAATATCGCCCGGCCGGGTGCCCCGTGGCTCAAGACGATCACTGTTCACCCACCGATTTCCGCGGCCGTCAGAGGTGGTTGCGTGAGGTGCGCAACGTCGCCGGACCCTTCGAGACCCTCGCTCCTACGTCGCTTCGGCCTCAGGGATCAAGAAGGTGGTCGTGTGGGAGGGTGGTCACGGTTCTTGGTGCCCAGGGGTGGCTTTTCAGAGGGTGATCACCCTCTTGATCCCTGAGGGCGATGCGAGGTACGAGCGAGCGTCTCGAAGGGTCCGGTGACGCGCGACACCTGACGAGACGACATCCCCACATGCGTACTGCCGTGTAGGTTCAGCGGCGGGGGTTGCGGTCGGCGGGCAGATGCCGGGCGCACTATAGCGACGGCCCGCACCGCCGGGCGAGAGGACAACGATGTCGATCACCCGTCACGGGCATCCAAGTGCGCGCTCCTACTTCGTGTTCCTGTTCTTGCGTCTCACACTGCGCCCGCTGCTGTCACTGTGGCCGCTGACCAACACCACCATGGCGATCCTGCCCAAACTCGACGCGAAGATCACCGACAAGGCGCCGTCGCCGGCCGGGGTGGTCACCGAGTGGGTGACGCTCGGCGGTCGCCGCACCGAGCTGACGATGCCGACCAGGCCGAGCCGTGGCGACTGCGACACCGCGGTCCTCTATCTGCACGGCGGCGGGTTCGTGGTGGCCGGGATCGGTACCCATCGCGGCATTACCGGCCGGTTGTCGCGGGCCACCGGGCTGCCGGTGTTCGCGCTCGAATACCGCCAGCTCCCGGAGGCGGGCGTCGGAACATCGGTCGCCGACGCCCTCGACGCGTACCGGGAACTGCTCACCGAACGCGGCTTCCGGCGCATCGTCATCGCTGGTGATTCGGCCGGCGGCTACCTGTGCGGCAAGGTCATCGAGCTGGCCGGCGGTGCGGGGCTACCGTCGCCGACGGCGTGGATCGGCTATTCGCCGTGGCTGGATCTGGATGCCGACACCAATCCGGACCGCTCCAGCCGGTCCGATTCGTATCTGTCGATCGCCAAGATGCGCGCACTGGTGCCACTGCTGGATCGGGGCCCGATCGCGCTGGCCGGTAAACGCAATGTCGTCGACGTCGATCCGCTGCTGTTCCCGCCGACCATCCTGATCACCGCCGAGAACGAGCTGCTCGAACCGGATGCGATCATCCTCGCCGAACGGCTGCTCGCGGCCGGCGTCGAAGTCCAGTTGCACAGTTACTCCTGGCAGGTGCATGCCTTCCCGATGCTGATCGAGGATCTGCCGGAGTCGCGGGAGGCGGTGCGGTTGACGTCGGAGTTCGCGACCGCGGCGGTCCGGGCGGCCCGGGAGGCCGAGGACCGTGGCGAACAGGCGGTTTAACAGACGGGCTGACGCTCGGATGGTCGGGCTGCGATAGTTGGTGTGTCCATTTTCCCGCCACGGCCGTTCTGTTGACCTGGACGTGAGCTGATCAAGGAGGATCCGATGAGCGCATCCACGCGCAGTGTGGCCGATCTGTTCGCCTTCGACGCCCTGCTCGACGACGAGGAACGAGCCATCGCCTCGACCGTCGCCGATTTCGGTGCCAAACGCCTGCGCCCGCATGTGGCGCAGTGGTTCGAGGACGGTACCCTGCCGGCCCGCGAGCTGGCTCTCGAACTCGGCGAGCTCGGCGTCTTCGGTATGCACCTGGAGGGTTACGGTTGCGCCGGCACGTCCGCGGTCGCGTACGGTCTGGCGTGCCTGGAGATGGAGGCCGTCGACTCCGGTCTGCGCAGTTTCGTGTCCGTGCAGGGCTCCCTCGCCATGTATGCGATCCGCGCGTTCGGTTCCGACGAGCAGCGCGAGGAATGGCTGCCGCGGATGGCCAAAGGCGAGGCCATCGGCTGTTTCGGCCTCACCGAACCCGACTTCGGCTCCAACCCGGCCGGGATGCGCACCGCGGCCAAACGCGACGGCGACGACTGGATCCTCAACGGCGCCAAGATGTGGATCACCAATGCACCCGTCGCCGACGTCGCCGTGGTGTGGGCCAAGACCGACCTCGCCGAGGGTGCGCGCGGTGTGCGCGGCTTCGTCGTCCCCACCGACACCCCCGGTTTCAGCGCACCGGAGATCAAGCACAAGATGTCTCTGCGGGCGTCGATCACCGGCGAGATCGTCCTCGAGGACGTGCGGTTGCCCGCGTCGGCGATGCTGCCGGGCGTCGAAGGGCTCAAGGGCCCGTTGAGCTGCCTGAACGAGGCGCGCTTCGGCATCGTGTTCGGTGTGGTCGGCGCCGCCCGCGACTGCCTGCAGACCGCCATCGACTACGCCGGTACCCGCGAGGTGTTCGACAAGCCGCTCGCCGGTTACCAGATCACCCAGGCCAAGATCGCCGACATGGCACTGGAAGTGGGTAAGGGCTTCCTGCTCGCCATGCACCTGGGCCGGCGCAAGGATGCGGGCAAGATCGCGCCCGAACAGATCAGCCTCGGCAAACTCAACAACGTCCGAGAGGCCATCGCCATCGCCCGTGAATCCCGAACCCTGTTGGGCGCCAATGGAATCACCCTGGAGTATCCGGTGATCCGGCACGCCAACAATCTCGAATCGGTACTCACCTACGAGGGGACCAGCGAAATGCACCAGCTGATGATCGGTAAGGCACTCACCGGATGGGACGCGTTTCGGTGACCTATTCGGAGATGCAGCGCACCGCCGCCGGTGTATCGATGGCGATGACGATCGCCGGTTCGATCATCCTCATCGGCTGCGTCGGTTATCTGTCGATCGGCTGGTTCGCCGACGGCCGCTGGGGCTGGGGCCTGGTCGGCATCGCGATGATCGTGGTCAACCTGGCAATGGTGTTCTTACAGTTCCGCAAACGTAAGCTCGCCCCCGCCCCGACACCCCGCAATCCGCCCCCTGGCCGCGGCGACGACGACGAGGACGACTGACAAGGACTCCCGTCCCATACCCCTGGTCACCACCGCACACTCAGGCACTGAATAACTGTTCGAGGTTGTTGTCGCGGACGATGCCGTGCAGAAAGCTGCGGACCATCGACTCGAACAGCTGTTTCTGGCTGAGTTCGTTGGCGGCGAGCGCGTCGGTCAGCAGGGGCTGTGACGCGGCGTCGACGTTGGGGAAGATCGTCGACTTGCGGCTCGGCGGCCGCATCGCCTCCATCAGCACCGCGCCCACCGACAGGGTTTCCATGCCGTCGAGGATTTGGACGTGCAGTTCGCTGGGCACTCCCGAATCGAGCAGGAAACGGGCGGTGCGCTCGTAGGTGGAGACGAACAGCTCGCGCGGAAAGTGTTGCAGCAGAATCGGTGCGGCGTTGCGGTGGCGCAACACCGACTGCCGGAAGTTGAGTGCGAGCGCCACGAAGTACTCGGGCCAGTCCGGTCCCGGATTCATGCGGGGCCGGACGACGGACCAGCCGGCGATGTCGCGGGCCACCTCGGTGAGGATCTCGTTCTTGTCGGCGAAGTGATGGTAGAGCGAGGGGGCGCGCACGCCGAGGTGCTTGGCCAGGCGCGGCAGGCTGAACGCGTCGAGGCCGTCGGTGTCGATGATCTCGATGCATGCAGCGACCGCGGCCTCCCGGCTGATCAGGGGTTTCGAGGGTCTCGCCACGGACATGAGTGTACCGACGCCGGTTTTGACCTGCGGCGCAGATGGGAGAGTATCCCTGCTCACAACCGGACTCGGCTATTCTCGGACCGGTCCCGTATACCGGAGGGGCAACGGTAAGGAGAAGGCGTGTCCGAACGATCGTCGCAGCACATCGACACAGGTACCGACGACCTGCTGTTGAGCCTCGAGGACGCCGTCGCCACGGTCACACTGAACCGGTCCGACGCCAAGAACGCCCTCACCCCGGAGATGATCGACATCCTGATCGGTGTCCTCGCCGACGTCGACGCGGACACCGGAGTGCGGGCCCTCGTCCTCACCGGCGCCGGGCGGGCGTTCTGTGCGGGCGGCGACGTGAAGGCGTTCGCCCAGCGCGGCGGCGACGTGCCGGTCGGCGACGACAGCGTGCAGGACTGGTTCGACAATCGCACCCGCAGGCAGACCGGCATCGTCGGCAAGTTGCGGTCGATGAACACCCCGTCGATCGCGGCGATGCCCGGCGCGGCGGCCGGTGCCGGATTCGGCCTCGCACTGGCCTGCGACCTGCGGGTGGGCTGCCCGTCGACGTTCTTCACCACCGCATTCATCAAGATCGGCCTGCCCGGCGATTTCGGCGTGACCTGGCAGTTGCGCGACCTGCTCGGCGCGGGGCAGACGACCCGGCTGATGCTGCTGTCCGAACGTGTCGGCGCCGACGAGGCACTGAGCCTCGGACTGCTCAATCGGCTCGTCCCCGACGACGAGGTGGCAGCGACCGCCCGCGGCATCGCCGGACAGCTCGCCGGATCGTCGGCGCAGGCCATCGGTGCGATGAAGGCCAATCTGCGCGAGGCCCGGCACCTGGATCTGGCCGCCGCGATGGACGCCGAACTGGTCCGCTACCGAGCGTGCGCCGACGGCGACGAACACAAGGCCGCTGTCCGGGCATTCGCCGCCCGCAGCGCCTCCACCGGCCAGAGGTAGCCTTACCGGCCCTGGCCGCTGGCTGATGGCTGCTGGTATCCGGCGCCGATGAGGACGAACTGACTGAGCATCGCTTTGATGCGGGCGGGGTCGGCCTCCGCCGGAAACAGCTCGTTGTCGCTCAGTACGGCACCGAGTACCAGGGCCAGCGCCATCCGGACGGCGTCGAGAATGTCGACCGGCGTGGCCTGGTCGTTCTCGGCGATGTAGGTTTCGATGCCGCGGACCAATGCCCTGGCGCAGGCGTCGAAGGCGGGCTCGCGCTGGTCGGCCGTCTCGTGTGGCTGCGCCGCCAGCGACACCAGGATGCGCCGGTTGACGGTGCACAGGTCGTACAGGCCGGAGACGAACCGGAGGGTGACCGCGGCCGGATTCTCGTCGGGATGGGTGGCGATACTGGCCGCGAACTCGTACATGAACTGCACCAGCGGACCTACCGCCGTCGTTTCGAAGAGCGCAGGTTTGCTGCTGAAGTGGCGGAACACGGTGGATTCGGTGACGCCTGCGCGTTCGGCGACGGCGCGGATGCTGGTGCCGTCGAAGCCGTGCTCGGCGAACTCATCGTAGGCGGCCGTGGTGATCAGCGACCGCACCTGCGCTGTTGAACGGCGTTTACGCGGACTGTGCGCAACGGCTTTCTCGGGAGCGGACGTATCGGGCATCACCCCATCTTGTCATGCTGCGGCGCAATACGCGGAACATTAAGGGAGTGTCACTCCCTTGACGTGGCGGCGTCTTTACAGTTAAATGATTGCAGAGATTCAGATCACACCAGCCCGAAGCCTTGACCCGCGCGGAGCCGGCCCCGGACAACAGTCCCGGACCGGCCGCGGGTAACCGAGTCGTGCGCTGGGGACGCGACGACCACAGGAGGCACCATGTCCGCACCGCTGGAAGGCCGGCTGTTCATCGACGGCGAGTTCCGCGAGGCCCGCTCGGGTAAGCGCTATCCGATCATCAACCCCGCCGACGAGTCCGTGGTCGCCGAGGCCGCCGACGCAGGCGTCGAGGACGTCGACGACGCGATCGCCGCGGCACGCCGCTTCATCGACACCTCCGACTGGACGACCAATCATGAGTTCCGCAAGCGCTGCATGGTTCAGTTCCAGGAGGGATTGCGTGCTCGCGCAGACGAATTCGAGAACATCATGGTCGCCGAGGCCGGGGTGGCGCGCGCCAACATGTGGACGCATGTGCGATTCATGATCGAGGGCATGGACTACTTCAACAACCTGATCACCGATTTCCCCTGGGAAGAGGATCTCGGTCCGTATGAGGTGATGGGCAACCTCAGTGAGCGGCAGGTCCGCTACGAGCCCTATGGCGTGGTCGGTGCCATCACCCCGTGGAATGCCCCGTTCATGACCGCGCTGTGGAAGACCCATCACGGCCTGGCCACCGGCAACGCCGTGATCCTCAAGAGCGCCCCCGACACCCCGCTCACCGCGGCCCTGATGGCCGAGGTCCTGCGCGATGCCACCGACACCCCGGCCGGCGCGTTCGCCGCGCTCAGCTCGTCGGACAAGGCGATCGTCGGTGATGCGATGACCGCCGACCAGCGCATCGACCTGTACCACTTCACCGGCTCGCCCGGCGTGGGGCAGCGGATCGCCGAACGCGCTGCCACCGGAATCCGGCACACCGTACTGGAACTGGGCGGCAAGTCGGCCAACATCATCCTGCCCGACGCCAACCTCGATATGGCTTGCGGTCTGGGAGTGGCCATGTGCCTGTCCAATTCGGGTCAGGGCTGCGCGCTGGCCACCCGCATGATCGTGCATGCCGACGTCTACGACGCCGTGCTCGAACGGCTCGAGAACATCGTCGGCAACATCCCATGGGGCGATCCCAACGACCCGGTCAACCTGGTCGGCCCGATCATCCGCGAGGAACAGCTCAAGCGCATGGAAGGTCTGGTCGATCGCGCCCAGGCCGAGGGTGCCCGCCTGCTCGTCGGCGGCAAGCGCGGCGAACAGGAACGCGGATTCTGGTATCAGCCAACGGTTCTCGTCGATGTCGACGAGAACTCGGAGATCGCGCAGACCGAGGTGTTCGGCCCGGTCCTGTCGGTGCTGCGGTACGAGGGCGACGATTCGGAGGCCGTGCGGATGGCCAACAACTCCGCATACGGACTGTCCGGCTATGTGCAGTCGACGAACGAGGAACGGGCCTGGGCCGTCGCGCGTCGCCTGCGCGCGGGCACCGTCAACATCAATAACTCCTTCTACCTCTCGCCCGACGCCCCGTTCGGCGGTTACGGGATCAGCGGCGACGGCGTCGAACACGGCATCGCCGGTTTCCGGGAGTACCTGCGTATCAAGTCGATCGCCAGCCCCAGCCACTAACACGACGGACCTGAGAAGAAGGACGTAGCTCAATGCGCTTGAAAGACAAGGTCATCGCCATCACCGGATCCGGTTCGGGTCTGGGCCGCGAATCGGCGCTGCTGTTCGCGGCCGAGGGCGCGACGCTGGTGGTCAGCGACGTGGTACCCGGCCGGGCCCAGGCCGTGGCCAAGGAGATCGTCGAGAACGGAGGCACCGCAATCGGTATCGACGCCGACGTGCGGTCGGAAGCCGACATGGACAATCTGGTGGCCACCACCGTCGATCATTACGGTCGCATCGACGTGATGTGGGGCAACGCCGGTGTTCCCGAACCAGGTTTCGGGATGCAGCCGCTGCACAAGTCCTCACTTGAGGACTGGAACAACATCTTCGCGGTCAACACCACCGGCATCTATCTGGCCTGGCGTGCCGCGGCCCGCTGGATGATCGATAACAAGCGCCCCGGCACGCTGCTGGGTACCTCGTCGGCGGCATCGTTCACCGCCTACCCCGGTTTCCCGATGTACACCGCATCGAAGGCCGCGGTCAACGGTCTGGTGCGTGCGGCGTCGCTGGAATTCGGCAAGTTCGGCATTCGCGCCAACGCGATCTGCCCCACGCACGGTATGTCGGTGAACTTCGCCCTGCCGCCCGAGGCCGAGGTGCTGGGTAAGTCGTACGAGGAGATGGCGCCGTGGAATCCGGACAACCGGGCCATGCCGCTGCGCGTGGACACCCCGCCGGTGATCCGCGATAACGCTTATCTCGCACTGTTTTTGGTCTCCGACGAGTCGCGGTACACCTCCGGACAGTCGATCGCGTCGGCGGACGGCGGCCAGTTCGCCCGCACGTCCATCGTGTTCCCCACCGACACCGGTGAGAGCGACGACATCACCTCCGGCGCGATCCCGGACGAGCTCCGCAACGAGATCGAAAGGTAGGCAATGGATACCGTCACACGTTTCGATCCGCGTATCTCCGGGCTCTCGCAGCAGGTCAAGGACCTGCACGACCCGCAGCTTGTCTACATGGCCAAAGCACGTGATGTGCGTGCCGAATACATCGACGGCGCACTGCATCTCTATCGGCACGAGGACATCCTCGCGGTCAACAAGCACCCCGATGTTCTCGGAAACGGCGGTCGCGGAGGGAGTTTCGGACACGACGGCAGGCTTATCCCGCTGGAGATCGACGGCCCCGACCATCGCAAGTGGCGCCGCGTTCTCGACCCGATGTTCTCGCCCAAGCGGGTGGGCCTCATGGAGGAGCAGATCCGCGAACTGGCGCGGGGAATCCTCGAAGGCGTCCGCGCGGACGGCGGAGGCGACCTGAACGATCTGCTGTGTACTCCGCTGCCGTGCCAGACATTCCTGAGCCTGGTGGGTGCACCCCTGGAGGATCTGGAATTCTTCCTGGAATTCAAGGAAGGCATTATCCATCCCAAGGGGGAGACCACCGAGGAGATCGACGCCAACATGGCGGTGGCCGGCGGCAAACTCCTCGAATACTTCGATACCTTCCTCAAGGAAAAGCGCACTCGCCTCGACGAATACGACGACGTGATCGCCAACCTGATGCGCGCAGAGTTCGACGGCGAACCGATCAACGAGTTCGACCTGATCAATGTGCTCTTCCTGCTGTTGTTCGCCGGTTTGGACACGGTCACCGCGTCGCTCTCGTGCATTCTCGCCTGGTTCGGCAAGAATCCTGATCGGCGGGCCGAACTCGTCACCGAACCGGATCTGCTGCGGGTGGCCATCGAGGAGTTGGTGAGGTTCGAGTCTCCCGTACCTTCGGGAATGCGGTATCCGCAGACCGACATCGACCTCGGCGACGGTCTGATCGTGCCGGCCGACACCCAGGTGAACGCCTTCTGGGCCGCGGCCAACGTCGACCCGACCTATCACGCCGATCCGCTCCGCGTCGACTTTCATCGTGAGAAGCTCAGCCACATGGCGTTCGCCAGCGGCATCCACAGGTGCATCGGGTCGCACCTGGCCAGGCTGGAACTGAAGGTGGCGGTGGGGGAGACATTGCGGATATTGCCCGAGTACGACCTTGACCTGTCGGCGCTCACCTACGACAACGTCGCCGTTCGGACCGCGACGAGTATTCCGGTATCGGTGTAACGGGGAAGGATGTGCCCGATATGAGAGCCAAGCTGATCCCCGACAGGTGCGTCGGGCATGCGCAGTGCTTCGCGGTGAACGAGGACCTGTTTCCCATCGATGACGACGGCTACTCTACCTTCGGTGATCGGGAGATCGGTCCGGGGGACGAGGCGCCCATCCGGCAGGGTGTCAGTGCCTGCCCGGAGCAGGCGCTGGTGATCGTCGAGTGATGTTTTCCGCCCTGAGTTGTCCGTCCACGCAGTGACCCCGAGACCCCTACCAGCCGACCCCGCCGGCCCAGCGGCATGTGAATGAACGAAGAGGTTTGATCCGGTGCATCTAGATTTCGTCGACGAGATCGAGCAATTCGTGACAATGATCGCGAACCTGCTCATCCCCCGTCCGCTGCCGTGACGACGCACACGAAGCCAAGTCAGGCGCGGGCCGCCGTCGCGGCGATCGGCGGGCTGTTCGAGCTCAGCTTCGATACGCTTCGGGCGTTGGGGCGCAGGCCCTTTCACTGGCGAGAGGCGCTGGGTCAGGCATGGTTCCTGGTGACGGTGGCGTTCGTGCCGACCCTGCTGGTGGCGCTGCCGTTCACCGTGCTGGTGATCTTCACGCTCAACATCCTGCTGGTGGAGTTCGGCGCCGCCGACCTCTCGGGCGCCGGCGCCGCACTAGGCTCGGTCACCCAGATCGGCCCGCTCGTGACGGTGCTGATCGTGGCCGGTGCCGGTGCCACCGCGATCTGCGCCGACCTCGGTGCCCGCACCATCCGCGAGGAGATCGACGCGATGCGGGTGCTGGGCATCGACCCGGTGCATCGGCTGGTGGTGCCGCGAGTGGTCGCCTCCTGTCTGGTGGCGCTGCTGCTCAACGGCATGGTGGTGGCCATCGGCCTGGTCGGTGGTTTCTATTTCTCGGTGTACGTGCAGAATGTGACCCCGGGCGCCTACGTGTCGAGCCTGACGCTGGTCACCGGGTTGCCCGAAGTGATCCTGTCCGAGGTGAAGGCGGGGTTGTTCGGATTGATCGCCGCATTGGTGGCTTCCTACCGGGGTCTGACCGTGAGCGGCGGTCCCAAAGGTGTGGGTACCGCGGTCAACGAGACGGTCGTGTACGCATTCGTGGCGTTGTTCGCCGTCAATGTCGTGCTGACAGCGGTCGGGGTGAAGGTGACCGCAGGGTGAGAAGGAGCAGTAAATGACCTCGATATCGGTGTTGAACGCCCGATACCCGCGGGCGGCCAAGACACTGGGCAAACCGGTGAGCGGCGTCCGGTCGGTGGGCCACCAGGCCATCTTCTATCGCGACGCGGTGTTCCAGATTCCGCACGCGATGCTCCGATACCGCAAGGATGCGATCCGGCTGATCGCCGAGATCGGTATGGGCACAGGGGCCCTCGCCGTGATCGGCGGCACCGTCGTGATCGTCGGATTCATGACGTTCTCGGCGGGCACTCTCCTGGCCATTCAGGGTTTCGCCTCACTCGGCGACATCGGGGTCGAGGCGCTCACCGGATTCTTCGCCGCTTACATCAATGTGCGGATCGCGGCACCAGTCACCGCCGGTATCGCGCTGGCCGCAACGATCGGCGCCGGATCGACGGCCCAGCTCGGTGCGATGCGGATCGCCGAGGAGGTCGACGCGCTCGAAGTGATGGCGATTCGGTCGATGTCGTATCTGGTGTCGACGCGGATGGTGGCCGGGGTGATCGCGATCATCCCGCTGTACACGATCGCGGTGCTCATGTCGTTCCTGGCGTCGCGGACCTACACGATCTTCATCAACGGGCAGTCGGCCGGTGTCTACGACCACTACTTCGCCACTTTCCTGCGGCCCGCCGACCTGATCTGGTCGTTCATGCAGGCCGTCACGATGGGCATCGTCGTGATGGGAATCCACTGCTACCACGGGTACATGGCCACGGGCGGACCCGCGGGCGTCGGCGAGGCCGTCGGTCGTGCGGTCCGGTCGTCGCTGGTGGCGGTGGTGGTGGTGTGCCTGCTGGTGTCCCTGGCCGTGTACGGCACGTCCGGCAACTTCAACCTGGCGGGATGACCGGTGGCGCAGGAACGTTCCCATCGCAGTGAACCCCACTACTTCGTGGCCGGGCTGGTCATGATCACCGTCCTGGTGGTGGGTGCGCTGGTGTCGCTGTACTCCTTCCGCGGCGGATTCGACAAGACCCGATCGCTCGTCGTCGAATCGGACCGCGCCGGGCTGGTGATGGCGCCCGGCGCCAAGGTCAAGATGCACGGGGTCACCATCGGTTCGGTGTCCAAGGTCAGCACCGACGGTGACACCGCATCGCTGACCCTCGACATCGACGACAAGAGCTTCGCCGAGATCCCCGCCGGCACAAAGGCACAGATCAAGGCATCCACCGCATTCGGCGCCAAATATGTTGCGCTGTTGCCGGAAGGACGAGGCACGATCTCCTCCGGTGCCACCATCGAGTCGGTGAATGTCGCCACGGAGGTCAACACTCTGTTCGAGAATCTGCTCGGCGTGATGCAGGCCGTCGACCCGGCCAAACTGAACGCCACGCTCGGTGCCGTCGCCGGGGGTCTGCGCGAGCGCGGCGGCGAACTCGGCGAGACCATCAGCTATTCCGACGCGGTGCTGCGCGGCATCAATCCGCTGTGGCGGCAGATCGAGCGCGACACCACTCTCACCACCAAGGTCACCGATGTCTACAACTCCGCCGCCGGCGATCTCCTCGATCTCCTCGACAACGCCACCGTGACCGCGACGACGGTGCGCGACAACGAGCACAACCTCGACGGACTGCTCACCTCGGCGATCGGTCTGGGCAATTCGGGCACAAACCTGCTGCGCGCGAGCGGATCCCGGTTCGTCAATGCCTCCCGATTGCTGGTGCCCACCACTGAACTGCTGGCCAAGTATTCGCCCGAGTTCAAGTGTGTCGCCGATCAGGCCACCTACAACCTCGACTACGGCATGGGCCGGTTCGGCGGCAAGAACAACGGCTATTCGCTCGATCTCGATGTCGCACTCCTGCTGGGCGACAACGCCTACCGGTATCCGGACAATCTGCCCAAGGTGAATGCCAAGGGCGGGCCCAAGGGTTCGCCCGGCTGCTACTCGCAGATCACGCGGACCAACTATCCGGCGCCGTATCTGGTGATGGACACCGGTGCCAGCACCGCCTACGCCACCGAATTGAAGGCCGGCACACCGGCATTCATCCAGTACATGGTCGGCCAGATCACATCCGGGGGTGGCCGGTGAGCGTTCGCGGTGTGGCAATCAAATTCGGGATCTTCGCCGTCGTGATGGTCGTGATCCTGGCGATGCTGGTGGTGGTGTTCGGACAGTTCCGCTTCGGCGACGAAACCGGATTCCGCGCCGAATTCAGCTCCGCGTCGGGGTTGAAGAAGGGCGAGAAGGTCCGGGTCGCCGGCGTCGACGCGGGCCGGGTCACCGGCGTGAAGGTGGTCGACGACGAGCGGGCGCTGGTGTCGTTCACCATCGACTCGGCGGTCCGTGTGAACGGCGGCAGCCGGGCAACGATCAAGTACCAGAACCTGATCGGCGATCGTTACCTGGAGATCTCCGACGGACCCGGAGACCCGCACGAATTGCGTTCTGGCGCAACGATCCCGCGGGATCGGACCAGTCCGGCGCTCGACCTCGACGCCCTCATCGGCGGTTTCCGGCCACTGCTCAAGGCGATCGACCCGCAGGACGTGAACGGCATCTCGCAGGCGCTGATCGAGGTCTTCCAGGGTCAGGGCTCGTCGGTGGGTCGGGTACTGCGCCAGATCGGGCAGGCCACCGAACGGCTCGCCGACGAGGATCAGCTCATCGGTTCGGTGATCGAGAACCTCAACGGCGTCCTGAGCACCGTCAGAAAGCAGAACGATGCCTTCGATCAGGGTGTGGATTCCTTGCAGCAGTTGATCAGTGGGCTCGGTGCCCAGTCCGACCGCATCGCGCAATCGGTGGCGAGCATGTCGCGAGCCAGCCGGTCGGTGGCGAGCCTGCTCGATCAGAGCCGGCCGGCCATCGCCGAGGACGTCACCCAGGTCCGCCGTTTCTCGGAGGCCGTCAACGGTAACTCCGGCTACGTCGACAGGCTGCTCGGTGAACTGCCGCAAAGCTATCGCGCGCTGAGCCGGCTCGGACTTTACGGCGCCTTCTTCACCTTCTATCTCTGCGATGCCACGTTGAAAGTCAACGGGCCGAAAGGCGACCCGGTGTATATCGACATCATCGGCCAGCGGGCGGGCCGGTGCGCGCCGCTATGAGAAACGTCAATGCGGGCAACATTTCCCGTCGCTCCGCTCGCCCCGGTTCGCGTACCTTCCGCACGGGCCTGATCGGAATGCTGCTGACCGCCATGGTGGTGGCCTCGGCCCAGTTCTACGACAAGGTTCCGTTGCTCGGCGCACACCGCACCTATGCCGGAATGTTCGGCGACACAGGCGGACTCAAGGTCGGAGACGACGTGGCCGTCGCGGGAGTCAAGGTCGGTCAGGTGGAGAAGATCGCCATCGACGGACCCGCCGTCAAGATCACCTTCCACGCCGACGGGGTCAAGGTCAGGGAACTGTCGCGGCTGTCGATCAAGACGCGCACCGTGCTCGGCACCAAATACCTGGACGTGCAATCGCGGGGGTCGCGGATTCTGGGCGCCGACGAGGTGGTTCCGCTCGACCGCACCGACACCCCATACCTGCTCACCGACGCCCTCGGTGACCTGACGCTCACGTCGAAGAACCTGGAGAAGAAGGATCTCGCCTCGGCGATCGACGTCCTCAGCGACACCCTCGACAAGACCGCGCCCAACCTGGGGACCGCCCTCGACGGGGTGTCCCGGTTCTCGGGCACCATCGCCTCGCGCGACGAGCTGATCCGCGGCCTGCTCGACAACGCCGAATCGGTCACGTCGGTGCTCTCCGACCGCAGCACGCAGATCAATCGCATGCTGCTCGACGGCGGCGCGTTGTTCTCCGCACTCGCCGCACGCCGCGACGACGTCGACACCCTGCTCACGGGTATCACCGCCGTCACCCGGCAGATCTCGGCGCTCATCGACGAGAACGACGCACAGCTGGGCCCCGCGCTCACCGAACTCAACCGCGTGGCCGAACTCCTCGACAAGCACCGCAAGGACCTGCAGGCCTCGCTCAAACCGCTGCAGCAGTACGCCACCTCGCTCGGTGAGTCGGTGGCCTCGGGACCGTTCTTCAACGCGTACGTGATGAATCTGCTGCCCGGGCAATTCCTGCAGCCGTTCATCGACGCCGCCTTCAAGGAAAAGGGCATCGACATCAGCAAACTGGGCAAGACCACCTACCCGGTGACCTGCGGAGCCAACACACCCGCCGGCACCCGCAAACGCGGTGGCACCGAGATCGCCACGGACGCAGGCTGTCCGACTGGCCAGCGCCGCACCGGAGGTGGCTAGCGATGGGAATCCTCGCCGACTACCGCGCCGACGTCGCCGGCTTCGTCTCGGGTATCAGCAGGCGCACCGCCGTCGTCGCCGCGTTGCTCGTGGTGGCGTGTGTCGCCGGAATCATCGGATGGAAGTTCTACACCAAGGCGACGTCCACCCAGGTCACCGCCTACTTCGAGAACACCAACGGCCTGTACGCCGGTGACGACGTGAAACTGATGGGCGTCACCGTCGGCAAGATCGGTTCGATCTCCGCCGACGGCGACAAGATGAAGGTCGTTTTCCGTATTCAGGATCAGAAGGTCCCGGCCGGTGCGCAGGCGGTCATCATGTCGCCGACGCTGGTGTCCTCGCGCTTCATTCAGCTCACGCCCGGTTACAGCGGCGGACCCACCCTCGCCGACGGTGCGGTCATCCCCATCGACCGCACCGCCGTTCCGGTGGAATGGGACGATTTCCGCGATCAGCTCGAATCCCTGAGCACCGCAATCGGTACCGGCGCCGACGGTGCCCGCGGACCGCTCGGCGACTTCATCTCCTCGGCCGCGAGCACTCTCGACGGCAAGGGCACCGATATCAACCGCACCCTCACCGAACTGTCGAAGGCGGCACAGACTCTCGGGGACGGTCGGTCCGATATGTTCGCCACCATCCGCAATCTGAAGGTGTTCGCGAGCGCGCTCTCACTCAGCGGCGACCAGATGGCCCAGTTCAACCGCGATCTGGCGTCGGTGACCTCGGTGCTGACCACCACCGACGACGAACTGTCCACCGCGGTGACCAGCGTGGATGCGGTGCTCGACCAGGTGACCAGGTTCGTCGGCGACAACCGCGACAAACTCGCCACATCGGTGTCGAGGCTGGCGAGCGTCACCACCGCCCTGAAACAGAGCCAACCCGATATCGAACAGCTGCTGCACGTGGGACCCAACGCATTCGCCAACTTCTACAACATCTATCAGCCCGCCCAGGGCACCCTGACCGGCGCGCTGTCGGTGACCCAGTTCCAGAATCCGATCCAATTCATCTGCGGCGCCATCCAATCGGCGTCCGGAGAGGGCGCGATGGAATCGGCGCGGCGCTGTGCGCAATACCTGGGGCCGGTACTTAACAGCGTGGCCTTCAACTATCCGCCGGTAGGCACCAACGCCATTCAGAGCGTGCAGATGCGCCCAGAACAGATCGACTACAGTCAGCCGGATCTGAAACCCGGCTCAGGACAGAAGAATACGTCGATGCCCGGTGTGTTCACCTCGGCGACAAGCGCATCCGGTGATTCCGGACGCAAGATGGTGCGCCGTGGTTCGGGCCTGGCCGGCCTGATGCGGCTGCCGGGGACGGGAGGCCGGTGATGACCAGATTCCTCAAGGCCGCGATCACCGCGCTGGCCGTGCTGTTGCTCAGCTCGTGCTCGGGCTGGACCGGACCCAACTCGGTTGGTCTGCCCGGCACCAAGGGCGATGACAAGGGTTCGTACCACGTGCGCATCCAGATGCCCAATATCAATGGCATCGAACAGAACTCGCAGGTCCTCGTCAACGACGTCAACGTCGGCACCGTCACCGGCATCGAATTGCAGGGCTGGCACGCACTGGTGACCATCCGCCTCGGCGGCGACGTGAAGCTCCCGGCCAACACCACCGCCACCGTCGCGCAGACCAGCCTGCTCGGCACCCTGCACATCGCCCTCGATGAACCCCTCGGCGAACCGGCGAAAGGTCAACTGCGCGATGGTGATCTGATCCCGCTGCAGCGGGCCGGCGGCTATCCCACCACCGAGCAGACCCTCGCCTCGGTGTCCACCGTCCTCAACGGCGGCGGGCTGGCCCAGTTGCAGGAGATCAACCAGCAGATCAACGCCGCCCTCGACGGGCACACCGCCGATGCACGGTCGCTGATCACCCAGCTCGACGTCTTCTCCCGATCGCTGAATTCGCAGCGCGACAACCTCGTCGCGGCCATGCGCGGCATCGACGACCTGGCGACCACCATCAACGACCGCTCGGGAACCGTTGACGCGGCGCTGGCGAAGATTCCACCGGCACTCGACGTGCTCGCCCGCGACCGGGAGAACCTGCGCACCGCGATCACCTCGCTCGGCGAATTCGCCTCGCTCGCCGACTCGGTGGTGCGGCGCAGCTCGCAATCGCTGCAGGCCAACCTCGAAGCGGTGGCACCCAGCCTGCGCGAGCTCGCCAATGCCGGACCGAATCTCACCCGATCGCTCGGACTGCTCGCCACTTTCCCGTGGCCGCAGGCCGGTATCAAGCAGTTCATCCGCGGAGATGGCGGAAACCTCAGTGCCACCATCGATCTCACGCTCGGCCGAGCAGACAACTCCTACCTGCAGATGACCTCTGCCGATGGTGATCTCACCGCACTGGAGACGTTGCTCGGGCGCACCATCGGCCGCCAGCCCACCCCGGCCACCAAGAACCCGCTGACCGCACCGATCCTGCGTGGAGGTGTCCGATGACCCGGCTCATCCGCTGGCAATTGCTGATCTTCTCCGTCGTCACGGTGGTGGGCATCAGCGTGATGGCGATGTCGTTCCTGCGGGTGCCCGACAAGTTCGGCATCGGTCGGTATCAGGTGTCGGTGGATCTGCCCGAGACCGGCGGGCTGTACGCGTCGTCGAACGTCACCTACCGCGGGTCGACGATCGGGCGGGTCACCGCGGTGGAGGTCACCGAGACCGGCGCGCGCGCCACCCTCGACCTCGACTCAGATGTCAAGGTGCCCAAGGACAGCCATGCCGACGTGCACAGCCGCTCGGCCATCGGCGAGCAGTACCTCGACCTGGTGCCGCCGAACCTGCGCGGCCCGTACCTGCGCGACGGCGACGTGATCGCCGAGCAGCAGACGTCCATCCCGCAGGATGTGGGTCCGCTCATCGAATCGGTCAACAAGACGCTGCAGGACATTCCGCGCGATCAGCTGAGCAACCTGCTCGACGAGTCATACGACGCGTTCTCCGGTGCCGACCCGGCGATGCGCGCCCTGCTCGACTCGGTGCACGGGTTGTCCAAGGATGCCAAGGGCAACCTGGTGCCCATAACCACGCTCATCAAGGACATCGAACCGCTGCTGAACTCGCAGGCGGTGACCAGCGACTCGATCCGCAAAGTGGGCTGCCAACCTGAAGACCCTGTCGGTGCAGACCGCCCGGACCGACGAGAAGGTCGGCAACATCCTGGCCCGTGGTGCTCCCGCGATGGGGCAGGTCAACGCGCTGTTCCAGCAGATGCAGCCGACGCTGCCGATCCTGCTGGCCAACCTGGTGAGCCTGGGCAAGGTGGGCGTCACCTACAACCCGAGCCTCGAACAGATCCTCGTCGTCCTGCCGCAGGGTGTGGCGGCGCTGGCCACCATCGCAGTGCCCAACATGGACGGCACCGATCGCGGCTTCCTGTCGTTCAATACCAGCACCCTCAACTCGTCACCACCGTGCACCACCGGCTTCCTGCCCGCATCGGAGCGCCGCGACGGCTCGGCCGTGGACTCACCGCCCCGCACCGACGAGGACCTGTACTGCGCCGTCCCGCAGAACTCACAGATCGCCGTCCGTGGTGCCCGTAACCTGCCATGCATGGACAAACCCGGAAAGCGGGCGCCGACGGTCACCATGTGCAAGAGCGACGAGCAATATCACCCGCTCGGCAACAATCCGTGGATCGGCAATCCCACTCCCACGACGGACAATCCGCAGCTGAACGCCGAGATCGCCCCGTCGTCGTCGAAGTCGGACGCGAAAGTATCTGTGGCACCCTATGATCCGGGCACCGGCCGGGTGCGGACCCGTGACGGAACCACATTCACCCAATCCGATCTGCGGGCGGGCACGACCGGAAAGGATACGACGTGGCAGACGATGCTGACGCCGGCGGCGTGACCGGTCCGGACGTGCCGGACGACGATCCGGTGAAGGCCGCCCGCGCCCGTGCCGAACGCGCTCGCAGGGCCGCCGACGCCGCCGCCAAAGCCGCTTCCGCCGCGGAGGAGGCCGCACTCGAGGCCGAACGCGCGTTCACCGATGACGACCCGGATGCCGGGGAATCATCCACGGCTGCAACGAAAGCCGACGATCTCGAGCTATCCGGCGCGGGTCAGGGCACTACCGATGTGTCGGCGGCCGTCGATCTGGACAAGAAGCCGACCGAGGACGATTCCGTCGAGAGTGATCCGGTCGATCATGAACCGGTCGGCGCGAGCAAACCCTCGCGGGCCATGCTCATCGTGGGCGCGGTCGCGGCAATGCTGCTGATCGCCGGGGTCGTCGTGAACGTGCTGCTGTATCTCGATCATCGCGACCACACCGACGCGCAGGACCGGCGCGACCGGTACGTCGAGGTCGCCAAGCAGACGGTCATCAACATGACCTCCCTCGACCACGAGCACGCCCAGCGGGATGTGGACCGGGTATTGGCCAGTGCCACGGGCGAGTTCCGCACCGACTTCGAGAAGCGCGGAGCCGCGTTCACCGAGGTGATCCAGAAGTCCAAGGTGGCTACCAAGGGACAGGTGGCGCTGGCCGGGGTGGAGAAGGAGAACTCGAACGGTTCGCTGGTGGTGATGATCGCAAGCAACTCGCAGGTGTCGAATGCGGCCGGCGCCCAGAACGAGGACCGGGCGTGGCGGTTGCGGGTCACCGTCGTCGACGTCGACGGTATCCCCAAGGTGTCGAAGGTGGAGTTCGTGCCATGACCGGTACTACCGCGAGAATCCGTAAGCCTCGTCTATCAAAACCCCAGATCTCAATACCACAGGGCACCAAGCGAATAGCGCTCGCTGTTGTTGCTGTGCTGATCGTGGCGCTCTTCGCCGGCGCCGCCTATCAGTACTGGAACAATGTGCGCCCCGCACAACAGGCCGACACCACCCGGTCCGAGGTGGGGAATGTGGCCGCCAAAGGTTCGGTCGCCATCTTGTCTTACAAACACGGCTCGGTCGATTCCGATGTGGCCAAGGCGCAGAAGCTGCTCACCGGTGAATTCGCCGAGTATTACAAGGACTTCACCGGCAAGGTGGTGATTCCGGCGGCGAAGGAGAAGTCGGTGGACACCCAGGCCAGTGTCGTGGGCACCGCCGTGTCGACCGCCTCCGGAGATCGGGCCGTGGTGCTGGTGTTCATCAACCAATCCACTGTCACCGCGGACAACGCGACGCCCACGCTCACCGCGAGCAGCGTCCGCGTCGAACTGGCCAAGGTCGGCGGGGATTGGCGGATCGCGAAATTCGATCCGGTGTGAGCCCGCGATGACCATTGCCGTCGAGCACCTGCCCGAACCGGGCGCCCCGGCGTGGCCCGGATACTCCTATCTGCCGCGCTCCGGTGACCCGGGATCCGAAGATGCTCCGGCACAGACGATTCCGGAGCAATTGGCGCGGGTCGTGGCCCGCACCCCCGACCACGACGCGATCCGGTGGGTGGATTCCGATGGCATTGTCCGAGCGGTCCGCTGGCGTGAGCTCGACGACCGGTCCTGGCGCGTCGCCGTGGGCATCGCCCGGCTGGTGCCCGCCGGTGCCCGGGTAGGCATCCTGGGTGAGGACCGGACGGCGTGGATCGTCGCGGCGTTCGCGATCGCCCGGGCCGGGTGCGTGGTGGTGCCGATACCGGCCGGTCCGGTCTCGTCGATCACCGCGCGCTGTAGACAGGTCGATCTCGATCTGCTTGTGGTGCCCGATGATTCCCGGTACGCCACGCTCGACCACCTCGCCTGTGCGCGGGTGGCGACCGCCGGCGTCCTCGGCGAGGGCGACCCGCACGGCCCGCAGGTGCCGATCGACCCGGGCGACCCTTTCCTCTACCAGTTCACCTCCGGAACCACCGGAACCCCGAAGGTGGCGGTGCTGTCCCATCGCGCGGTGCTCGGATCGGCCCATGAGTACGTGCGCGGGGCCGGCGCCCGCGATGGTGACGCGCTGTTCAATCCGCTGCCCCTCGACCACGTCGGGGGGTCGGTCGCCGGTCTGATCGGCGCACTCACTCTCGGCGGGACCTACGTTGCGGTCGGCCGATTCGATCCGGCTACCGTCGCCGCGGTCATCGCCCGCACGGCGCCGTCGATCGTCGGACTCGTGCCCACGATGATCATCGACATGCTCGACCGCGGCAACGCCCGGCCCGCCGATTTCGCGTCGGTGGTGTCGGTGGTGGGTGGCGCCACCAGAGTCGATCCCGCACTCATCGACAGGGTCGAACACGATCTGGGGATCCGGTTCCTCGTCGGCTACGGCCAGAGCGAGGCGCCGTGCCTGGCGCTGAGCGCGCTCGGCGACCCGCAACCCGAACGCACCCGCACCATCGGCCGCCCCGCACCCGGACGCGACTACTGCGTCGCGGGCGAGGGCGGCACCGTCGTCGCCGACGGCGAGATCGGTGAACTGTGCGTTCGGGGCACCACGATCATGTCGGGATATCTTGTGCGCGAGGGGGAGACGCTGCGCGTCGAATCGGCGACGGACGGACACGGCTGGCTGCGCACCGGCGATCTCGTCTCCCTGCGGCAGGGGGTGCTCACCTTCCATTCCCGGCTGCGCGAGGTGGTGATCCGTGGCGGTGAGAACCTGTATCCGGCGCAGATCGAGCAGATCCTCACCGGTTGCGCCGCTGTCGGGGAGGTGTCGGTGTTCGGGGTGCCCGACGAGCGTCTCGGTGAACGCCTGGTGGCCGCTGTCCGGCCGGCCTGCGGTGACTCCGACCTCCGGGCGATAGAAGATTTTGCCGCAGAACATCTTCCGCGGGCGATGCGACCGGCGCAATGGTTCGTGGTGGACGATTTTCCGCGTACCGGGACGGGCAAGATCCGTAAGAACGATTTGGCGGCAAGATTTCACTGACGCCGCCGCAACCGGGTGGCGGTGAGTTCTTTGTGCCGCAGCGGCGGCGCATTCGACGAAAGGAATGTGACATGAGGGATGCGGTAATCGTGGCGGTGGCGCGTACACCGATCGGCAAGCGGGGCGGAGGGCTGTCGGGGGTGCATGCGGTCGACCTGTCGGCGCAGGTACTCAACGGTCTCGTCGGCCGCGCCGGGATCGACCCGGCACTCGTCGACGACGTGCACTGGGGCAACGTGATCAGCCTCGGCGAACAGTCCGGCAACATCGGCCGGATGGCCGTGCTCGGCGCGGGCTGGCCCGAGAGCGTGCCCGGCTTCACCATCGACCGCCAGTGCGGATCGTCCCAGCAGGCCATCTCGACGGCCGCGGCCACGGTGATCTCCGGGCAGGCCGACGTGATCATCGCCGGTGGTGTGGAGATGATGTCGACGATCGGAATGGGATCGGCGAACGTAGAGAGCGCCGGCCGGATGGGCGGACCGGCCGTCGACCGCTACGCAGACGTCCTTGCCACCGAACCCGGTTTCAACGGCAAGTTCAACCAGGGTGCGGGCGCCGAACTGATCTCACGGCAGTGGAACCTGTCGCGGACGCAGCTCGACGAGTATTCGGTGCGTTCGCACGAACGGGCCACCGCCGCCCAGGACGCGGGTGCTTTCGAGGACGAAATCCTCACCGTACAAACCGAATCCGGTGAGGTGTCGGTCGACGAGGGTATCCGGCGCGGATCGACCGTCGAGAAGCTCGGCACACTCAAGGCCCCATTCCTGGCCGACGGCGTGATCACGGCCGGCAACGCCTCCCAGATCTCCGACGGCGCCGCCGCGGTCCTGATCACCACCTCCGACCATGCCGCCGCGCTGGGCCTGAGCCCGTTGGCCCGGGTGCACACCGCGGTGGTCACCGGTGACGATCCGGTGAAGATGCTGACCGGGCCGATCCCGGCCACGGCGCTGGCACTCAAGCGGTCCGGCCTGTCCATCGACGACATCGCCGCCTTCGAGGTGAACGAGGCATTCGCGCCGGTGCCGCTGGCCTGGCAGGCCGAGACCGGTGCCTCCGATGCCGCGCTCAATCCCCTCGGCGGGGCCATCGCCCTCGGACATCCGCTCGGCTGCTCCGGTGCCCGCCTGGCCACCACCCTGGTCTCACACCTGATCCGCACCGGCGGCCGTTACGGCCTGCAGACCATGTGTGAAGGCGGCGGCACCGCCAACGCCACCATCTACGAAAACCTCAGAACCGCAAGCTGATCCGCTCCGGCGGGAGGTGGTGACGTCAGGCGCACATCTCACCGGACCCTTCGTGACCTTCGCTCCTACGTCGCTTCAGCCTCAGGGATCAAGATGCGTGGCCAAGCTGTAAACCGTCGCCCATCTTGATCCCTGAGGCCGTTGCGAGGAACGAGTGAGGGCCGCGTTGGGTCCGGTGAGGTGACGGCCTGCCTTACGCCGTAGTGGTTTGTCCCATCTTGATCCCTGAGGCCGTTGCGACGTAGGAGCGAGGGTCACGAAGGGTCGGGTGAGGTGACGGCCTGACTTACGCCGTAGTGGTTTGTCCCATCTTGATCCCTGAGGCCGTTGCGACGTAGGAGCGAGGGTCACGAAGGGTCCGGTGAGATGACGGCCTGACTTGTGTGGCAACGGTTTTGGGGTGTTGTAAAGCGGTGGCCTCTTCTTGATCCCTGAGGCCGTTGCGA
>NZ_JAGQTN010000251.1 GCF_020438995.1 Gordonia sp. (in: high G+C Gram-positive bacteria)
GGCACACCCAGCCCGGCGACCAAGCTGATGGTGGGACCGATGGTGCGCGGTATGAAGGTTCAGGTGCAGGAGCGATGACCAGACTCCCCCTGTCCGTCACCCTCAAGGCCTTCGCCTACGTCGTGGTCGGCGTCGTCGCCGCGGTGATCATGAGCAACACGCTGCGCGTCCCGGTGCACGGCGACACCACCGGCTACCGGATCGCTTTCCACGACGCCGAGGGCCTCACCTCCGGCAACCCCGTCACCATGGCCGGGGTGCGCATCGGCCGCGTCGACGCGGTGGACCTGCGGCCCCAGAAGGACGGAACGGCCCTCGCCGAGGTGAAGGTCACCATCGCCAAGAAATACCCGCTGCCCGAGAAGGTGCACGCCACAGTCCGTTACGGCGACATGCTCGGCGCCCGCTACATCGCACTCGAGTCCTCCCCGGACACCCCGGCGCGTACCGGAAACAGCATCCCGGTGGGGGCGACGACGGCCGCGATCAACCTGACCGCGCTGATGAACGGCTTCCAGCCGTTGTTCTCGGCGCTCGACCCCGACCAAGCCAACCAGCTCGCCCGCGGCTTCGTCGACACCTTCGAGGGCCGCACCGGTTCGGTTGAGATTCTGCTGCAACAGATTTCGTCGATGGGACAGAATCTGGCCGCCAACGGCGCGGTGTTCACCCGGCTGATGTCCAATCTGAACATCCTGATGGCAACCGTCGACGACCGCGGCCCCGCGCTCACCGAATTGTTCGACGGCCTAGGCAAACTCAGTGCCACCCTGATCGGTGACAACGGACGGCTCACCGCTCTCCTCGACAACGGCGACAAGGCCGTCGCCGCCCTCGCGGACATGATGACCGCCGCGGGCGACGACTTCGAGGCCTCACTGAAAGGACTTACGAACATCACGTCGGCATGGATTCCACAGACCGGGGAATTCACCACATTCCTGCGAAACTTCCCGATGTTGTCCAAGAAGCTGAATCAGTCCGGCCGGTACGGGGGATTCATGATGCTCTACCTGTGCAACTTCACCCTCGAAGCGGCCGGCCTGAGCGCCAACATCTTCGGACCCCTGCACTCGCCTTCGTGCATGTCCCCTGCCGGAACGGGGAGGTGACGCGCTGATGTTCCTGGTCAAACTCATCGACGTCTTCGTCGGCATTCTCGAGTTCATCTTCAAATCCGACAAACGGGCGCAAGGTGCGTCCGCGGCAACGCTGGGCACCGCGGGCATCATCACGTTGCTGGCGATCATGCTGGTCGCCGTAGGTGTACCGCGCATCGTCTATCACAACAGCACCACCGAATACACGGCCGAGCTGGCCAACGCGTCGGGCCTGACGTCGGCCGACCCTGTGCTGGTGGCCGGCGTGCCGGCCGGGCGCATCGAACAGATCTCGCTTGCGGGTGATCGCGTGAACGTGCGATTCCGCCTCGACAACGGTCAGCCGCTGGGCGACCAGACCACCGCCGGCGTGCGGCTGCGCACCGTGCTCGGCAAGCGGTACCTGGAGGTCATCCCGGCCGGATCCGGATCCGTGGGCACCGGAGGCAACGGTGCCAAGAATGTGATCCCGTTGTCGCGCACCACCTCTCCATACAATCTCGACGATCTGGCGAGCGACGCGGTCGATACGTCCTCGGCTATCGACGTCGATGTTCTGCGCACGATGATGACCACGATGACCAAGCTGATGCCCGATTCGGCGACCACCTCCGACGCGCTCAGTGGAGTCACCGCGGCGGCGTCGACCATCACCCGCAGCGGCACCCAGATCAACCAGCTGCTCACGGTCTCCCAGCGCCTGGCGGCGGTGACCTCGCAGCAGAGCGAAACCCTGTCCGACGCCTTCTCCTCCACGCAGGCGCTCGTCCAGATGCTGTCGGTGCGCCACCTCGCACTGACCCGGCTCGCCGACAACCTGCGGCTGATCCTGCGGCAGATGGCCACCACCTTCCCGAATATTCCGATGGCCGAACTGACCGCCAATCTGACCAAGGTCACCAAGACCCTGGCCGACAACGCCGGCCAGGTCGATGAGATCCTCACCCAGCTACCGCCGTCGCTGCGCACCATCACCGACTCGAGCGGCAACGGCAACTGGGCCGACGTGGTCTCCCCGGCCGCAGTCATTCCCGACGGACTGCTCTGCGTCCTCGGCGTCGTCAAGGGGTGCAAATGAGTTTCCGTCAGGTCCGCGAGATCCGGCGTCGTAAACGCCGGGGCGGCAAGATCTTCACCGCGCTGCTGGTGATCGCGGCGATCGTCGCCGGCTGCTGGTTCGTGTTCGGCCGCGGAGACAACACCCGAACCGTGCACGCCGATTTCGCCTTCGTCAACGGGCTGTACCAGGGCTCAACGGTGACAGTGCTCGGTGTACCCGTCGGCCACATCAACCAGGTCGACGCCCGCGGCGACCACGTCCGGCTCACCATGAGGGTGCGCGATGACGTGACTCTGCCCGCCGACGTGGAGGCATTCGTGCTCAACCCGTCAGTGATCAGCGACCGGCATCTGGAACTGGGCCCGGCCTATACCAAGGGCAAGAAGTTCGCCGACGGCGGCGTGATCCCGATGGAGCGCACCCACTCCCCGATCAGCTGGGACAAGCTGATGGAGAGCGTGAAGACGCTGACGCAGGTCATGGGGCCCGGTGACGACAGCACCGGCTCGCAGACGGCCGATTCAGGGGGCTGGGCGCACTACTGAGCCGGACGGCGAAGTCGTGGGAGGGCCGGGGGCCCGAATTCGGTACGGCTATGTCCACTCTCGCATCGGCGTCGGGGGTCTTCGGCGCCCGTGCCGACGACATTGAGGACCTGATCGACAGTCTCAATCTGATGATGACGACGTTCCGCCACAAGCAGGTCTCGCTCGACGGCCTGATCCGCTCGATGAGCGTGCTCTCGGACAAGTGGTCCGAGGCGAACACCGACATCACCACACCGATCAACGACCTGCGCACGGTGTTCGATCAAATCAACGACTTCGTCCTGCAACACGGGGGCGACGTGGGCGTGGTGGCCGAGAACCTGGACACTCTCGGAAAGACGCTGGTGGCCAACAAGGCCGGCCTGGCCGAGTTCATGGATCTGGCTCCGCTGATGATGCAGAACCTGTCCAGCACGATCGGACCCGACCGTCGGGGGCGGATCCGGTTGAACGTGTCCACCACGCTCACCCAGTTCAAAACACTCAAACCGCTGTGCGATCAGTTCCCGATGCCGATCTGCGTGGGCGCGGGCCTGACCAACCCCATCTCGTTCCCGATCTCGGCATCCGATCCGCTCGGCATCGTCTCGGCCGTCTCCGGCGGGGCACTCCCCAAGAAGTCCGGAGGACGATGATGCGTACCGTTCGCGTTGCCGCCCTGGCCCTTACCGCCGGGGTGAGCCTGTCCGCATGCGCCACCGGGCTGCAGGATCTGCCGATGCACGGCGTCGGCAACAACACCTTCACCATCACCGCCGACCTCGACACCGCCGACGGCATCGTCTCCGGCGCCGACGTACGCCAGGGCCAGCAGGTGATCGGCCGTGTCACCGGTATCGCACTGGTCGACCAGCGAGCACGGCTGACGCTGACCCTCGACGACACGGTACGGGCACCCGGGAACTCGACGCTGCGCGTGGAACTGCCTTCGGCACTGGGTAATCCGTTCCTGCGGCTGAACTCACCCGACAGTCCGCAGGGCACCCTGCATCAGGGATCGCACATCTCGGCCCGCGACACCTCCCTCGGACCGCAGGTCGAAAGCACCCTGGCGGCGCTCGGAAACCTGATGAGCGGCAGCGGAATCGGTCAGTTGAAAACGGTGATCACCAGTCTGAACACGGCTTTCGCCGACAGATCCGACAAGGTGGGCGACCTGATCGACACCCTGAACCGGATGCTGACCCGATCATCGGAGTACACAGATGATTTCAATGCAGCGATGGCCGCGGCGGCCGATGTGAGCGATCTGTTCGTCGCCCGGCGGCAGATGGTCGCCGACTTCCTCGACCAGGTGCCCGCGGCCGTCGACGTGCTGGCCGGCCAGCGGCGCCAGATCGGCGCGCTCATGGCGCAGACCACCACACTGGCGGCCAACATGAACCAGATCGTCTCCGGCAGAAGGTCCGAGCTCAACAACCTCGTCGGCGACGCCCGCACGGTGCTCGACGCGCTGGGCAGCTTCAACGACGACGTCGGTCAGACGATGCGCCACATGAACAGCTTCCTGGTCAACTTCGCAAGCGCCATCCGCGGCGACTACCTGGTCTTCGACGGCGGGCTCGACATCCCCGCGAGCATCGACAAGGTGCTCACCGGCGGTCTGTTCCTGTCCGGGCAGCCTGCACCCACCATGGGTGAGCTGCGCGATCTGATCACCGGCGGCATCGACAAGGACCGCCGGGAGAAGACACGGAAGAAGACGAAGGCCCGGAAAGACGCGACGACCGGCGAGAACGCGACCCCAAGCCAGGAGGGCCCGCGATGAAGCATCCCGAGACACGACTCACCGCGTGGTACAAACAGCTGCCGACCGGCACTCTGCAGTTCGTCATCTTCCTGGCGATCGCCGCGTTCGTGATCCCCTACGGCATCAACTTCATCGCCGGCCCCGAGGGTTTCGGCGACAAGATCACCCTCAAGGCGCAGATGCGCGACGCGTTCGGCCTCACGAAGGGCACCGGCGTCACCGTCCGGGGCGTCGACGTGGGCACCGTCTCCAAGGTCACGGTCTCCGGTGACGGGGAAGCGGCCGACATCACGATGGTGCTGCGGGGCGATGTGCGTATCCCCAAGGACTCGTACATGCAGGTGACGATGGCGACGATGGCCGGCATCCAGAGCGTTGACATCATCCCCGAGTCGGCCACGGGCCCGTACCTGACCTCCGGCGACACTGTGTCCGCACCCGCCGACCGGCAGCCCCAGCAGATGGACTCCCTCATAGCCGACGCCGCCACCGTGCTGCGCAGCATCGGCGACGGCACCCTGGCGACCGTCGGTGACGAGATCTACACCGCGCTCGGTAACAATGAGAAGACGCTGACCACGTTGCTGTCCAACGGATCCCAGCTGGCCTCCCTGGTGCGGCGCAGCGCGCCGATGCTGCGCGGGCTGCTCGGCGAATGGCTGCCCGTACTCGACGCGATGAGCGAGAACACCGCCTCGTTCGAGCGCGGCATGACCACCGCCGCCACCTTCACCGACCAACTCGACGCCCAGCAGCCGGTGTTCGTGTACCTGCTCGACCGCTCCCCCAAGGGTCTCGACCACGCGCGCACGCTGTTCGACAAATACCGCGGCACCTTCGGTGGTGTGCTGGCCAACCTGACCGTCGTCGAGCCGATCATCAGCGACCGGCAGCCCGCGCTGGCCACCGGCCTGAAGACGATCCCGCGGGGCATGAAGGATCTGCGGTCGATCGTCAAGAACGGCCGCGCCGACTTCTCGCTCATCGCCACCCAGGGCCCGGTGTGCCTGTTCGACGACGAACCACGCAGCAGCATCGGTGATCTCGACGTGGCCTCCCCCGACGTCACTCGCTACTGCCCGCCCGGCAACGGCTACGCGCAGCGCGGCGCGGTCAACGCCCCGCGCCCGAACGATCTGGGCACCTCCACCTGGACCCGGCCCGGGCGTGCGTCCGGCCCGCCCGTCGTCGATGATCCCGTCCTCGTCCCCAACGGCGCCGAACTCCTCGACTGGTGGCGCAAACTCGAAGAAAGGGCCAAGAATGGCAACTGACACCGTGACATCAACTGACACAGTGACTTCCAGCGCAGAGGACGTGGTTGCCATGAGCGATACCGAGAGCAAGCCGGACGACAAACCGGCAAAGGACACCGGATCTTCTTCTGCGGTAAAGAAGTCCACTCCCCGACACAAGCGGGTTCTGGTCGGCGCCGTGGGCGCGCTACTCGTCGCGGCCGTCGCCGTCGGCGGCTTCTTCATCGGCCGTGGCAGTGCACCCGACGGCGGCGGTTCGGGCGGGGACCGGGCCGCGGTCACCACGACCGCCCGCGACTACGCGATCAAACTCTCCAGCTTCGACTACCGGAGTCTGGAAAAGAACCGCGAGGCGATCACGGCGATGTCGACCCCGGCATTCGCCAAGAAGTACGATGAGATGGTGCAGGCGCTGACCCAGATCGTCCAGAACGGCAAGGGTGAGGCCACCGCCACCGTCTCCTACGCCGCCGTCGAGTCCATCGATGATTCCTCGGCGAAGGTGATCCTGTTCGTCGACCAGCAGGCCAAGAACGTCGTGTCACCCGACGGGCGCACCCAGCCCTACCGAATGGTGGTCTCGCTCAAGCATTCCGGCGGCAAGTGGCTCGTCGACAACGTCGAGACCGTCTGACACCGCCGAAACACCTCGTCCCCAGCTCGATCAATGTTGTAAGGAGAATCCCGTGCCCGCCAGCTATCTGCCGGATCTGGAGAACACCACTCCCGAACTGACGACCCCCCGCACCCGCATCCGCATCACCACACGCAAACGGCGGGTCACCAACGCCCGCAAACCCGCGCACGTCGCCGAGGCACTGGACTTCTGGTCGTTCGCCGGGGCCGCCGCCAACGTGGTGCTGCAACTCGGCTGGCCCGAGGTGGCCTACGGGGTCATGGAATCGAAGGTCGAGTCCGGCTCACTCATGCACCATCCCTGGAAACGAGCCCGGACCACCACCCAGTACCTGGCGGTGGCGGTGCTCGGCAGCGAGGAGGAACGGGCCGCGTTCCGGGAGGCCGTGAACACCGCGCACCGGCATGTGCATTCGGATTCGGAAAGCCCCGTCAAATACAACGCCTTCAACAAAGAACTCCAGATGTGGGTCGCCGCATGCTTGTACATCGGCTTCGAGGACACCCACCAGCTGCTGCACGGGGTGATGAACGAGGAGGAGGCCGAGGCCTTCTACCAGTCGGGCAAACCGCTGGCCACCACATTGCAGGTCCCGGATTCGATGTGGCCGGCCACCCGCGCCGATTTCGACCACTACTGGAACGTCGGCTGCGAGCGCGTGGTCATCGACGACAAGACGTGCGACTTCCTCAACGACCTGGTCGATCTGAAGATGATCAATCCGCTGATCCGGTTGCCGTTCGTGAACCTGCTGCGCTTTCTGACCACCGGATTCCTGCCACCGCTCTATCGCGACCAGCTCGGCCTGGAATGGACCGAGGACGATCGCCGCCGCTTCGAGCACCTGTTCACCTTCGTGTCGGTGGTGAACAAGTTCCTGCCCAAGTCCATCCGGTTCGGTGGCAGCCGGATGATGATGCGCGATCTGCGCCGCCGGATCAAACACGACAAGCCGATAGTCTGATCAGACGACACCGGCTCGCCTTTCACAGCACACATGACTACATGCAGACGGATTGACAGATGACCACGCAGAGCCTTCGGCGCACCCAACTGACCGACGAGGTCGCCACCATGTTGCGGAACCGGATCATGACCGGTGACCTGCGCCCTGGCGACTTCGTCCGGCTCGACGAGACGGCGTCGGCGCTGGGATGCAGCGTCACCCCTGTACGGGAGGCGCTGGTGACGCTGCGGGGCGAGGGGTTGGTGCGGTCATCCCCGCACCGCGGTTTCATCGTCGAACCGCTCGACCGCGGCGACATCGTCGACATCTTCTGGATGCAGGCGGAACTGTCGGCGCGGCTGGCCACGAACGCGGTGAGCAACCCCGACCTGCCGGCCCACCTGGCCACCCTGACCGGGCTTGTCGACGAATTCGACGATGCCGTCGCCGCGGGTGACCAGCGGCGGGTCCTGCTCACCGAGTTCGCCTTCCACCGCGAGATCAACCTGGCCGGCGACAGCAAGAAGCTCGCCTGGTTCGTGCACGCCGCCAGCAAGTACAACCCGCACGAGCTGTACACGCGCGACCCGCAGTGGCGCAGGCAGGCCGCGGCCAGCCACCGCAGGCTGGTCGGGCATCTGCGCCGGCGCGACACCGAGGCCATCCGCACCGAGATCCACCAGGGTTTCGCCGACGCCCGCGACCGGCTGATCGACCAACTCGAATCGATCGGATTCTTCGACGAGCAGTCCCGCACCGAAGCCGCGCCCGCCTGAGGCCACCACACCTCCCGGTCCCGCCCCATACCCGGTCCCGCCGCTTCCCGCGCCGAACCGGCCCACGACAGGTAGCGTTGGCCCGGTGTTGGGATTGCCAGAGACAGTGACGGTCGCACTCTTCGACCTTGACGGGGTACTGACGTCCACCGCGGTGCTGCACCGCAGCGCATGGAAACGCGCCTTCGACGCCTACCTACGTGAACGCGACCCGGACGGTTTCGCCGAGTTCACCGCGCAGGACTACCTCGACTACGTGGACGGCAGGCCCCGCACCGACGGTGTGCGCACCTTCCTCGCCTCCCGCGGCATCACCGCCGACGAGGCGACGGTCGAGGAGATCGGCACCGGCAAGAACGAGATGTTCGTGGCCGCGCTGGCATCGGAGGGGGTCACCCCCTACCCCGGATCGGTCAGATATCTGGAGGCAGCGCGCGAGGCGGGTCTGCGGATCGCTGTTGTCACCTCGTCAAAGAATGGAGAAGCCGTGCTCGAGGCAGCCGACCTGACCAAGTACGTCGAGATCCGCGTCGACGGACTCGATGTGGCCGCCCGCGGCCTGAACGGGAAACCCGCACCCGATTCATTCCTGCTCGGTGCGGAATTGATGGGTGTTCCGCCCGCCCACGCGGCCGTCTTCGAAGACGCCATCTCCGGTGTGACAGCCGCCGCCGCAGGTGATTTCGGCTATGTCGTTGCGATCGACCGGCACGACGGGGAGCAGACCGACGCGATGCGGGCCGCCGGAGCCAGCATCGTGGTCGCCGATCTCGATGAGTTGGTGCCGGCATGACGGTTCACGAACACGCCCACGGTTTCGAGATCCACCCGTGGCGGCTGCGCTGGAGCGGCCTGGACACCGACGCCCTCAAAAAGACCGAGACCCTGTTCGCGTTGTCGAACGGGCACATCGGCCTGCGCGGCACCTTCGAGGAGGGTGAGCCGGTCGACCATCCGGGCACCTATCTGAACGGCTTCTACGAGGGCCGCGACCTGCCCTACGCCGAAAGCGGTTACGGCTACCCCGAATCCGGGCAGACCGTGGTCAACGTGACCGACGGCAAGATCATCCGGCTGCTCGTCGAGGACGAGCCGATGGATCTGCGCTACGGACGCACCGAGGAACACGAACGCACCCTCGATTTCCGCACCGGAACGCTGCGCCGCTCGACCCTGTGGACATCGCCCACCGGGCACACCGTGCGCATCAAGTCCGAACGCCTCGTCTCGTTCACCAAGCGCACCGTCGCGGCCATCCACTACGAGGTGGAGCCGATCGGCGAGGACATGAAGCTGGTGCTGCAGTCGGACCTGCTGGCCAACGAGCCGGTGCCCACGCCCGGCAACGACCCGCGCCTGGCCGCCGCCCTCGATGCCCCGCTGGTGTCTGACCTGGCCGCCTGCCGCAACTACTGGTCGATCCTGGTGCACCACACCAAGAACTCCAACCTGCACGTGGCCGCGGGCATGGATCACGAGATCGACTTCCCGGACAAGTTCGAGGCGTTCATCCGGGCCGACGGCGACCTGGCCCGGCTCACCGCCGCCGCCAATGTGCCACAGGGCACCAAGCTGTCGCTGACCAAGTACATCGGATATGGCTGGTCGGCCCGGCGTTCGGTGCCCGCACTGCGCGCCCAGGTCGACGCCGCGCTCGCGATGGCGATGGAAACCGGTTGGGCCGCGCTGAAAGCCGAGCAGGTGGCCTACCTCGACGACTTCTGGCGCGACGCCGACATCGAGCTCGACGGCGACGCCGAACTCCAGCAGGCAGTGCGGTTCTCGCTGTTCCACGTGCTGCAGGCCGGCGCCCGCGGGCAGTCCCGCGCCATCCCCGCCAAGGGCCTGACCGGCCCCGGCTACGACGGCCACACCTTCTGGGACACCGAGAGTTTCATCCTGCCGATGCTCACCTACACCGCCCCCGCGGCGGCCGGTGAGGAGTTGCGCTGGCGGCACGCCACGATGGACAAGGCCAAGGCCCGCGCCGCCGAACTGGGTCAGCGCGGCGCCATGTTCCCGTGGCGTTCCATCAACGGCGACGAGTGTTCGGGCTACTGGCCCGCCGGCACCGCGGGCGTGCACGTATCGGCCGACATCGCCAACGCCACCGCCCGCTATCTGCGCGCCACCGACGACGAGAAGTTCGAAACCGAGTGCGGCGTAGAACTTCTCGTGGAAACGGCACGATTGTTCGCCGCACTCGGCCATCACGACGTCAACGGCAAGTTCCGCATCGACGGCGTGACCGGCCCCGACGAGTACACCGCGATCATCAACAACAACGTGTTCACCAACCTCGCCGCCCGGCAGAATCTGCGCGACGCGGCCGAGATCGTACACCGCCGCCCCGACATCGCCGGCCAGCTCGGTGTCACCAATGCCGAAGTGGCACACTGGGAATCGTGCGCCGACGCGATGACCATCCCGTACGACGACGCGCTCGGGGTGCATCAGCAGTGCGAGTCGTTCACTCTGCTCGGCGCCTGGGACTTCGAGGCGTCGGTGGGCAAATACCCGCTGCTGCTGAACTATCCGTACTACGACCTGTACCGCAAGCAGGTGGTCAAGCAGGCCGATCTGGTGTTCGCCATGTACACCTTCGGCGAGGAGTTCACCGCAGAGCAGAAGCTCAAGAACTTCGACTATTACTATCCGCTCACCGTGCGCGACTCGTCGCTGTCGGCGTGCTGCGAGGCCGTCACCGCGGCCGAGGTCGGCTACCTCGACCTGGCCTACGACCTGCTCTCGGAATCGGTGTTCACCGACCTGCACGACCTGCACGACAACGTGAGCAGTGGCCTGCACATCGCGGCGCTGGCCGGTGCGTGGACGGACTGCGTGGCCGGGTTCGGTGGTATGCGCGATTTCGGCGGCAACATCACGTTCGCGCCGCGACTGCCGGCCAGGCTCACCTACCTGTCGTTCCGGATGGTGGTACGCGATTCCAAGATCGTCGTCGCCATCGACAAGAGCCAGGCCACCTACCGGCTGCTGTCGGGGCCGCCGATCGTGCTGGCCCATCACGGCGAGGAATTCACCCTGCACGAACAGCCGGTGTCGCTGCCGATCGCCGAGATCGAGCACCGCACCCCGCCCAAGGCGCCACCCGGCTGCGAGCCGTACCAGCGCAGCATATGACCGGCGCCAATCGGTTAGGCAGCAATCGGTTAGGCACCGGGGGTACGGGTCGGTAATCTGACGGAATTATGTCTGCAGACACCGACCCGACCGCCGGTACCTCTTCTCACGGTGCCGGGCGTCCGTACTACCTGACCACCGCGATCGCCTACCCCAACGGCGCACCGCACATCGGGCATGCCTACGAGTACATCTCGGCCGATGCGCTGGCGCGGTTCAAGAGGCTCGACGGCTTCGACGTCCGCTTCCTGACCGGTACGGACGTGCACGGGCAGAAGATGCAGCAGACCGCGCAGGCCGCGGGCGTACCCACGGCCGAACTGGCCGCCGAGAATTCCGACCGGTTCCAGGCGCTGCAGGATCGTCTGGGCTCGAGCTACGACCGGTTCATCCGGACCTCCGACGAGGATCACAAACGTGCCTCGGAGGCCATCTGGCAGCGGATGGCCGACGCCGGTGACATCTACCTCGACAAGTATTCGGGCTGGTATGACGTCCGCGACGAGGTGTTCTACGCCGAAGCCGACACCACCGTCGACGACGACGGCGGTGACCGGGTGGCCGCCGACAACGGGCACAAACTGACCTGGACCGAGGAAGAAACATACTTCTTCCGGCTTTCTGCGTATCAGGACCGGCTGCTCGCGCTGTACGAGGAGCATCCAGAGTTCATCGGGCCGGATGTGCGGCGTAACGAGGTGGTCAGCTTCGTCAAGGGTGGCCTCACCGACCTGTCGATCTCGCGCACCACCTTCGACTGGGGTGTGCCCGTGCCCGGCCATTCCGGTCACGTCATGTACGTGTGGGTCGACGCACTGACCAACTACCTGACCGGGGCGGGATTTCCCGACGACCCGGACACCACCGCCAGATACTGGCCGGCGGATCTGCACATCATCGGCAAGGACATCATCCGCTTCCACTGCGTATATTGGCCGGCCTTCCTGCTCAGCGCCGGTATCGAACTGCCCAAACGTGTGTTCGCACATGGCTTTTTGTTCAATAAGGGCGAAAAGATGAGCAAGTCGGTGGGCAATGTGGTTGATCCGGACAATCTCATCGACCAGTTCGGTCTCGATCCGGTGCGCTACTTCTTCCTGCGCGAGGTGTCCTACGGGCAGGACGGTTCGTATTCGGCGGAGGCGATGATCAGCCGCATCAACGCCGACCTGGCCAACGAGTTCGGCAACCTCGCCCAGCGCACCCTGTCGATGATCGGCAAGTACTTCGGTGGCGCCGTGCCCACGCCCGGCGAGTACACCGACGCCGACCGCACGCTGCTCGACGCCGCCGACGCGCTGCCGGACATCGTCCGCGGCCACTTCGACGCACAGGCCATTCACCTGGGTCTGGAGGCACTGTGGTCGGTGCTCGCCGACACCAATCGCTACATCTCGGCCCAGGAACCCTGGAAGCTGGCCAAGACCGATCTCGACAGGACCGCGACGGTGCTGTACGTGTGCGCCGAGGCTGTCCGGATCGTGGCGCTCCTGGCACAACCGGTGCTGCCCACCTCCTGCGGCACGATCCTCGATCTGCTCGCCGTCGGTACCGACGGCACCGATCGGCAGTTCACCGCGGTGGCGTCGCGGCTCGTCCCCGGCACCGCGCTGCCCAAACCATCGCCGGTGTTTCCCCGCTACGAGACGTCTTGACCCCTGGCCTGCGTGCGGATCCCGGCCCGGGCTGCGCTCCTGAGCCGTTCGCTCCCGGACCACTGGAGGTGCTGGGGTCGCTGATCGAGCACACCGGGGCACGGGGGTTGCCGCCGCCCGCCGCGCTGGTCGGCGATTGGTGGGGTGCCGACGCGGTGATCGCACCGTCGATCGATATCGTCGCCGGACACCGGCCACCGCCCGTGGCGACGCGATTCTGGTTCGGCTACATCGGCTTTCCCGCATACCCCGCGACCGGCGGCGACGGCCTGCCCGAGGTGGCCGGGGGTGAGACCTCCGGCATCCTGATCTCGCGGGCAGGTCGGTGGGAGTACCTGAGCGTCGACGGATCTCCTTGTCCGGCATGGGTTTCGGATTGTCTCGCCGCGGCTGGGCAGGTTCACCTCCCGGATCCGCCGCGGGTGAGGTGGACGGCGCCCGAACGCGGGCCGCATCTGGCGGCCGTCAAATCCTGTCTGGAGGCCATCCGGGCGGGAGAGGTGTATCAGGCGTGTGTGTGCACCCGGTTCACCGGACGGATCGACGGCCCGCCTTCGGCGTTCTACCGGCTACTGGCCGCCACCACGACTCCCGCCAAATCTGCTTTTCTGCAGGGTGATTGGGGCTGCGTGGCAAGCTTCTCACCGGAGACGTTCCTGCGCCGAACCGGCGGTGTGGTCACCTCGGCCCCGATCAAGGGCACCGTTCCCGCCGGCGCCGACCCGGCCACACTGGCCTCCTCGGAGAAGGACATCGCCGAGAACGTGATGATCGTCGACCTGGTCCGCAACGACCTCGGCCGGGTCGCCGACGTCGGCAGCGTCACAGTCCCCGCGCTGCTGCGGATCCAGCCGGCACCCGGCGTGTGGCATCTGGTGTCGACGGTGGCCGCGACCGTCGGCGACGACGTCACCACCACCGATCTGCTGGAGGCGACGTTTCCGCCGGCATCGGTCACCGGAACCCCCAAACTCCGGGCCCTGTCGCTGCTGGCGGGCTGGGAACAACATTCGCGCGGTCTGTACTGCGGCGCGATCGGCATGGCCGGGCCGGGCGGTGACCTGGACCTGAACGTGGCGATCCGCACGGTTGCCGTCACCCCGGACGGTTCTGCGGTCCTCGGGGTGGGCGGCGGCATCACGATCGACTCCGATCCGTACCGTGAATGGCAGGAATGCCTGGACAAGGCATCGACGATCATCTCGGCATTCACCCGCGACGACACAGGATCGTCACATCGGAACCGTTAAGATGTCCGTTATGGGTTTGATCACGTCGGGGGCAGACCCGCGGGAGGTACGCAATCGGCTGGCGGCCGCACACGATGCGGTGGTCGGCCGGGGGCTCGCCGCGCCCGACGGTGTCCGCGACGAACTTGTCGCGTCGTGGCGCAGTTCGGCGGCTCACGGCGTCGACCCCGATCACCTCGATCCGCCGGTGGTCAGCCGGGCGGCCGTCCAGGAACGCCTCGCGAATCATCCTCTCGCCGGCGCCATCGAACGCATGCGACAGCTGTTCGCCGACGCGGTCACCGACCCGCACCTGATCATGGGACTGGTCGACCCGGACGGCCTGATCATCCATCGCTGTGTTCCGGCCGATCTGCTGCCGATCGCCGACGGGATCGGGCTGGTGGACGGCAGCCGCTGGGACGAGGCGTCGGTCGGTACCAACGCGATCACCCTGGTGATGCAGACCGGTCGCCCGCAACTGGTGTACGGGGCCGAGCACTACTGCCGGGCCCTGCACGACGTCTACTGCGCCGCCGCACCCATCCACGACCGGTCCACCGGATCGATCGTCGGCCTGATCGCCATCACCGGGCCGTGCGCGGCCCTGCAACCGGCGTCCACCGCGCTGGTGACCGCATTCGCCGCGCTCGGCGAACGGGAGATGGAGATGACGCACGAACGCAACCTGGCCGAGCTGCGCGTGCGGACCGTCGCCCAGCTCACGGGCCTGTCCGGCCCCGGAATGGTCGTCGACGACAACGGGTGGGTGGCCGCCAGCGCCGGCTTCACCGCACCCAGGCGAATCGACGCGCCCACACCGGGTGCCCGGCCGTTCGTCAGCGGCATGGGCGAATGCGAGGCCGAACGGGTGGCCGGCGGCTGGCTGTTGCGGCCGTCCGGGCCCGGCTGCCCCGTGGTGGCCACACTCGACCTGCGCGGCGAACCCAGCGTGGCGGTGACCGGAGCCGACGGTTCCTGGCGGGCGGTGCTGACCCGGCGGCACGCGCAGATCGTGCTGCTGCTGGCCGAGGCCGGCGAGAACGGCATCACCGGCGCCGAACTGAGCGGCCTGCTGTACGGTGACGCCGAACACCTGGTGACCGTCCGCGCCGAGATGTCCCGGCTGCGGCGGGTCGTCGGCACGCTGGTGGCCAGCCGTCCCTACCGGCTTTCGCGCGGCGTGCAGTTGCGCGTCGTCGGCGGCGTCGACACGGAGAAGTTCGACACCGAGCTCATCGGCTAGCGTCGTCGGTCGAGCACCGCCTGATAAACCTCGCGACGTGAGACGCCGAGACCCTCGCACACCTGCGCGCACGCATCTTTCAGCCGCATCCCGCCGGCCGCGAGTTCCTCGGCGCGTTCGGCGAGCGTCTGCACGTCGGGTTCGCCCGAACCGGCCGGCGCACCCTCGATGACGACGGTGATCTCACCGCGCACCCCGTCGGCCGCCCAGATGGCGAGTTCGGCGAGCGCGCCGCGCCGCACCTGTTCGTGCGTCTTGGTCAGCTCCCGGCACACCGCCGCCCGGCGTTCGGATCCGAGCACCTGCGCGGCGCAGTCGAGGGTGTCGGCGAGCCGGTGCGGGGACTCGAAGAACACTGTGGTGCGGGGCTGGGCGATCAACTCGGCCAGCCACGCCCGGCGCGCACCCGGCTTACGGGGTGCGAAACCGTCGAAACAGAACCGTTCGGCGGGTAGCGCCGACAACGCCAGTGCCGTCGTCACCGCCGACGGGCCCGGCAGGCACGTCACCGGCAGCCCGGCGTCGACGCAGGCCCGGACCACGGTGTAGCCGGGATCGCTGACCGATGGCATACCCGCGTCGGTGATCAGCAGCACCGTGGCACCCCCGGCGACCGCATCCACGAGCTGCGGGGTGCGGGCCGATTCCACGTGGTCGTAGTAGCTGACGATCCGGCCGCCGATCTGCACGTCGAGGGAGGCGGCCAGGTTACGGGCCCGGCGGGTGTCCTCGGCGGCAACCACGTCGGCGGTCCGCAGTGCCGCACACAATCGGGCGGAGGCATCACCGGCCTGCCCCATCGGGGTCGCGGCCAGCACGAGCCGGCCGACGGCAGTCTCGCCTGGGGAGATCTCGGGAGCGCTCACCGACTCAGGGTAGCCGCGCCCCCGGCCCGCGCTCACTGCGGCGACGCACCGCCGCGAAGATGCCCTACCATCGAGCGGGTGACGTTGACCGCCGACAGCCGCGTGTACCGGCACGACGCACCGGCTCAGGAGGTTCCCGCGACGACCGCACAGGATCCCGGCCCCCTGCTGGACGTGCCGGGAACGTCCGAGGACCTGGGCACCGCACCAGGGCCGCACATCCCACAGCCGGTGTTCGGTGCCACCGACCGCGTCCGCGGCCTTGTCGTCGGGCTGATCCTGACGCTGGTCGCCGCGGCTACCCGGCTGTGGAATCTGTCACACCCCACCGACCAGGGCACGCCCGTCTTCGACGAGAAACACTACGTGCCGCAGGGCTGGCAAGTGCTGACCGGCGGCAACTGGATCGAGGACAACCCGGCCTATGGGCTGGTCGTCCACCCGCCCGTCTCGAAATGGTTCCTCGCACTCGGCGAATGGATGTTCGGCTACGGTCCGGTCGGCTGGCGGATCATGCCGGCGATCGCCGGGATCGCGATCGTGGTGATGATCTACCGCGTGGTCCGCCGGCTCACCCGCTCGACGCTGGTCGGTGCCATCGCCGGGGTGTTCGCGATCTGCGACGGCGTGCTGTTCGTGCAGTCGCGGATGGGGATGATCGACATCCTGCAGACCGTGTTCATCGTCGCCGCGTTCACCGCGCTGGTCGCCGACCGCGACCAGGTGCGGGCGCGAATCGACCGGGTGTACCGCGAGGGCCGCATCCACGAGAGCGTGTACGGGCCCCGCTACGGCTTCCGCTGGTACCGGTTCACCGCCGGGGTCATGCTCGGCCTGACGTGCGGCACCAAGTGGTCGGGCATCTACTACGTGATCGCGTTCGGCCTGCTGGCCATAGCCTTCGACGTGGCCACCCGCAAGGCGTACCACGTCCGCAAACCCTGGATGGGCACCCTCGTCCGCGATGTGCTGCCGACCGGGATGAGCCTGGCCGTGCTGCCGGTACTGATCTATCTGGCCACCTTCGTGCCGTGGTTCAACTCCGAGACCTCGGTGTATCGCTATCAGGTGGGCAACACCATCGGCACCGGGGGTCCGTTCGCGTGGGTGCCGGGCGCCTGGCGTTCGCTCTGGTACTACGAGTCCGGGATCCTCGAATTCCATGCCGGCCTCACCAACGCCGCCGGCAACCACCACCCGTGGGAATCCAAACCATGGACGTGGCCGATGAGTCTGCGGCCGATGCTGTACGCCATCGAGAACGGACCCGACCAGTGCGGCTCGGGTGAATGCGTCCGCGCGCAGATGCTGATCGGCTCACCGGCCATGTGGTGGCTCGCCGTGCCGATGCTGCTGTGGGTGCTGTGGCGGCTGGCGACGCGACGCGACTGGGCGCACGGCGCCGTCCTCGTCGGATATCTCGCGGGCATCCTGCCGTGGTTCACCTCGATCGACCGGCAGATGTACTTCTTCTACGCCACCGCGCTGGCACCGTTCCTCGCGATGGGTCTGGCCCTGTGCTGCGGTGACCTGCTGCGCTCGACTACGGCCCGCGTCCGGCTCCCCCATCTGCCGGGTGCCCCGGTCGTGGTGCGCAGCGAACGCCGCGCCCTCGGGATACTCGTGGTGTCGATCTACGTCGCGCTGGTCGTCGCCAACTTCGTGTGGCTGTGGCCGATCCTCACCGCGAGCCCGATCTCACCCGCGCAGTGGCACAACCAGATCTGGCTGCCCAGCTGGGGCTGATCGGCCGGTCAGCCGGGGAGCTCCGCACGCGCGATCGGGCATGCCAGGCATCGCGGACCACCGCGGCCCGTCCCCAACTCGCCGCCCTCGATTTCGATGACCTCGATACCGGCGGCCCGGAGGCGACGGTTGGTCTCGGTGGCGTGCGCATAGGCGACGACGATCCCGGGTGCCACCGCCAGTGTGTTGCTGCCGTCGGCGCCGTACACCGGCAGGTCCCCGGCACTCGGGTCGAGCGCCGTCTCGATCACCCGGAGCCTGGCCTCACCCATCGCGGAGGCTGCAACGTCGGCGAACTCGCCGGGACCGGTGACCGTCAGTACGTCGGGGTCGCCACCGGGCACCCGGGAGACCGTGAACGTGGGGGCCCGCCGCACCTGCGGATTCATCACTATCGCGTCGGTGTCGACCATCGTCGCCATCGTGCCCAGATGCATGTAGGCCCGCGACTGCGCGATCCCGACGGCCAGCACCGTATGCGCCAACTCGTCACGAAAGAGGCTGCGCGCCAACGCCTCCACCCCGGCGGGAGTGGTGCGTTCACCGACACCGACGGCCACCACACCCGGTGCGAGCAACAGCACGTCGCCGCCCTCGACCGGCGCGGTCCGCGACTCGTAGGCGCGCCGGGTGCCGAGAAAGCGCGGATGATGAGCGAAAACCAGGTCGGTGAGCGAGGTTTCGCGGCCGCGTGCGGCGAATGCGAGCCGGGTGATCGCGAACCGCTCGCCCACCCAGAACGAGCTGTCGCGGGTGAACATCAGGTTGGGCAACGGGTCGACCACGAAATCGGTCGGGGCATGCATGAATCGAACCAGCGACATGGCGGATCTACCGATACCCGAAGGCAATTCGCCGAACTCCAGGCCCGCGATCAGCACGTTCGCCAGATCGTCGGGTGCCAGGGCCCGCAGATACGCCGACACCTCCGCTGCCAGCCGCGGCCCCAGCCGCCGTTCACTCACCGCGGCGGAGATCCCCTGAATCCGCGCCGCCCCGCTGTGGGCGATGGTCTGCGGCAACAGCTCCCCGAGCAGCAGGACCTCCGCGCCACGGTCGCTCAGCACCCCCACGAACGCATCGTGCTCGTCCCTCATCCGCTCGAGTGAGGGAACGACGTCGAACAGCAGTTGGTCGCGGTTGGTCTCGGTCAGCCGGGCCAGTTCGGTACCCGGCCGGTGTAGCAGAACCGTCCTCAGCTCGCCGACCTCGGAGGTCACCCCAAATTCACCCATACCACCAACTTAACGGTCGGTATCCGGAATCCGGGTCCGCGCGCCGGTCTTTCCGGCGATACGAACCGGTGCGGTCTCGGGTGCGAACAGCCACATCAGCAATGCCATCGTCGTCACCGCACCGGTCACCACGAACGCAGTGGTGAAACCCACCGTCGACGCGATGAAGCCCACGACGACGGGGCCGCTGACCGCACCGAGGTCCGAAGCCATCGAGAATGCGGCCAGCGCCGACCCGCCGCGCACCCGGTTACCCAGCACGTCAGCCAGCGTCGCCTGCTGGGTGGGGACGAACAACCCCGAACCCAGGCCCGCCACCGCCGAGGCGATCACCGTCGCCACGATCGAAGAGGTGAACCCCATCACCGCGGTTGCCACCGACACCACCGCCAGACCCGGCAGGATCACCGTCCTGCGGCCGTGCGAATCCGAGAGCCGTCCCGCCGACATGATCGCGACGACATTGCCGGCGGCGTAGGCGGCCAGCACCACCCCGGCCAGCGCCGCGTCCTCACCGAGGCCGTCGACGACGAACAGCGGCACGACCGCCACTCGCACCCCGAACGACGCCCAGCCGTTGGCGAAGTTGGACACCAGCACCGCCCGGTAGGCCCGATTGCGCCAGGCGGTGGCCAGCGCGACGGCGTCGCCGCCGGCCGGCGTCCCGGACCGCTCGCCAC
>NZ_JAGQTN010000252.1 GCF_020438995.1 Gordonia sp. (in: high G+C Gram-positive bacteria)
AAGTTCGCCGAATCCGCCCGACTGGCCGTCGACTCGGGTTTTGATGCTCTCGAAATTCATTGCGGCCACAACTATCTGATCAGTTCATTCCTGTCGCCACTGCTCAACCGTCGTCGCGACGCCTACGGCGGGCCGCTCGTCAACCGGGCCCGCCTGGCGCGCGAGGTCTTGGAGACGGTGCGCGAGGCCGTCGGGCCCGGCGTCGCGATCTGGGCCAAGCTCAACATGTTCGACGGTGTCGGCACCCCCGGACCCGGCCGCTCATCGTCGTTGAGCGGCTTCAACATCGACGAGGCGTGCCAGGTGGCGCAATGGCTGGAGTCCGACGGATTCATCGACGCCATCGAACCGACCGCCGGATCGTCACTGCTCAACCCGATGTACCTGTTCCACGGCCAGGCACCCCGCAAACAGTTCGCGCAGGCCTTCCACGGCGTGATGAAACTGGGCCTGCAAGCCGGCGGCCCGATATTCCTCAAGCAGTATCAATACACCGACGCCTACCTGCTGCCGCTGGCCCGCGAACTCCGCAAGGCCGTCGACCTCCCCCTCATCCTGCTCGGCGGCATTACCGGTGTCGATTCGATGAAACTCGCTCTCGCCGAAGGCTTTCAGTTCATGGCGATGGGCCGGGCCCTCCTCCGCGAACCCGACCTCCCCCTCATCCTCCAAAACGACCCCACAGCCCACTCCCAATGCACCCACTGCAACCTGTGCATGCCCACCATCTACACCTCCACCCGCTGCCCCATCCGCACCGGAGAGGTCACCGGCTCGGGCTGGTGATCGCGAAAGGGCACACCCACTCGACGTCGCCGACGAGCTCAACACCGTTGGCGTCCGCACTCAGCATGTTCGATTCACGGCTGTCCTCGCTGATTGGTCAGTGGCCGGGGTCTGGCGTCGTTCGCGGGAGCTGCCGTAGATCGGTCACGGTGTTATGGCGCAGGTACCATAACCATATGGGACTGAAGAAGACGACCGTGATGGTCGATGAAGAGGATCTGCGCCTCGTCAAGCAGGCTGCTGCCCGCGACGGCCGACCGGAATCCGAATACTTTCGCGAAGCTTTCCACCTTGTGGCCATACGAAACCGCAGGTGGGAGGAGGAATGGGACATACCCGTACTCGACTTCGGCCATGCGGTGACCGCTGACGAGATCGACGATGCCGTGCGCGAGGCGATCACCACCCCCAAGGCGCCCGCCGAGTGATCATCGTCGGCGATACATCGGGGCTGGTCGCCGCCCTCAATCCGTCGGATCCCCAACACACAGGCGCACGCACAGCGCTTCAACTGGCGGCACTGACCGTCGTATCTCCGCTCGTCGTCCACGAGATCGAGCACATCACCACCCGGAGCATCAACCGCCGGGCTGCTTACGCGGTCAACGACTGGCTACTTGCCCAGGAGATCGCTGGACGCATCGAAGTCCCTGCCATCTCGGCAGACCTCCTGCGGTCCGCGCGCCGAGTGCAGAACCGACACCTCGCGTTGCGCCTCGATCTCACCGACGCCGTCAACGTCCTGCTGGCCGAACGGTACGACACCGCAGACGTGCTGACGCTCGACCGGCGCGACTTCCGGACGATCACGCCACTCATGACGCACCCAGCGTTCCGCCTGCTGCCGGACGATCTGTAGCCGCCAAACGCGCCGACTGTTGTCACGTCCGCGGATCGGCCGGTGTCCAAGGGGAGGCGGAAGCGAAGGTATCTGCCACCCGTCACCACCCATGAGAGGATCCGGAAGCATGACCGCGTTGATTGTGTGTACGTCGGTGTCCCACGGCAACACGAGGAGGGTCGCCGATGTGATGGGCGAAGTGCTCGGGGCGCGGGTCGTCGCCCCGGACGAGGTAGATCCTGCGGAGCTGAGTTCTTACGACATCGTGGGCTTCGGGTCGGGCATCTTCAACATGTCGTTCCATCCGGACCTGCTGAAGTTCGTCGATCGACTCCCCGATGGTGCGAGTGCCCGAGCATTCGTGTTCTGCACCAGCGGATTTCCAGAGCCAGCCGTCCGTCGATACACACACAACCTCTCCGGCAGGCTCGCGTCGAAAGGCTACGACGTCATCGACGTGTTCTCCTGCAGGAGTTTCGACACCTGGTGGCCGTTCAAGCCGTTCGGCGGCATCCACAAGGACCGTCCGAACGACGCCGACCTCGACGCGGCCCGGGCCTTCGCCCGCCGCCTCTGACCGGGACTCTGATGCCAGCATGTGGCACTGGAATACCTATTAGTCACTGGGAGTGGAGGTTTGGTGGAACAACCGGGGTATGAGGTGATGGCCGATACGTATGCGGAGTTGTTCACCGAGGCGTTCGGAACGCCGCTGTACTCGTGTCCTGGTTCGGGCGACTATGCGACGAGGGTCACGTACTTGTCGCGTGCCAGGGCGGCGACGATCGTGGCGTCCACGAATTCGACCACGCCGTGGCCCGCGCCTGGCGCTGGCATCCTGACACTCTCACCGACGCCCTCAGCGGCTCCGGATTCAGCGAGATCTTCCGCACCGTCAGCCGGCCCGCCAGCGGCTTCCAACACTTCCCGGCAGTTCACATCGCGGCGCGCAGGTGATCGGGGCGCCGGCGTCAACGACGGGAGCCGGACTGCTGGTGCAGTCCGGCTCCCGTATTCTGTGGGCGAAGGGGGACTTGAACCCCCACGTCCCGAAGGACACTGGCACCTGAAGCCAGCGCGTCTGCCATTCCGCCACTCGCCCGTGGCTGCCTTCTCGACTGGATTGTCGTTCGGACTGGACGACGATAGCAGGGTGTTCGGGCCGATCGCAAAACGGCTGGTCAGTCGGGATCGGGAGGGCGGTGATCGCTGACGATGTCGTCGCACGGGGTCTTGAGGCTCGGTCGCCGGGCGACCTCACGCCTCATAGCTAGCGAGGGCACGGCGGCCCGACGGCGGCGGGCGGAGCACGCTGCATAGCTCCGGTGGAATGTGGCGGCCACCCGGACCGCCGGCAGTTCGGTGCCGCAGGGGTAGCGGACCTCGCGTACCGCCATCGGGGCGGAAATCTGGGAACCGATGCGGACCGAGATGCGTTGTATGGGGAGTTTCGAATCACAAATTGAACAGGGAACCCCTGGTGGAGTGGTGCTGAAGTTGCTTATGGTGCAGGTGGTGACTTGACGGGGTGATTCTCGCAGGGAATCGTTATCATTTGACGAAGCGTTGCGCACTTATGACACGCCAGCCCGTGTGGTAACGACTCGACAGTCGGTAACGACTCGATATAGGACTCGACGTAGGAAAGGAGCGGGATGGGTATCCTCGACCGATTCGACCGTCTCGAGCGCAAGCTCGAAGGCGGCGTCGAAGGCGGCTTTGCCCGTGTCTTCCCCGGCCGGGTCGCGCCGCAGGAGATCGAGACAGGTCTCCAGCGGGAGGCCGAGGAATCGCGGGAGAATCTCGGGGACGGGACCATCCTGGTCGCCAACCGCTACACCCTGCAGCTCAGCTCCACGGACTACCAGGAGATCGCGGCGGAGTACGAACTCAACCGAAAGATGTTTTCCAAACATCTTGAGACGTTCATCCGCGACAATGGTTGGCAGACATACGGACAAGTCGTGGTCGAGTTTGCCGAGACCCCGGCGCTGCATGTCGGTATCTTTCGTGTTCAGGTAGCTGTCGACCCTGATGCCCAACCCCGGCCGATAAGGCCACCGACCATATCCGCGCCTGCACAACCGGTACCCCACCCGGGACCGGAGAGCGAGCAACAACCACCCGCAGCAGCACAACCCGCAGCACCACAACCCCTTGGTGCGAACCGACCAGTAGGAGCCCCACACATGTCTCAGGAATCCGGCTACGACCAGCGCCGAAGCGCCGCCGAACCCGGCTACGGGCAGGGCCAGGAGGGCTACTACGGCCAGCAAGGCTACGAGGGCCAGCAGGCCTACGAGGGTCAGCAAGGCTACGACCAGGCGGGATACCAGCAAGGCGGCTACGACCAGGGCTACGCCCAGCAGGGTGGCTACCAGCAGGGTTACGACCAGGCGGGCTACGACCAGGGCGGCTACGACCAGCAGGGCTACCAGGGCGGCGGCTACGACCAGGGTGGGTACCAGCAGGGCTACGAGCAGCAGGGCTACGACCAGGGCTACCAGGGCGGCTATGACCAGCAGGGGTATGCGCAGCAGGGCTACGACCCGGCCGGCTACCAGCAGGGCGGCTACCAGCAGGGCTACGCTCCGCAGGGTGGCTACGACCCGGCCTACGGACGCCAGGCGGCCGGCTACGCACCCGCGGCCATCACCCTCTACCTCGAGGACGGCAGCAACCGCACGTTCCAGCTGCGCGAGGGCTCCAACGTCATCGGCCGTGGCCAGGACGCCCAGTTCCGCCTCCCCGACACCGGCGTCTCGCGCCGGCACGTGGAGATCCGCTGGGACGGCAGCGTCGCGATGCTGACCGACCTGAACTCCACCAACGGCACGACCGTCAACGACCTGCAGGTCTCGAGCTGGGAGCTCGCCGACGGTGATCGGATCCGGGTCGGTCACTCCGACATCTCGGTCCGTTTTCAGTAGGTCGACACGGACAGCCGCACATACCGGCCGTCCGGACTCTGGTCAGCCGGATGTCGGCCGTCCGAACGACAGCAGGTCACGCGTACCGCGACCTGCACCGATCCGATATCGAGACAGCACGCTTCACGCCACGATGAGTGCCATCGGAGTATCTGCCCATATGATGCAGTCGGGCCCGTCATGTACGACGGGGCCCGACTGGGCTGTTGGTGGCCGGACCACACCCGGCCATCAGCGACGCGAGTTCAGGAGGTGACGACGGCATGCAGGGCTTGGTACTTCAGCTCACCCGCTTCGGGTTTCTCCTGTTGCTCTGGCTCTTCGTCTACGCGGTGATCCGGACCATCCGCGCCGACATCGGCACCGCGGGTGGCTCACGCATCATCCGGCGCGACCGCAGGGCCCGCGGCGACCATGTGAAGGGCTCGGCCCGCTACCTCGTCGTCACCCACGGGGCCCTCGCCAACACCCGCATCACACTCGGCGCACAGCCCGTGCTGATGGGCCGCGCGGCCGACTCGACGCTCGTGCTCACCGACGACTACGCCTCCGAACGCCACGCCCGACTGTCACGTCGCGGCGACGACTGGTACGTCGAAGACCTCGGCTCCACCAATGGCACCTACCTCGACCGCGCCAAGGTGACCACCGCCGTGCGTGTCCCCATCAACACACCGATCCGCATCGGTAAGACCGTGATCGAGCTGCGCCCGTGACCCTTGTCTTGCGCTACATCGCGCGCAGCGATCGCGGCCTCGTGCGCACCAATAACGAAGACTCCGTGTACGCGGGTGCCCGACTGCTCGCTCTCGCCGACGGGATGGGCGGACACGCCGCGGGTGAGGTGGCCAGCCAGCTGGTCATCGGCGCCATGCGCGAACTCGACGACGACGAACCCGGCGGCGACCTGCTCGACAAACTGGAGCAGGCCACGCGCCGCGGCAACGACGCCATCGCCGCCCAGGTGAGCCGCTCCCCCGAACTCGACGGCATGGGCACCACCCTGACCGCGATCCTCTTCGCGGGCAGCCGTATCGGCCTGTGCCACGTCGGCGACTCCCGCGCGTACCTGTACCGCGACGGGCAACTGACCCAGATCACCCGCGACGACACTTTCGTGCAGACCCTCGTCGACGAAGGTCAGATCACCGCCGAACAGGCGCACGTGCACCCGCAACGATCGCTGATCATGCGGGCACTGACCGGTCAGCCCGTCGAACCCACTCTCACCGTCCGTGAGGCCCGGCCCGGCGACCGCTACCTGCTGTGCAGCGACGGTCTGTCCGATGTCGTCACCTCCGAAACCCTCGCCGACACCCTCGGATCGGTCGAGGATCATCGCGCATGCGCCGACCGGCTCATCGAGCTGGCACTGCGCGGCGGTGGTCCCGACAACGTGACCGTCGTCGTCGCCGACGTCGTCGACACCCAGTACGGGGATTCGCGGCCGATCGTCGGCGGAGCCGCCGGCACCGACGACCAGAACTACACCCCCAACCCGGCGACCGCCGCCGGCCGCGCCGCGGCACTGCGGCCGCCGCCGCCCGAACCACGTAGACCGTCCCTCATCGATGAAGAGCCGCCGGCCCGGAAGAGTCCTCTGTGGACGTGGCTGGCGATCGGGCTCGCCATACTCGTCATCGCCGGGATCGTCGCGGGCTTCTTCGTGATCCGGGCGATGGTCAGCAGCAGCCACTATGCCGGGGTCGAGGACGGCAAGGTCGTGATCTTCCAGGGTTCCCCCGACAAGATCGTGTTCCTGACGTTCAGCGACGGCGCGAAACGTGCCTGCGTGCGCAATCCGAACCAGGACCGGCCCGACGTGTACTTCGTCGACTACTCGCAGGAATCGGGCTGCTCCGCACTCGACCTGTCCGATCTGCAGGAGATCGATCGTAATACGTTGCGCAGCAATGCGATTCGCAACAAGACCCTCGATGAGGCCGAGGC
>NZ_JAGQTN010000253.1 GCF_020438995.1 Gordonia sp. (in: high G+C Gram-positive bacteria)
CCCGCCGACAGCCGCCAGAAACGCCTGCGCCGCATCGCCCGCCGCGAGTCCGAGGTAACGCGGATCGTGCTCGGACCAGCCCGCCGCGCGCGCCCTGTCCACCACCGTCCCAGCCACGTCATCTGCGAATCGCTGCGCGCGCATCGCCATCAGATCACCGGCGGTGTACCGCGGCGCCGCCGACCGGGGAGCGACCCCGCGCAACGCGGTCGCGACGTCGGCGTTGCCCCGCGGCGTCAAGCCGTTGCGGGTGGCGCGCTGGGCGAGCACCCCGGCAACCATCACCACGGCGCCGAGCACGGTCGCTGCCGTCTGCGGCATACCCGTCCAGGTCGCCGTGGCCCACGTCCCGAGTGTGACCGTGGCCGAGGCGAACGCGCAGATCGTGTTCGACCAGCGCCGCCACCACGGCTGCGCCTGCAACGCGGCGGCGAGGGCGTCCTCGATCGCCGTCGCGAGTGCCGCGCTCACCGGGCGCCGCCATCGATCTGCGCGAGCACACCCGCCGCGCCGGCGTCCCCTTTGGCGGCCTCGCGGCGAATGAGCACGATGCACGCCGGATCACCCAGCAGCGCATTGCGTTCCACGAACTCCTCGTGGATGCGGGCGTCGATGTTGAGCACGAACCCAGCCAGGGTGTCGACGAGACCGTCACCGGCGCGGTACTTGCTGCGGGACGGTAACCTCTTGGTCAGCTCCTCGGCAGCCAGATCGGACATGATCGTTCCCTTCTGAGTCGGTAGTAGTCGTGGGCCCAGCGCCTTGCAGATCGCCAGGCGCCGGCGGCGGTCATCGAGGCCGTTGGTACCTCCGTTGATCGCCCGCGTCACCGCGACCACATCGTCGGCGTCAGCGAGCGCGCTCAGCTGGGGGCGGGCGATCGTCCAGTACCAGGCCGCACCCAGACCCGCGAACCGGTCACTGCCCAGTTCGTTGGGCTCGTCGACGAAGTACGTCGGCGAGGTCACCAGACGCTTGGCGAACGCCCACAACGATACCTGGGCGTGGTTATGGCGGCCGGTGATCTGCAGCCACCCGTGCCCACGGAACCGGAACCCGTCACCAGGCTCGGTGTTGCCCAGATCAGCGCGACCCTCATACCCACGCTGGGCGGGCGTCGGACCCCACAGCTCGGCCGGGTGCCGCAGACCGGCCGACTCGTGCCCGATCTGCGCGCACCAGTGAGCGGCCCGCAATGGGGTGGTGATCTGCGCCAGGCGCATCGACTCGACGAACGCCGGCAGCAGCTCGCGGTACCGGGCCACCGACATACTGGCGCCCATCGCTTCGGACAGCACCTCGGCCGTCACACCGTCCGGCGCCACCGGTGTGGGCGCAGGAGCACCGATCGGGCACGCCGTGTACCCCTTCCCGGCCACGCACGTCGCGGCCTGATCGACCGACTGCCAGTAGATGTTCGGCGCGAAACCGGAGTCCACGACGAGGATCTCCCGACGCGCCAGGTTGTAGCCGGCGACGAACCGGTAGTGGTAGACGAAACCCCCGGAGTACCCGACATTCTCGCCACGAGCTCCGCGAGGATAGTTGCTCGGCGGCACCATGATGTTGTCGACGACGCCATACCCGGCGTTGACCGACCCGATGATGTCGTCGAAGTACCGTTCGGTCGCCCCGGTGGAGGCGGGATCGGCGATCTCGCGAACCACATACCCGGGATTGCCCAGGCGCCGGTTGAGCACATCACGCACCAGGCCGACGTGGTCGGTGCCGTTCACGGTCGTGCCGAGATCGCGGGCCAAGGTCGCCTCGTCGACGCGCAGACCGCGCACGATCAGCGCCTGCTGAGCGGCCGCCGGACCGCAGAACCAGCCGGTGTCCTGCGACACCGTCGGCCGGGTCCGGTCGAAGGGCAGGACCACATCACCGTTCAATGC
>NZ_JAGQTN010000254.1 GCF_020438995.1 Gordonia sp. (in: high G+C Gram-positive bacteria)
CGTGGGCCAAGACACTGGCCAAGGTGTCCGTCGGTGGTGAGGCACTGCCACCGTCGGTGGCCGCCCAGGTCACCGAGGAATGGTCGGTCGGTGTCCACAATCAGTACGGGCCGACTGAGACCACCATCTACTCCACGATCTCGGAGTTCGACCCCGCCGATGGGCGGGTGACGATCGGACGGCCGGTGCCGGGGATGTCCGCGTACGTCCTCGATACACGTCTGCATCCGGTGCCCGCCGGTGTGTCCGGCGAACTGTATCTCGGGGGCGCTCAGACGGCACGGGGGTACGCGTCGGCTCCGGCGATGACCGCCGATCGTTTCGTGGCCGACCCGTTCTCGGCCGGCGGCCGGTTGTACCGCACCGGAGATATTGTGCGCCACAATGATTCGGGCGATCTCGAATATCTCGGCCGGCGTGATTTCCAGGTGAAGCTGCGTGGTCAGCGCATCGAACTCGGCGAGATCGAGACGGTGCTGTCAGGGGTGCCGGGCGTCGTGCACGCCGCCGCCGCGGTGGTGCGGTCCGAGTCCGGGGCTCAGCATCTCGTCGGCTATCTGGCGCCCGCGGACGTCTCCGTTGATTCTGTCAAATCACATGCGGTGCAGCTGCTTCCGGAGTTCATGGTGCCGGAGGTGTGGCTGCCGATCGACGAGTGGCCCACCAACGCGGCGGGTAAGACCGATCGGTCGGCGTTGCCGAGTCCGGACCTGTCGGCATCGGTGGACGAGTACGTGGCGCCTGCTTCGGATATCGAGGCGGTGCTCGCGGGGATCTTCGCCGATGTCACCGGACTCGACAGGTTCGGCGTCACCACATCGTTCTTCGACGCCGGCGGCAATTCGCTACTCGCCATGCGGCTGGCGTCGCGGGCCGGTACGGCGCTCGCGGTGCGGGTATCGGTGCGCGACGTCTTCGAGGCTCCGACGGTGCGCGGGCTGATCGCCGCCACGGCCGGTAACGCGCCGGACCTGCCGCCGGTGATGGCGGTGGTGCCCCGCCCGGAGCGGCTCCCGTTGTCGTCCGTGCAGCGCCGGATGTGGTTCGTCAACCAATTCGACACCGCGTCGTCGGCCTACAACATTCCGTTGCCGGTCCGGATCAAGGGCACGATCGACGTCGCCGCGGTGCGGGGTGCGGTGCTCGACACGATCGGGCGGCACGAGGTGCTGCGCACCCGCTATCCGTCGGACGCCGACGGCCCGTACCAGCAGATCGCCGACGCCGAACAGGTTGCGGCACTGCTGGACTGGCAGATCTGCGACAGCCGGGACGAGGCGCTTGCGGCCGCCGGCGACGGTTTCGACGTCACCACGGATCTGCCGCTGCGGGTGCGCATCTGGCAGGACACCGCGGCCGGGATCACCGAGGTACTGATCGTGGCCCACCACATCGCCTTCGACGGTGGATCCGGGCGTGTGTTCATCGCCGATCTGACCGCTGCGTACGTGGCGCGCACCGCGGGCGCGACGCCCGGGTGGGAACCGCTGCCGGTGCAGTACGCCGACTACAGCCTCTGGCAGCAACGCGCACTGGGCGATCCGGGCGACCCCGCGAGCATCCTCACCCGGGAACTGGCGTACTGGCAAACCCACCTCGACGGTCTGCCCGCGGTCACCGACCTGCCGATGGACCGGCCGCGACCGGCGGTCGCCGATCCGGCGGGCGCGGTGGTCCGCACCGTGCTGCCTGACGACATCGCCACCGCCGTCGCACGGTGCGCCGGTGACTACCGGGTCACCTCGTTCATGGTGTTCCATGCGGCGCTCGCGGTGACGGTCGCACGATTGGCGGCAACCACGGACGTGGTCATCGCCTCACCGATCGACGGACGTACCGACCGTGCGCTGGAAAACCTGGTCGGCATGTTCGTCAACACTCTGGTGCTGCGCACGCGGATCGACCCCGGGGCGTCGGTCGGCGACGTCTTCGATGTCGTACGACGTACCGATCTCGACGCCTTCGGCCATGCCGACGTGCTGTTCGAACAGCTCGTCGAGCGATTCGCACCGCAGCGCTCCACCGCCTACGCACCGCTCGCGCAGGTTTCACTCACCCACACGATCGGCGAAGTCGAGCTGGGGGAGCAGGACGCCGGCGTCGAGCCGATCCTCGTCGATTCCACCGACGCGAAGGTCGATGTGATGGTGAGCGTCGCGGAATCGGCCGGACACACCCGGGTCGAGTTCACCTACGCCAGTTCGCTGTTCGACGAGGCGACGATCGAGCGCTTCGCCGAGGTGTGGCTGCGGGTGCTCGCCGCGATCGTGACCGGATCGGCGACCGCGGTCGGCGATATCGACATCGTCACCGCGGCACCGGGGGCAGTGGCGGCACCGGCCGACGGCGACCGCGACATCGTGACCATCGAATCCGGCACGCTGGTCGACCTGATCGCACACCGCGATCTGGATCCGGCGCACCCGGCGCTGATCTTCGGTGACACCATGCTCGACTACGTGTCCTTCGAACGCCGCACCAACCGCGCAGCCCGGGCGCTCATCGCGCGCGGGGCAGGCTCAGGAGACGTCGTGGTCATCGACACCGACTCGCCGGTCGACCGGGTCGTTGCCTGTTGGGGTGCGATCAAGGCCGGGGCGGCCTGCCTGACCGGCGCCGCCGACCGGGCGGCCTCGGTGTCCGGCAGTCTGCACGGGGTGGGCTCGGTCTTCGTCGTCACCGAGCAGGACGGCGACAATGTTCCGGACGTACCGATCGCCGCATCAGAATTGCGTCGGCCGGTCCGCCGAACCGATGCCGTCGCGCTCGTGGCCGACGACCATCCCGCGGGAGGCGACGGATGGGTGGTGCTCACCCACCAGGGGGCCGAACAGGTGTCCGACGAGTGTAGGGGGATCACCGGATCACGGGTCACCGACCCCGACACCCGGGTCCTTGTGACATCTCCCACCGATTCTGTCGCGGCGTGGGTGACGATGATCGCCGGAGTCATGGCTGGACACACACTTGTCCTGTCCGGTGACGAACGTCATGGCGCGGCTCTCGGCGAGGTCCTCGCCGCAGGCGAGGTCACCGACGTCTGGCTGGAACCGTCCGTGCTGGCCTCGATCGACCCGGAGTCCGCGGATGCGGTCCGCAACATCGTCGTCCTCGGAGGACGGTGCGGCGACGACATCGTCACCGACTGGTGGGCACGTGGCCGCCGTATCTTCACCGCCTACGGCCCCGCCGGGGCGTGGGGCTGGGCCACCAGGGGCCGGGTGGCACGCAAGAAGCCGCCTACCGCGGGTAAGGCGATCGGCGGTGTCGTGGTGAAGGTGCTCGACGAGCGGCTCGCGGAGGCGGCTGCCGGCGAGATCGGCGACGTGTACGTGTCGGGTGAGGCTGTGGCGCGCGGCCTGTTCATCCGAATGGGGGACACCGCAGTGCGTTTCGTCGCAGATCCGGCAGGTGATGGAGTCCGGATGTACGCGACCGGGATGCGTGGCCGGCTCAATGCGGGCGGGGACCTTGCCATAATGGACGAATGACCCCCTGAATCCACACGGAACGCTGAACCCACAGAGAACAATGACCGGTGGCGGTCGACCGAACGGTCGACCGCCCTAACGCGTCATGCGGCCCGGACGATATTCGTTTCGGTGCCACGGACACAATGGACCTACAGCCATCGCCAGGTCTCCCCCGCAGGGGCGGCCGGGGATGCACGAGCAGTGAGAATGGGCGAAGGAGTGCCACACACAATGGCGACCACGAACGATCCGACCAGCGGCAACCCGGGCAACATCGTCGAGGCCGGGACGCTGATCGATCTGCTGGCGCGGCGTGATCTGGATCTCGACCATCCCGCGGTCATCTGCGGCGACACCGAACTCGACTACACGGAGTTCGAGGCCGTCACCAACCGGATCGCCCGGTCGCTCATCGCGCGCGGTGCGGGTGCCGAGAGCGTCGTCGCCGTCGCGCTCGACCGGTCCGCCGAGTCGGTCATCGCCGTGTGGGGTATCGCCAAGTCCGGGGCGGCCTTCCTGCCCATCGACCCGTCGTATCCGCTCGACCGCATCGAGTACATGCTCGAGGACTCGGCGGTCACCATCGGCATCACCGACGAGGTGACCCGGTCGCGTCTGGGCGACGGTGACCGCGAATGGCTCGGCCTCGACGATCTTGACGACGACTCCCTGTCCGGCGACGACCTGACCGCCGTCGAGCTGAATGGTTCGGTCCGGCTGAGCAACCTCGCCTACGTCACCTACACTTCCGGTTCCACCGGCCGGCCCAAGGGCGTCAGCGTCACCCACGCCGGTATCGCCGACCTGATGGAGACCTACGCCCAGGTCACCGGACCGCGGGAGGACAACCCCGACACCCGCATCCTGCACCTGGCATCAGCCAGCTTCGACCCGATCGTCGTCGAGATGGCCGCGGCCGTCCTGGCCGGCCACACGCTCGTGGTGGCGCCGCAGGCCGACTATGCCGGTGACGCACTGGGTGAGGTCATCGAGGACAACGAGGTCACCGACGTCATCATCACCCCGACGGTGCTCGCGACCGTCGACCCGGACTTCGGTGAGACCGTCGAACATCTGGCCATCGGCGGCGAGGCCTGCCCACCGGAGGTGGTCGAGCGCTGGGCTGCGCGCGGTCGCCGCATCTTCAACGTGTACGGGCCTGCCGAGGCCACCGTGTGGGCGACCCGCGCGCGGCTGCTGCCCGGCAAACCGGTCACCATCGGCCGCGGCATCGTCGGATTCACCACCTATGTTCTCGACGCCCGGCTGCATCAGGTGCCGCAGGGCGTGGTGGGTGAGCTGTACCTGTCGGCGCCCGCCCTGGCCCGCGGCTACCTGAACAAACCCGGCGCCACCGTCACCTCGTTCGTCGCCGACCCGTTCGGCGAACCCGGTTCGCGGATGTACGCGACCGGCGACCTGGTGCGGGTCAATTCGTCCGGTGATCTGGAGTACGCTGGCCGCGCCGACCATCAGGTCAAGATCAGCGGCCAGCGCATCGAACTCGGCGAGATCGAGTCGGTGCTGACCGATCAGCCCGGCGTCACAGGCGCCCTCGTGCTCGGTATCGACGATGCCGCCTCCGGCCGCACCCGTCTCATCGGATACGTGGTGGCGCCCGACGGCATCGACGCCGACGCCGTCCTTGCCGCGGTGTCGACGACGCTGCCGGCGCACATGGTGCCGGCGCAGCTGATCGCGCTCGACGAGATGCCGCTGACCCCGGGCGGCAAACTCGACCGCGACGCGCTGCCGGCCCCGTCGGCGATCGTCGAAGCGGTATACGTCGCCCCGGTGGGCGAGGTGGAGCAGACGATCGCCGCGATCATCGCCGGATTCGTCGGCCATGATCAGGTCGGCGCCACCGACTCGTTCTTCGCACTCGGCGGCGACTCGATCATGTCGATCCAGTTGTCGTCGGCGTTGCGTTCGGCCGGCTACGAACTGCGCCCCCGCGACATCTTCGAACTGAAAACCGTTCGCGCACTGGCTCATGCGGTGGAGATGCGCGAATCGGTGGTCCTCGACGAGTTGCCCGGCGGACCCGCCGGCGAGGTCACTCTGCCGCCGATGGTTCGGTGGATGCTCGAAAGAAGCGACACTGCAGAAGATTTCGCTGATTTCTCGCAGTCGCAGGTGCTGGCACTGCCGGCCGGCAGCAGCGTGGACGGAATCGGTGCGGTACTTGCGGCGATGGTCGCCAACCATCCGATGCTCTCCGCCACCCTCACCGCGTCCGGCGACACCTGGTCGATGATCGCGGGTGCTGCTGAATTCGATGCCGCACAGGCGATCACGATGCATTCGGTGGCTGCCGCGCCCGGCACGGATGCCTTCGCCTTGGCTGTCGAACAGGCACACGCCGAGGCCATCGGTCGGCTCGATCCCACCCGGGGCGCGATGATCGCGGCTGCGGGCGTGCTGCCCGCCGACGGTTCCGACGGCCGTCTCGTCCTGGCGATTCACCACGCCGTCGTCGACATCGTGTCCTGGCAAACGGTGATCGCCGATCTCGTGGTGGCCGCCGGGCAGATCTGGGCCGGACAGGCGGTCTCGCTCAACGCGGAGGGAACATCGGTCCGCAGATGGTCGCAGGTCCTCGCCGATCTCGGTACCGAACGCGACGACGAGATCGGTTACTGGCGTGAGCAATTGCCCACCACGCGGGAATGGTTCGGGCGCGCCCTCGATCGCGCCTCCGACCGGGAACGCGCCATGGGGGAGGTGTCGGTCACCGTATCCGCCGGCGTCACCGAACGCCTGCTGACCACGGTGCCGGAGGCATTCGGTGCCGGCGCGTCGGAGGCGATGGTGGCCGCGCTCGCCGTGGCCGTCGATCGCTGGGCCGCCGCACACGGGCACGACAGCGGACGATTGTCGATCCTGCTGGAGGGACACGGCCGGGCCGAGGAGATCGCGCCCGGCGCCGACCTGGCCCGCACCGTCGGCTGGTTCACGGCGCTCGCCCCGGTCGGTCTCGACCTGGCCGACGAGTCGCCGCGCGCACTGATCAAGCAGACCAAAGAGGCGTTCCTCGCCGAGCCGGAGAACGGAATCGCCTTCACCCCCTTGCTGTTCGGCCCACATGCCGAACGTTTCGCCGACCGCGGCCTGCCCGCGGTGTCGTTCAACTACGGCGGCAACCGCGGTGTGCGCGCCGACAACGACTCGGCTGCCGCCCTGGTTCCGTTCGCGCCGGCACAAGAGCCGTATGCGTTGCCGGGCACGATCTCCGGCGGCATGGTCGCTACGTCCGCGGTCCGGCTCGACGCCGGTATCGCCACCCACGACGGCCGCCGCGAACTCGTCGCGAGCCTGGGGTACTTGACCACGATCATGTCCGAGGCCGACGCGCGCGAGATCGCCGGCCACTGGCAGGACTATCTGGCCGAGGTCGCCGAATACATCGAATCTGTTGGGGGACAAGTCGGTTCCAGTCCATCCGATATTCCGGGGGCCGAACTGACCCAGGTCGACGTCGATGATCTGGAAGCACGTTTCCCCGATGCCGACCTGTGGCCGCTGTCGCCGCTGCAGGGCGGTCTGTACTTCCAGTCGCAACTGGCCATCGACAGCGGTCAGGTGGATGTGTATGTGGCACAGGCTGTTCTGACGCTGACCGGTGCCGACGCCGATCGGCTGCGGGCAGCGGCCCAGAAGGTCGTCGACCATCATCGGGTGCTGCGGTCGCGGTTCGTCGCCGCCCCGAGCGGCGCGGTGGTCGCCGCCATCGCAGCCGACGCCGAACTGCCTTGGACCGTCGTCGATCTCGATGAACATGGCGCCGAAGATGTTGTCGCCGAACGGATCGAGTCGATCGTCGCCGCGCAGCGCGTGCAGCCGTTCGACCTGGCCGCCCCGCCGCTGCTGAGGTTCGTGCTCGTCCGGCACGGTGCATCGTCGACACTCGTGGTGACCAACCATCACCTCATTCTCGACGGCTGGTCGGCACCGCTGGTCCTGGCCGACGTGCTGGCCGTCTATGCGACCGGAACCCCGTACACGTCGGTGGCATCCGGCGGTGCGACAGGTGATTTCGGCGACTACCTGACGATGATCGCCGGTCGCGACCGGGCGCAGGGTCTGGCCGCGTGGCGGGAGGTCCTCGCCCCTGTCGAGGGCGCGACGATGGTAGCCGCCGGCCAGGTACCGGAGGCCGACGCGCTGCCCCGCGACTACGAGACCCACCTCGACGCCGAGACCACCTCCCTGCTGGAATCGGTTGCACGAGAACATGGTTCCACTCTGGCCACGGTCGTCCAGGTGGCCTGGGCGGTGCTGGTGTCCCGGCTCACCGGCAATCGGGTGGTGACCTTCGGTGAGACGGTATCGGGCAGGCCCGCCGACCTCGACGGGGTCGAAACGATGGTGGGTCTGTTCATCAACACCCTGCCCGCGGTGGTGGACGTCGATCCGGACGCCTCCATCGGTGAGGTGATCGGACGGGCGCAGTCCGACAAGATCAAGGTCCTCGACCACCAGTACCTGAGTCTGCCCGCGATCGCCGCGGCCGTCGGCAGGCCGATCGGCTTCGACACGCTGACCATCCACGAGTCGTACCCGGTCAACGCCGATTCGCTTGCCACCGACGATGCCTCGGCCACGGGCGGGCTGTCGATCACGGACGTCCGGGCGAGCGACTCCACGCACTATCCGCTGAACATGGTCACCGCACCGGACGGCGACGGACTCCTCGTCCGCCTCAAGTACCTGCCGCAGGCGTTCGGCGACGACCAGATCGCCGTGTTCGCCCATGCGCTGACTCAGATCATGCGCGCCATCGCGAC
>NZ_JAGQTN010000255.1 GCF_020438995.1 Gordonia sp. (in: high G+C Gram-positive bacteria)
ATCGAGAAATACGCCATCACCCGAGCAGGCAACGACCGATGACGCACCTCGGTCCGCCCGACCTGCGCAATCACCTCATCAACCAGCTCCGGCGCAAACACCCTCGTCAACACACCCACCGACACCAGATCAGACAAACGACGATCAGACTCAGGCTTCACCCAACCAGCACGCGGCACACCACCAGACTACACCCTCAACGACCTTAACTGAACGGTATTGGCCCTAGACACCGGCCTCTACAGATCACCAGCGACACCCCTGACCGCCACCCGGTGGTTGTCAGGGGTGTCGCTCTATTTCGGCGTGACACGTCCCCGATGTAGTCACTACTACATCCAACATCAATAGGGTAGTGTTCACTACATGTCGTTCGCCTCCCTGGTCTCCGAGCACCTCGCCGGGCTTTCCCCGGCGGAAGCACGCGTGGCGATGTTCATGGCCGACCACCCGCACAGCGTCGGACATCTGTCCGCGGCCCGCCTCGCCGAAGCGGCCGACGCGAGCGATGCCACCGTGATCCGCACCGTACGTAAACTCGGCTTCGACGGTCTGGCCGCACTCCGCGAGGCGCTCGCCGCCGAACTCTCGCTCTCCGGCCGCCTGGAGGCCTCCCTGGGCAACGGGCGGCAGGTGGGCACGATGCGGCTGATCGGCGAACGCGCCGACGCCGTACGCGCCCTCCCCGGGCGGATCGTCGAGGACTCCCTGCTCAAGGCAGTCGACATCGCGAGCAAGGCCAAACGCGTCTGCGTCGTCGGTTTCGGTCCGGGCGGCTTCCTCGCCGGTTACGCCGCCCACCAATTCCGGCGGGCAGGGATTCCGGCCACGGCGATGACCGCCACCGGTCAGGGTTTCGCCGACGAGCTGAGCCGGCTCACCGAGGGCGACGCGGTGGTGGCGATGGCCTATGACCGCACGCGCGAGGTCGATGTCCTGCTCGACCAGGCAGTCACATTCGCCATCCCCGTGATCCAGTTGACCGAGGACGCCCTGACAGCGGACCCCCGGGCCACGGTCGTACTGGGGGCCGGCCGCGGTGAACCGACGCACTCACCCACCCACGCGACGACGATCATCGTTCTCGAGTCGCTCGTGCTGGCTGTCGCGGCCCGGCACGCCAAACGCGCCGACCGCGCGACCAAACTGCTCTCCGACCTCCGTGGACGCCTTACCGGTAGTCAGAATCCCGGATCCATCGCCGATGTCGACACACCGACTACTGGGCGGTGAATGGCAAAGATCATCACCTTTCGACATTCATCGCGGCAACACCACCGCTGATTGTTTCCGGATCGACGCGACGATTGCGTCGACCATTTTGTCCATCATTTCCGGATTTCAGTATGGTCGGGACCGACCGCCCTGCGATTGCTCCGGTCGCCAGGATTCTCGTCGGCAATTCCCGAGAATCTCCGGCAGAGTACATCAGCGCGAGCGCCGGTCTGCGATGGCATCCTGGGCGACCTGCGCCAGGAACTGCGCGCCGGCACCGATGATGTCATCGTTGAATTCGTAGGCCGCATTGTGCACCGGCCCGCGATCCTCCGTGATCGGCCCATTGCCGATGAACGCGTACGCCCCCGGGATTCGTTCTAGGAAGAACGAAAAATCTTCCGCAGCAAGGATTCCTGATGTGTTGGGATCGACCTTGTCAGGCCCTGCGACACCCGTGGCCACGCGTGCGGCGCGCGCGGCACACTCCGGATCGTTCACCGTGCACGGATAGCGGCGCTCGTAGGTCAGATCGATGCTCACCCCGTGCGCAGCGGCCACCGAATCGCACATCTGGCCGACGATACCCTCGATCCGGTCACGGGCTTCGGCGCTCAGACACCGGGCGGTACCACGCAGGACGGCCTTGGGCGGCAGCACGTTGTTGGTGTCTCCCGCAAGGAACTGTGTGATCGAAACAACCGCCGGCACAAAGGGATCCAGCCGGCGCGACACGATCGTCTGCAGCTGGCCGACCAGACTCGATCCCGCCACGATCACATCTCCCGTGTGGTGCGGCGCCATCGCGTGCGCGCCGTCGGCGGTGATGGTGATCTCCAGGTGATCGAACGAGGCGAGCTGAGTGCCCGGGCGGACCGCGAAGTGCCCGGCGGGAATGCCGGGTATGTTGTGCAGTCCGTAGATCTCCTCAATTCCGAAGCGGTCGATCACGCCGTCGTCGAGCATGGCGACGGCGCCGGCCGCACCCTCCTCCGCCGGCTGGAACACCAGGACCACCGATCCGGCCAATTCCTCTGTACTGCTCAGGATTTCAGCCGCACCCAGCAGCATCGCCACATGGCCGTCGTGGCCACACGCGTGCATGATGCCGGGATTGGCCGACGCGTGCGCCCGGCCGGAGATCTCGTGGATCGGCAGCGCGTCCATGTCGGCGCGCAGCCCCACCACCGGCCCGCGGGACCGATCTCCGACGATCCCGACGACGCCGGTTCCGCCAAAGCCGGTGTGTACGTCGATTCCGAGTTCACGAAGATAGTCCGCGACCAGTCCGGCCGTCCTGACCTCTTGAAAGGCAAGTTCGGGATGGGCATGGATATCGCGCCGAACGACCGTCAGACGTTCCAGGGTTTGAGAATTCAACAAGGCCATACCAAACACTCTCACAAATCTCCGAATAAGTGGGGATTAAGGGTTAGGCAACGCTAATTCCGGGTGTACGATGTGCTCCATGAGTCTTCGCCGCAACCGGATCTCTGTGTTCACGGCAGCGTTGCTGTGCGCGGTGACCACGGGCATCGTCCATTCCCCCGTCGCCTCGGCCACGCCGGGATCGCCCGTAACCGGAGCGGGCTGGTCATTTCGCGTCTCATCGGTACCGGCGGGCGTCAACAGCGGCGGCGAGCTCGCCTTCGACGCCACCCGCCGCGCCCTGTTCATCACCGACAACGACTTCGTGATGAGCACCAAGGGCGGTACCGACGTCTCGTTCGATCCCCACGTGGTCCGGCCCAAGGTCACCGTGTTCAGCATCGACAAACGCCGCCCGGTACGCTCGATCGACTTCACGCCCCAGCCGTGGGGCATGATGCCCGTCGGCAACGCCCCGATCATCCCCACCCCGCAGGTACCCGACGGCATCTCGCTCGACACCAAACGGGGTCAGTTGGTGGTCAGCAACTCACATGCCAACGGCATCACGGTCGTCGGCATGAAGGCCACCACCACCAGCGCAGCGAACCTCATCGCCGTGCCCAACACGCACCCGATGGGCAGCGTCGTCGACACCGCGGCGGGCCGGGCGTACGTGGCACTCAACAACGCGGCCCGTGTGGCCGTCGTCAGCACCGTCACCGGGCGCAAGATCTCCGAGATCGGGGGCATCAAGTGGCCGTCGTTCGTCGACCTCGACGCCAAGCGGCACCGTCTGTACGTGGGCAATGCCGACTACCTGACCAAGAAGACCAACTACCTCACCGTGGTTGACACCCGCACCGACAAGATCGTCAAGCGCATCGCGACACCGTCGAACACGCGACCCAAGGTCGACCCGGCCACCGGCCGCGTGTTCGCCGCGAGCTTCGACACCGGCAAGATCGTCGTGATCGACCCGGATTCGCTGACCATCATCAAGACCGTGCAGACGCATTCCTCACCCAACAAGCTGGCGATCGACGCGCAACGCCGGCTCGTCTACACCGCCGACCTCCAGAAGCGGACCATCACCGTTCTCGACGCGGACACCGCGAAGGTCGTCGCCACCGTGCCCACCAACGCCCCCGTGCACACCATCGCGGTCGACCCGAGAACCGGTGCGGTGTACGGCACCCAGCACCAGTCGGGCCGGCTGACGATCCTGTCGGTCGCCCGAGCCCACTGACTCTGCGACCCTGTTCGCCCCCGGTGACAACGAAAGCCACTGATTCTCCATGACGACTGGTTCACGATGACGTCCGCACCCGCCGCCTCGCCCGGCTCCCAACAACTCACCCCCGCCCAGACCGCGCTGTGGTTCGGGCAGCAGCAGGTCCCAGATTCGGCGGTCTACCAATGCGCGGAGCGTATCGACATCCGCGGGGATCTCGACGTCGGCGCATTCGGTGAGGTGCTCACGCGGTGCCTCGCGGCCGTACCGTCACTCAACGCGGAGTATTCGTCCGGACCGGACGGACCGAGGCAACGACCCCGTGCGCGTGCGCACCGGCTGCAATTCCTCGACGTCAGCGCCACCACGGACCCCGCCAAGCAGTGCGATCACGAGATCGCCGAGTTCATGTCGGATACGCACTCGTCTTCGGAAGCGATCGCCGGCGACCGGCTCAGCGCTCAGCTCCTCATCGAGGTGTCCACCTCGCATCACGTCTGGGTGCAGCGGATCCACCACCTGTGTGTGGACGGCTATTCCTTCGCGACCCTGCTGCGCTGGGTGGCCGCCTCCTATGCCGCCACGATCACCGGCGCCCCCCTGCCCGATGCACCGTTCGCCGCGCCCACCGCGCAGACGGCTCCCGCCCACGACGGTGGCAGCGACTTCTGGCGCGACTACTGCGCGGGCGAGTCACGTCCGCAGAGCCTCGTCGAGGCACCGCCGACCGTGGCCGTCGACCATGCCCGCAGGGTGTCCCGGCGGCTGCCTGCCCGGACCCGGCCCGGCACGCACGGCTGGGCCGAAGCGGTCATCGGAGCCGTCGCCGTGTATACAGCGGCGCTGTCGGCCGGTACCGAGGCCGTCATCGGCATGCCGTGGGCCAATCGGCGACTGGGGGCGCCGCCCACCATCGAACCCGCGGTCAACATCCTTCCGCTGCGGATCGCCGTCCGGCCCACCGAGACGGTAGGCGCACTTCTCGACGCAGTGAGCGCCGAAGTCCGTTCCGTCCGGCCGCATTCGGCCTACCGGGCCGAACGCCTTCGGCGCGACCTCGATGCCGTCGGCACCGACGCGGTGATCTACGGGCCGGTGGTGAACGTCAAGTTCTTCACGCCCGTTCTGGCGTTCGGCGCGGCCACCGGCACCATAACCAACATCAGCATGGGACCGGTCGACGACATCACCTTCACGGCGTCACCGCAGCAGGACGGTGGTCTGGTTCTGGAGGTCGAGACCAATCCGCATCGCTACGGCGCCGCAGACACCGAACGTCACGCCGATCGGGTCCTCGCCGTAGTCGCCGCGCTGGTGGGCTCCGACGCCGCCACTTCGCTCGGTGCCGTCGCGGTATCCGCACCGACCGATGTCGACGCGCAGATCGAGCGGTTCAACGACACCACCGTCGACTACGACGACGCCACGCTCACCGAACTCCTCGACGCCGCGGCGCGCACCCATCGCGGCCGGACCGCCCTCGAATGGGGTTCACGGACTCTGACCTACACCGAATTCCACACCGCCGCCACCGACCTCGCCGAAACGCTGGCCGCCCTCGGCGCCGGACCGAACAAGGTTGTGGCGCTGCGGATGCCGCGCGCACCGGAGATGGTGGTGGCCATCCACGCCACCATCAAGGCCGGCGCCACCTACCTGCCCATCGATCCGGAGCTGCCCGACGAACGCATCGCCTCGATCCGGGGTGACGCCCGGCCAGTGGCCGAGCTGACCCTCCCGGATCCGGAATCGGATGCATCCGGCGTATCCCGTTGGGAATGGGAGGATCTCGCGCTCACGGTCGCCTCCTACGGCCACACCGGCAGTACGGAACTGCAAGCGCCCGCACCCGCCGATTCGTCGTACATGATCTTCACCTCCGGCTCCACCGGCCTGCCCAAGGGCACCATCATCGAGCACCGCAGCATCGTCAACCGGCTGCGCTGGATGGATGCGGTGTTCTCGATGACTCCCGACGATCGCGTGCTGCAGAAGACGCCGTACTCGTTCGACGTGTCGGTATGGGAGTTCTTCTGGCCGTTGCTCACCGGCGCCCGCCTCGTGGTGGCGCCGGCCGGCGCCGAACGCGACAGCGCGCACATCGCCCGCGAGATCGTCGACCACGGGGTCACGGTGTGCCATTTCGTGCCGTCGGCGCTGGCCGCGTTCCTCACCGAGCCCGCCGCCCGCGATACCTCGTCGCTGCGGCTGGTGGTGTGTTCCGGCGAGGCCCTGCCGGCCGAGGTCCTGGTGCAGGCCGGGCGGGTCTTTCCCCGCAGCGTCGGCACCGGCGAGAACATTGTCTACAACCTGTACGGACCGACCGAGGCCGCCGTCGACATCACCTGGTGGTACCCCGGCGACGACTGGGACCGGACGTCGGTGCCCATCGGGCTGCCGGTGCACAACAGCGCGGTGTACGTGCTCGACGATGCGCTGCGCCCCCTCCCGCTCGGCTACGTCGGTGAGCTCTATCTGGCTGGTGTGCAGTTGGCCCGCGGCTACCTGTGCCGCAGTCCGCTGACCGCAACCCGGTTCGTGGCCAATCCGTTTCGTCCCGGCGAACGTATGTACGCCACAGGCGATCTCGCGCGCAGGCGCCCGGATGGTGTGATCGAGTACATCGGCCGCGTCGATGACCAGGTCAAGATCCGCGGCCGGCGCATCGAACTCGGCGAGGTGGCCACCGCGCTGTCGGAAGTACCGGGCGTGGCGCATGCGGTGGTGATCGTCCGCGGCCGTGGACCATCGGCGCTGTTGCTCGGCTACCTCGTCGCCGAGCCGGGGGGTGGCGTCGACACCTTCGAGGTGCGCGCACAACTCGCTCATCGGCTGCCGTCCTACATGCTGCCCGACGCCCTTGAGGTGATCGACGCGATCCCGATGACCCGCAACGGCAAACTCGACCGCAAGAGGCTGCCCGAACCGACCTTCGGTACTGGCGAGATCACCAGTCCCGCAACACCACTGGAGATGACGCTGGCCGGGGTGTTCGCGGAGGTCCTCGACCGTGATGCGGTATCGGTGACCGACAGCTTCTTCGATCTCGGCGGCAATTCGCTGTCGGCGACGCGGCTGGCCTCCCGGGTGGGTGAGGTGCTCAATCAGGACGTGTCCGTCTCCGATGTGTTCGCCGCGCCCTCGGTCACCCTGCTCGCGCAGCGGGTCAGCGGGGAGTCGACGGTAGACCCGTTCGGCCGACTGCTGACACTGCGGCCCGCAGGCAACGACGCGCCGATCTTCTGCGTCCATCCGGCGGGCGGGCTCGGCTGGTGCTACTCGGGGTTGCTGTCGGTGCTCGATCGCACCGGCGGTGTGTACGCACTGCAGGCCGACGGTCTCGACGGCGGACCGCTGCCGGGCAGCCTGCGCGAGGTCGCCGAAACCTACCTCGATGCCATGGAATCGGTTGCGCCACAAGGACCTATCCGCCTGTTGGGCTGGTCGGTGGGCGGGGTGATCGCCCACGAGATGGCAGCGCTGGCCCGCGGCCGGGGCCGCGATGTCAGTCTGCTCGCCCTGATGGATGCCTATCCGAGTGAGTTGTGGGCGGCGCAGCCGCCGCCGTCCCCGGAGGAGGTGCGCCGCGCGTTCCTCATCATGGCGGGTATCGACGAGGCGGATCTCGACTCCGACGACGCGCTCCTCGGAGCGTTGCGTGAGGCCAATACGGCGTTCGGCGGGCTGTCCGCGGATCGGGTGCGGGCGATCGCGAAGGTCGTCGCGCATTTCGCCGAACTCATGCGCACACACACCACATCGACATTCGACGGTGATGCAATCCTGTTCCGCGCCACCGAGAATGCCCAGGATTTTCTGGACCCCGACGCCTGGCGCGGTCATGTGAGCGGGAAGTTCCGGCAGATCGACTTCGCCACAGCACATCCGGGCATGATCCGGCCCGCCGCACTCGCCCGGATCGCGCAGGCCGTCAACGGTGAAACCGTTGCCTGAACGAGTCACTGCCGACGATTTGCGTGATCGGATCATTGACCCGGCGGGCGCCGACCACACTGAACTGACCGGCCTGATCAGCACGCACGGCACCCCGGTGCTCACCGACGATCCGCTCGACCCGACCCGCCAACGAGTTCTGTTCACGTGGTGGCCGGACCGGTCTCCCGCGCTGAGTGACGGTAAAGAGCTTGCGGGCGTGTATGTCTGGGTCAACCGCCTCACCGACAAGAAGCACGCCGACGCCGGGCTGATGGAACGTGTCCCCGGCACCGATGTGTGGTTCGCCGAGATCTCGGTCCCCCGCGACACCATGGCCGGATACCGCATCTACCCGTTCGCCGCCGACGGTCCCGGCGTGACCGACGGGAAAGTCGAGTACTCGCGCGCGGTAGTCTCCCACGCCCTCGTCGATACTCGAAACCAGCTGGTGCGCAACAGATCACCGTTCGGGTCGGTCGCCCGGTGCGCGGCAGCGCCCGGTTTGGACGACTGGATCGGGCCGCACGAGGCGGTCATCACCGACACCGTCGGCGAGGTACCCGTCGACGGTGGCCCCCCGATCCGGTACCGGCTGAGCGTTCCGGACACCACCGGCCCCACCCCGATCAACCTCCTGATCACCTTCGACGCCGAGAAGTGGTGCGACCGATACCAACTCGCGCACGTGCTGGACGATCTGCATCGCCGCGGCTCGCTCACCGAACGCTACGCCGTGCTCGGCATCTACTCCCCCGCCGGCAGCGGTGACCGGCTGCGCTTCCTCGGCGGCGACCGCACCATGCTCGATGCTCTCGCCGGCACCCTGCTCACCGACGTGCGCAACCATCTGCCGGCGCCACCGCCGCGCACCGTCGTCACCGGTCAAAGCCTCGGCGGTCTGGCTGCTCTCGCTTTCGGCGCCTGGCACCCCGAAGCCGCCGACCGGATCCTCGCGTACTCCCCGTCAGTCTGGTTCCGGCCGGGTCTGCACGCCCGGCCCGCCGACGTCAGCGGCCGACAGGAATGGATTCACGAGCAACTGCGCGATGCCGGGCGGTCGGGTGCCACACTGCCCCGGCTGACCATGGCGGTCGGCGATTTCGAAGAAGAACTCGCACCCAATGTGGCCGAGGCCGCCGGTACCGCGGACAACTGCGGTTTCCCGATCACGTTCCGCACCTATTCCGGCGGTCACGACGACTGCTGGTGGGCGGCAATGCTTCTCGACGATCTCGCGGCCGACACCCGTCGAGATACCCTGCCCGACGACACCGACACAGGATGTTAGCCGATGCGTACCCGAATGATCCGATTCTTCACCCTCATCGCCGCCGCGCTACTCATGCTCGCGACGGTCACCGCCTGCGGCGATGAAGACTCGGGTGCCGGCCCGTCCGGACCGGCACGCGAGTACACCGACGCCCGCGGTGTCACTGTCGACATCCCACAGAACCCCGGCAAGATCGTCACCCTCGCCGAGGGTGCCCTCGATGCGGCACTGGCGCTCGGTGTGATCCCCGTCGGCACCACCAGTGCACGTGGGCAGACCAAAGCCCCGGCCTACCTCGGCGCACAGGCTTCCGAGATCCCCATCGTGGCCACCCCACGCGGCCCGAATCTGCAGCAGATCCTCAAGGCCCGGCCCGATCTGATCCTGGTGGACGACACCACCGCATCGCGCAACTCGCTCGACGAGCTGGCCAAGATCGCGCCGACGCTACTGGTCGCCAAGTACGCCGAAGGGTGGGAGAAGTACTTCAAGGCAGTCGCCGACGTCCTCGGCAAGCCCGGCGAGTACACCAAGGTAACGGGCGAGATCACCACCGAGATCGGCAAGGTCAAGCAGCAGGTGACGACCAAGCAGGTGAACGGCCGTGCCCCTACCGCGAGCATCGTCCGGTGGGCCGCCGACGGCCCGACCATCGTCGGCGGCAACTCGATGTCGAGCTGGGTACTCACGCAGGTCGGCTTCACCCGGCCCGCCGCGCAAGAGAAGATCAACTCGCAGGGCCGTTCCGGCGACAAGGTCAGTCTCGAGAATCTCGACCTGATCGACGCCGACTACCTGTTCTTCGGTGTGCTGGCCGGCAAGGAGAAGGCCGCCGAGGAACTGTCGGCCGCACGTAAACTCCCCGGTTTCGGCACGCTCGGCGCCAACCGTTCGGGCAACGTGTTTCCCGTCGACGGCGTGCCGTGGACCAGCGGTTCCGGTCCGCTCGGCGTCAAGTCCGTACTGGCCGAGGTTGCCGCCGCGGCCGGGTGACATCACATGTCTCGCACCGCGACGGCGATTCGGCGAATCGAACCCCTTACAGCTATCCTGAACCGGTTGTTTGCAATATGAAAGGCCGATAATGTCCGCACGTGTCCGCATCTGTTCCGCTGTCCTCGGCACCGGTATGCTCCTCACCGGCGGATCGGCGCTGACCTCAGCTCCCGCCACCGCCGCCACCAGCTACAAGAACTGTGCCGCCATGAACAAGGACTACCCGCACGGCGTCGGCAAGCCCCGTGCCGTCGACAGGACTACCCGCACCCCGGTCACCGATTTCACCGTCGACGCCGACCTGTACAAGGCGAATACCAAGCGTGATCGCGACCGAGACGGAATCGCCTGCGAGAAGGCCTGATCCCACACGCGCGCCGGGGCTCTGGGCGTTGGAACCCGGGAGTGTGCACATCGCAGCGGCCCCGATCCACCCGCGACACCCGGCCGGGCATCAGGCCCTGCGCGCAGTGACCTGCCAATTGTTCATCGAGTGTCGCGTCCCAGCCGATCGGGTCGAGCACTTGCAGGACGTACTGAACCTCGTCGGATATCGCCCCCGGTGAGCGCCGACTACAGCTGGCTGACCTGCACCGACATTCCCGGATCGGAAGCGACGGTGAGCGGGGACGGCTGCGCCCCGCCGGCGATAACATGCGCACCAAGGGTGGCGATCATGACCCCGTTGTCGGTACATAGCCGCGGTTTGGGTACCCGCAGGGTGATACCTGCTGCGGCGCAACGCTCTTCGGCGAGCGAGCGAATCCGTGAATTGGCCGTGGCCCCGCCGCCGAGCACGAGGGTGTCGACGTCGAGATCGGTACAGGCGCGGATCGCCTTCATCGTCAGTACGTCGGCGACGGCCTCCTGGAACGATGCCGCCACATCGGCGAGCGAAACCTCGACACCGTCTCGGGCAGACTTTTCAACATAGCGCGCCACCGCGGTCTTCAGTCCGCTGAAGGAGAAGTCGTATCGGGCATCCCGAGGTCCGGTCATCCCGCGCGGGAACGCGATCGCCTTCGGATCTCCGTGCACCGCAAGATGATCGAGCGCGGGTCCGCCCGGGTAGCCGAGGTCGAGCAACCGGGCCACCTTGTCGAACGCCTCTCCGGCCGCATCGTCGACAGTGGTGCCGAGTTCGGCGATGGGCCGGGCCAGATCGGTCACATGCAGCAGATGGGTATGGCCGCCGGAGACCAGCAATGCCACGCACTCGGGCATCGGACCATGTTCGAGGGTGTCGACCGCGACGTGCCCGCCGAGATGGTTCATGGCATACAGCGGCACGTCCCAGGCGAGCGAATACGCCTTGGCCGCTGCGACTCCCACCAGGAGCGCACCTGCCAGGCCGGGGCCGATGGTGACGGCGATGGCATCGGGACGATCGATCCCGGAGGCCTCGCGGGCTCGCCGCATCGTCGGCACGATGGCCTCCAGGTGGGCGCGGGAGGCGATTTCGGGTACGACTCCGCCGAACCGGGCATGCTGATCGACGCTGGAGGCGACCTCGTCGGCGAGCAACTCGGCGGCGCCGTCGGCCCACCGGACGATACCGACTCCTGTTTCATCGCAGGAACTTTCGATTCCCAGGACGATCATCGTGGGTCCTCCTCAGGCCGCAGGGTCTCGGTCCGGGCCCGCCGGATCATGGTGTACGCATCGGCACCGGACGGCTGATAGTAGCCGCGGCGGATGCCCGCGGTGGTGAAGCCGTTTCGCTCGTACAGACTGATCGCGGTGTCGTTGTCGGTGCGCACTTCCAGGAACACGGGCGCATCCGCGTCGTCGGCGACGGTCAGCATCGCCCGCAGCAGTGCCAGCCCATAGCCTCGTCCGCGTCGTTCGGGATCGACTGCGATGGTGTGGATCTCGCTTTCGTAGGCGCCCGGGCCGCCGAGCATCGAGATTCCCGCGTAGCCCATCGCCTCACCGCCCGGTGTGTCTCTGGCGGCGAAGTAGGTGTTGTAGGGGGCCTTCATCTCGGTACGGAACGCCGACTGCGGCCATGGTGAATCCCCGGCGAACATCGCCATCTCAAGCTCGGCGCACCGCGGCACGTCGGCGAGGGTCAGCTCGTCGATGATCGGCCGATCCTGCGTCACCGGAGCGCAGCCTTGGCCGGACGTTGCCGCTCAACTGCGTCGGGTCGCCGAAGATAGAGCGGCACAATGGGTTCAGGAGACGAGCCGGACAGGACCGCGGCAGCGGCCGCAGTGGCGAGACCGAAAACGGTTGGAACGGAAGGAGCCTCGGCGTTGACGACAAGTCCGACTGCCTCGATATGTACCGGCGAGCCGGCAGCGACGTCCACTCCGGTAACAGCGGCGGTCACCGACGCCGGGGCGGCGACCTCTGGGCCTGCCGTCCTGTTTCCGGATTCGTATCGCGCCCAATAGACTTCGCGCCTACGGGCATCGCTGATAACCGCAACCGTGGTGACGTCCGGCCGATCATGGCACACCTGCGCGGCTAGTGCGTCGAGCGAGCACACTCCGTAGGCGGGCAGCCCGAGCGCGTCGGCGAAGGCAGCGGCTGTGGCCATCCCGACCCGCAGACCGGTGAAGGGGCCGGGACCGCAACCGACCACGACGGCCGCGAGATCGCCTCGGCCGACACCGGATTCGTCGAGAACCTCCCCCATCTGGGTGGTCAGCAGCTCCGCGTGCCTGCGATGATCGGAGATCGACCGCTGCGCAAGCACATTCACCCCCGACGCGGTAATGGTCGCGACCCCGGTCACGACGGAATCGGTGGCCGTGTCGATGACGAGAACATTCTTGCCGGCAACGTCAGTCATGGTAAACCCATCCCCATTGCGCATGGCGCACTTCGGAATCCGGATCGCGGCGCAACCGGACCAGCAGGTGCCGGTCCGCCAGGACCTCGGCCACCCCCTCACCCCATTCGACGACCACCACGTCGTCGGTCAGGTCGGTGTCGAGGTCGAGGGCGTCGAGTTCATCCAGACCACCGAGCCGGTACGCGTCCACGTGCACCATCCCCGGCCTCCCCGGGCCACCCGACCGGTGTTCGCGGGCGATGATGAATGTCGGCGACGACACGCGCCCGAGCACACCCAGCCCGGCACCGATCCCGCGCGCGAGCGCCGTCTTACCCGCGCCCAGCGGACCGTCGAGAATCACCACATCACCGGCGGCAAGACCCGAGGACAGTTCGCGCCCAAGGGATTCTGTGTCGGCGACATCGGGCAGATCCCTGCTGTGCCATTGGGTGGCGGGCGCGGTCACTTCTGGCCTCGCAGCCAGCGGCGCCGCCGGGGCGGCGGCAACGCCACCCGGCGCCGCTCGACGAGGTCGACGATCGCCTCGGTGACCAGTTCGGGACGTTCCATCTGCACCATATGCCCGGCGTCCTGCGCCACCACCAACCGCGACTCGGATCCGAGGTCGGCGTACATGCGCACCGAATTGGGCAGCGGGGTGAGCTGATCGGCGCTGCCGCCCACCACCACACTCGGCACCTGCGCGAGAACGGGGAACGCGGTCGACTCGTCGTGGTCCTCAAGCGCGTACAGGAAGTTCACGAGCGTCTCCAGCGGCGTGTTCTGGATGATCTTCTCCACCGCCCGGCCCGCGGCGCGACTGTGGAAACCGGGACCGAAACTGGCCGCGACCAGTACCGGTTCCAATGACGATCGGGTGATGCCGCGGCCCGCCTGCACCAGCCGGGGCGCACGGCGCACCGACGCACGGAACGCGTCGACCACCGGGTTGCGCAGCCCCTGGCCGAGGCCGGCTTCGGTGATACCTCGTGGCGCGGTGGCCACGAGCGCCACCCCGGACACGATGCCGTCGGGTCCGAACAGGTACGAGTGCCGGCGCGCGAGCGCCATGAGCGACATACCGCCCATCGAATGTCCCACCAGCACAACGGTTCCCGTGGTGCTCGACTTCGGTGGCCAGCGTCTGCGGGTGATCGTGCCGGGCGTGATGGTGCGAATCACCGCGGCCGTGTCGTCGGCGAGCTGGGCGATCGTGCATGTCTCGGCCGGAGCGCGGTCACTTTTGCCGTGCCCACGGTGGTCGAAGAACACCATCCGGATCCGCCTGCCGGCCCAGCGTTCGGCCAACTGGAATCGCTGGAAATGCCAGCTCGCCATGCGCAGCGTGAACCCGTGTACGAACAGCACCGTCACTTCGGGTTCGGCGTCGACGTCGCTGTCCCACAGGTCGACGGTCCGCACCGCCAGCGCCAGCCCGTCGTCGGTGACCACCGACGACGCCTGATCGTCGTAGATCGCCTTGAAGTCCTCGTCGGCGTACGGGTCCGGGCCGGTGGCCTTTTCCCGGCGGGTCACCCGCTTGGCCACCCCGCCCGCCGCCTGTTTGCCCAGGGTCCCCAGGTGCGGCACACCCGCGAGCAGCACGGACCGTTCCTTGGGCTCCGAGGTTTGCGCAGCCTTCGCGGTTCGCGCCGCCTTCGCGGTTTTCGCGGCCTTGGACACTCTCTCGATGGGACCCATCACGCCTCCCCGCCGACGTAGCGGCGTACGGTCCGGCCACGGATGGCCGACAGTATCTCGTAGTCGATGGTGTCGGTGGCGTCGGCCCAATCCGCTGCGGTCGACCCGCCGGCGTGGCCGCGTCCGAACAGTTCGGCCAGATCGCCTTCGGCGACTCCACCGCCGTCGGGCCCGAGATCGATGACGAACTGATCCATACAGACTCGGCCCACTGCCGGGAACCGTCGGCCGTTCACCAGCACCTCGAACCTGCCGGACAGGGTGCGCGGCACGCCGTCGGCGTAACCGGCCGGTACCACCGCGACGACGGTGTCCTGCGGGGCCACCCAGGTGTGCGAATACGACACCCCCTGCCCCCGCGCGACCCGCTTGACCAGCGAGATCTCGCCGGTCAGCGTCATCACCGGGATCAGGCCGAAGTCGCCACGACCGGGCAGCGGAGTCCGCCCGTACAGCGCAATTCCCGGGCGCACCAGGTCGCGCGACAGATCGGGCCGCACCAGCGCGGCCGGCGAGTTGGCCAGGTGCATGATCTGCGGCGGCGCGCCGAGCCGGGCCAGGTCTGCTGCGGCGGCATCGAGACTGTCGGCCTGCTGTGAGTTGAGCGGATGGTCGGGTTCGTCGCCGCGGACCAGATGCGTCATGATCGCCCGCAGCATGATCGATTCCTCGGCGTGTGCCTTGGCCAGGGCAACCGCCATCGAATCCCATTCGTCGACGGCCACGCCACTGCGGTTGAGGCCGGTGTCCACTTTGACGGTGGCCGTGGCGGTGATCCCGGCTTCACGCGCGGCGTCCACGACGGCGGCGAGCTGCCGGGGCGAGGACACCGCGATGTCGATATCGGCGGCGACCGCCGCGGCGAAGTCGGTGCTCGGGGTGTGCAGCCACGAGGTGATGTGGGCGTCGATCCCCGCCTGCCGCAGTGCCAGCGCCTCGGTGACGTGCGCCACGCCCAGTTCCTCGGCACCTGCCGCGAGTGCCGCGCGCGCCACCGGGACGGCTCCGTGGCCGTACGCATCCGCCTTCACAACGGCGATCACACCGGTGCCCGAGGTCTCCCGCAGCACCCCGATGTTATGCGCGAGAGCATCGAGGTCGATGGTGGCGGTGAGGGCAGCGGCGCTCGGATTGGCAGTCATCGCCGACCAGTATCCCAGACGCCCCGGCCACCGATGGTGGATGTGGCGGCGCATTCGAGTAGTCGCGCCGATCCCACAGCGCACCGGCCTGCGTGACCGGTGATACATGCGGTCCAAACCTGGTGGTCGGCCATGTGTGCTGTCAGGGCGTGTGTGCTGTCAGGGCGTGTGTGCTGTCAGGCGCCGCGGAGTTCGCCGATCACCGGGTGGACGGCCGCCAACAGCGCCGACGCGCCGACCGGAGCGCCACCGCTTGCCTGCCGCGCCGCCAGCGCATGAACGCGTGCGGCGCAGGCGCCCGCGACCACCGGTTCCAGGCCCGCCGCCAGCAACGATCCCGCGATGCCCGTGAGCACATCACCCGCGCCTGCCGTGGCCGCCCACGACGATCCCGCATCGTTGCCGTACACCAGTCCTTCGGGGGTGGCGACGAGGGTGATCCGGCCCTTGAGCAGCACCGTCGCGCCCAGTTCGGTGGCCAGCGCACGCACCGCGGCCGGCCGGTCGTCGCCCACCGCCGACCCCGACAGCCGGGCGAACTCGCCGGCGTGGGGGGTCAGCAGTGTCGGGGCTTGCCGATCGCGCACGAGGTCGAGATTCTCCGCCAGCACCGTGAGCCCGTCGGCGTCCACGAGCACCGGCAGGTCGGTGGCCAGGACGGTACGCAGGATCTCCAGCGCTTCGTCACCGGTACCCATCCCGGGCCCGACCGCCCACGCCTGCACTTTTCCGGCATCGGCCAGGTCGTTCACGGCGACGACTTCCGGATAGTGCGAGATCACCTGATCGGCCGCCGAACCCACATACCGGGTCATCCCGGACGTCGCCGACACCGCGGCACCCGAGGCGAGGATCGCCGCCCCCGGATAACGCGCCGATCCGGCGACAATGCCGATAACGCCCTGCGTGTACTTGTCGTCGGCCGGTCCCGGCACCGGCCACAGGGCGGCCACCTCGGCGTCGGTGAGGCGGAACAGTCCGTCCGGAGCGGATTCGGTCGGCGGCAGGCCGATGTCGACCAGGTCGATCCGGCCGCATCGCGGCGCTGCCAGCAGATGCGCATTGCGGTAGGCACCGAAGGTGACGGTGATCGTCGCCCGCACCGAGGGCTCGTTGACCACGCCGGTATCGGCGTCGACACCGGACGGCAGATCGACGGCGACGATCGGTGCGGTGACCTGCGCGAACACGTCGGCGGCCGCGGGCCGCAGCGGACCGGTACCGCCGATACCGAGTACGCCGTCGATCACCAGATCCAGCGATTCGGGCAACGTGTCGACCACGCGGCCACCGGCGCCGAGCAACGCGGCCAGCCCGCCTTCGTGGGCCCTGCCCGGCACGAGGAGTACGGCCGAGCAACGAACTCCGCGGCGGGCCAGGATCGCGCCGGCGTACAGTGCGTCGCCGCCGTTGTTGCCGGCGCCGATCACCAATCCGACGGCTCGGCCGTAGCAGCCGCCGGTGCGCTTGAGCTCACCGATCACGGCCTGCGCAACCCCGGTCGAGGCCCGCCGCATCAGGGTGCCGTTTACCAGCAGGTCGCCGGTGGCGTGTTCGGCGACCCGGACCGCGTCGGCCGTCAGATACTGGACCGGCATCGTCGCCTCCCGGAATCTATTGTGCGCGTGCGCTATTGGGTGCGATCACTACTCGACGGTGACGGACTTGGCGAGGTTGCGTGGCTTGTCCACGTCGTAGCCACGGGCCTGGGCGACGGTCGCGGCGAACACCTGCAACGGCACCGTCGACACCAGCGGCTGCAACAGCGTCGGCACCGCCGGGATCGCGATGAAGTGGTCGGCGACGGCGCGTGCGGCGGTGTCGTTCTCCTCCGAGATGACGATCGTGGTGGCTCCGCGGGCCTGGATCTCGCGGATGTTGCTGACCATCTTCGAATGCAGCACGGCGCGTCCCGAGTGTTGCGGCATCACGATGATCACCGGTAGGTCCTGCTCGATGAGTGCGATCGGGCCGTGCTTGAGCTCACCGGCCGCGAAGCCCTCGGCGTGCATGTAGGCGAGTTCTTTGAGCTTGAGCGCACCTTCGAGCGCCACCGGATAGCCGACGTGCCTGCCGATGAACAGCACGGTGGTGTGGTGGGCGAGCGATCGGGCCAGCTCACGCACCGGATCCATGGTGGCCAGCACCTCGGTCACCGACGCGGGCATCGCCTCGAGTTCGCGGAACTCGCGGGCCACCTCGTCTGAGTACTTGGTACCGCGGGCCTGGGCGAGCGCCAGACCCACCAGGTAGGCGGCGGCGATCTGCGCGAGGAAACACTTCGTCGACGCCACGCCGATCTCGGGTCCGGCGTGCGTGTACAGCACGGCGTCGGACTCGCGTGGAATCTGTGCACCGTTGGTGTTGCAGATCGCCAGCACGCGCGCCTTCTGGTCCTTGGCGTGCCGGACCGCTTCGAGGGTGTCGGCGGTTTCACCGGACTGAGAGATCGCCACCACCAGCGTCGAGCGGTCCAGAACCGGGTCGCGGTAACGGAATTCGCTGGCCAGCTCCACCTCGACGGGCAGCCGCGTCCAGTGCTCGATCGCGTACTTGGCGAGCATTCCCGCGTTGTAGGCGGTGCCGCAGGCCACCACGAACACCTTGTCGACGTCGCGCAGTTCGTCGTCGGTGAGACGCTGCTCGTCGAGAATGATGCGCCCGTTCTCGAAGTGTCCGAGCAGGGTGTCGGCGATCGCGGCGGGCTGCTCGGCGATCTCCTTGAGCATGAAGAAGTCGTAGCCGCCCTTTTCGGCGGCATTCAGGTCCCAGTCGATGTGGAACGGTTTGCCCTCACGCGGCTCGCCGTTGAAATCGGTGATCGTATACGTGTCGGCAGTGATCACCACCACCTCGTCGTGACCGAGTTCGACCGCATCGCGGGTGTGCTCGATGAATGCGGTGACGTCGGAACCGACGAACATCTCACCGTCACCGACGCCCACCACGAGCGGCGTGGACCGGCGTGCGGCGACGATCGTGCCGGGATGGTCGGAGTGGGTGAAGACCAGGGTGAACGCGCCTTCGAGGCGGCGCAGGGTGGCGTACGCGCTGGCGACGAAGTCTCCGGCGGACTCCCCCGAGGCGTATTCGCGCTCGATCAGGTGCACCGCGGTCTCGGTGTCGGTGTCGGAGGAGAATTCGATCCCCGAGTTCTCCAGTTCGTCCCGCAGCGGCGCGTAGTTCTCGATGATGCCGTTGTGGACGACGGCGATCTTCTTGTCGGTGCTGACGTGCGGGTGCGCGTTGCGGTCGGTGGGCTGGCCGTGGGTGGCCCAGCGGGTATGCCCCATGCCGGTGGTTCCGGTCAGCGCATCACGGCCGACGGCCGCGATCTGCTTGTCCAGATTCTCCAGGCGGCCGGCCTTCTTCTCGATCGTGGTGTGCCCATGGCCGTCGACGATCGCGACGCCCGCCGAGTCGTAGCCCCGGTACTCCATGCGGCGCAAAGCCTCGACCACGATATCCAGCGCGTCGCGCTGCCCCACATATCCGACGATTCCACACATAGCTCATCAGACTACCTGCGCAGCCGCCCGAAGCCGGGTACGCGCCGCGTGCTCACGCCGGTGTGGCGGCGTCCTTTTTCTTCTTCGGCGGCTTGGCACCCAGCAGTTGCGAAATCGGGTCCAGCAGTTCCGGCGTGTCGTCGAGATCGACCGTGCTGAACCCGCCGAGCGCCACCTCCGGATCGGAGAACGCCTGGTACTCGACGTCTCCGGTAAGCGAATGCAGCAGATAGCCGGTCAGCAGCGCTCGCACCTGCGAATGCACCTTGCGGTCAGCGCCGTTGATCCCGACGAGCCGTCCCGGACCGAACTTCTCCACCAGATCCGCCGACGCGCCGCCGGGCAGGGTGCGCAACACCACATCCCCGCCGTACGCCTGCGCCAGCGGCAACGGATTGGCCTGCACCCCGTCGAGTACGGACCCACCGATCACCAGCCCCTGCGCGGTCACGGACTCCGCCGCCGGCAGCAACGCCGAGGTCGTCGGGGCCGGGAACACCGCCGCCACCGACTTGACCGCCCGCGGTGCCTGACCGTGCAACGTCAGCGTCGAGGCCGCCAGCACCGCCGCCGACGCCCCCAACCCGTCACCGGCATACCCGACCTGCTCGGGGTCGACCTTCACCGCCCCGAACCCCAGCGGCACATACGAGACCACATCCAGCGCCGACCGTAACGACGCCGCCAGCGCCGTATCCGAGGCCAGCACCCCCCGCTCGGCATCCGGGGCGGCCACGACGATCCCCCACGACGCCAGGTGGTACAGCAGATCCCGATACCGACCGCTGTCGGCGAGCCACGAATGCCCGAACGCGATCGCCGGCCACTTGTCGCTCTGCCGCTTGCGCGCCGGCAGCCACGTCTGCGACGACGGCGCGAACACCTGCCCCGGCATACCGATGATGCCCAGGTCCCCACGCAACACCCGATACGGTCCCCGGATCGCCAGCCGCCCCATCAGTTCCTTGGGCGACTCCGACGGCGTCTTCGCTTTACCAAACACAGCTGCCAGCCTAGCCTCAGTAGCCGCCGTTCAGGCGCCGACTACGCGGTGGGTCTGCGCCAAATCTCGGCCCCGATCCACCACACAAAGCCCCCCGTCGACGCAGACCGTGCGTATTCGCGGATCAGGCGCGCACGGACGGGTAAGTCCCCTGGAGTGGTGGGATGGGTTCAGACGGCGATGAGGCGGACGGCCGGATCAACCGAGCGCAGATCATCGGGATCTGAGGTGACCACGGTGTGCCCGCGTTCGCGAGCATGCAGCGCGACATGGACATCGACGACATCCGCATGCCCGCTGCGACCGCACAGCAATCCAACTGCGCGAGCGGTGGTGTCGTCCAGCGGCACGACCTCTACCACCGGATCGGCAAGCAGGTGCGCTACGCGTGCCTGCCGTGGTCCGCCGCGCCATGCCTGTGCCACGACGCCCGCGGGGACTGCGAGCGGGAGTCCGTTCTCCACCGCCCTACCGAGCAGTGCGCGGACTCGGCTATCTCCTCTCTCGAGTGCCAGTAGCGCGCCCGTATCCAGGGTCAGTCCTGTGACCTTGGTGCGTTGCGTCACTCGAGGCCCAGCATCTTGTCCGCCCACGCCAGATCGTTCGCGCTCACCGGACCCAGTTCACTGTCCAGGTCATCGAGCAACCGCGCGAGACCGTTCTGACGCTCAGCGCGTGCCACGGCCGCGCTGATGAAACCCGACACCGAAGCGGCCCGGCCTTCGTCAACGGCACGCCGAATCGCATCGACTTGTTCGTCGGGCAAACTCACCGCGATCTTTCTGGTCATACCGCGAGCATACCGCGGTGTCGTGTCCGTCATTGCGTCTCAACTACAGACGGCGGGTGTGGGGGCTGGCAGAAGCGACGTCGGCGGGGAGGAGGACTTGGGGACTGCCGTAGTCGGCGAGGTCGGCTTCGCGTTGCAGACGGTCCCGGATAACCGATTCCGCCGCCGTCCACGACGGACGGGCCTGCTCGGTGAGTCTTGTTCGGCGGTCCGTGTAGTCGCGTAGGGCCGCTGTGACCGCCTCTCCTGCGCGGCGACCGATGTCGTCGATGTGATGGGCGACCCTCACTCGTCACCGGCCAGTGCCAGCTGCCCAGAGCGGCTGTCCGATGGTGCGATGGGTGCGCCACCGGCGAGGTCGTCGGTGGCGGTGCCCAGAACGTGGAACATTTCGGCGATGCCGTTGTCAGTGGTGTCGGCGGCGGTGTCGAACAGGGTGACGCGGGCAGAGATGTCGTCTGCAAGCAGCGACGGCGACACGGTTCCGGCGCGGACCGCCTCGGCGGCTCCATCCGCCGGAACACCGCACACCAGTGGTTCACCGGCTCTGTCGACGGCTCGGTACCAGGTGATGAGCAGTTGTTCGATACCCGACGCGGCCGCGACCGTCGCCTCGGCCCAATCGCGCAGCACGATCAGGTCGGCATCCACACGGTCGCCATGCGCGGTGACCATGCTACCCAGCGAATCACCCACCTGGGTCCACGCATTCCGAAGCAATACCGATCTGCCCGGGATCTGGACCGCCAGTGCGGCGAGCGTGTGGTGCGCACCGGCGAGCATGAAAGCGTCTGAGGCAAGGTCGGATACGTTCACTCGGTCGATCTGCCGGTAGCGCTTACGCACCTCGTCTTCATCGGGCACGATTGCGCCGCAATCCCGTCCGACGCGCAGCAGTGTGCAGAACGAATCGAGACTGTCGAGCGAGCGAGTACGCATCGCAGTCAGGGCCGTATTACTCATGGCATCCGCCAGAACAGGGCGATCTGGGCGTCCGCGGTCTCGATCAGTGACAGCCCGCGGTCGAGGTTGTCGGCGACGGTTTCGGCGTCACTTCCGTTGGTGCGCAGGTTCTCCGACATCCTGCGCGCCATCGCCGAGAATCGTTCCCTCAGCAGCCCGCCGTCCGCGCCGTCACCCCAGGAGGCGAACTCGTGCGTCGCCAGATCGGTTGCCACAGCGCCGGATACCGCGGCGAATCCCCGATAGAACGCAATCGTGTCTCGCACGTCACCGATATCGACACGCATCTCCCCGTCGGCCATCGCCGCCCCTCCCCTGGTTGCTAGATGAGTGTAGCCACGAGAGGCGAAACTGGGGAGAGTCTGTTCGGATACTGTGAATGAATCCGCCC
>NZ_JAGQTN010000256.1 GCF_020438995.1 Gordonia sp. (in: high G+C Gram-positive bacteria)
CCCCTTCGGGGAGCAGTTCGAAGGTGTACACCACCATCGCGTCGTCCTCGTTCTCCACGCGCCAGAAGCACGCGATACCCGCCTCGGCATACTGCGCCGGACGCAGCTTGCGGTCCTTGGTCTTGGAGCCGGGTGACATGACTTCGATGGCTAGGTGGACGTCGGTGGGCGCGAAGATGAAGCTGCCCGAAGCGACAGCTTCTCGGGACACCGCCAGCACGTCGGGCTCAGGATTGCTGTGTCCGAGGTCGACGCCCTTCTCGTTGGCGACGACGAACTCCCGTGGAGCGACGCCCCGTAGCGCCGACCTGAGGTAATGCGCCACCTCGTCGTGCCAGTGCGTCGGCGTCGCCATCATCACGATGTCACCGTCGCGCAGCTCGAATCGGCCACCGATGATCTCCATCAGTTGTGGAAGGTCGGCGGTAGTGAACCCACTCGGAGGCGGGACCGGCAGCGAGACGAGCCGCGTGGCGAACGGCTGGTCGCCGGGATGCGGGGCGGCGGTCATGACGACAGTCTAGGCGTGGTCGGTGGGGATCGACGGGAGAATATCGGGGCCTGTGGATAACTGATCCACCGTCCTCAACTGCGAACGTTGCGACCGGGGTTACGTCCGGCGATCGAGGATGCCGCGCAAGGCTTCCGCGGTGTCGAGGTCCTGCAATGCGGCGGTGAAGCGGGACAACAGCCCGGTGCACAGGGTTTCGTCGTCGCCGCCGTACATCGCCAGCGGCGCCCAGGCGGCGTTCCAGGCGATGACCATCAGCCATCGATGCAGTTCGAAGGCGTCGGCGAGGGAAGGCACGTCGTCGACGCCGTGGGTGCGCAGGCCGCCGAGGTAGCGAGCTATCAGGTCCTTTTCCGACGCCGCTCGTGCCTCCGGTTCCAGGGACCAGCCGATGAAGTAGGTGACATCGCGCATGCCATTGGCCTTGTGCACCTGCTGCCAGTCGAACAGGCCTGCGGTGCCGTCGGCGCGGGTAAAGGTGTTGGCGGCGTGGGTATCTCCGTGACAGAACGTGGGCGACATGGATTCGAGTTCGGTGTCGAAGATGTTCTGGTTCTTGAGGTATCGGGTGGTGAGTTGTTTGATCTCCGTGGGGACGTCGTCACGGCGTTGCAGCCAGGTGCGATTGATCAGCGGCATCACCCGTTGTCCGATGGGCCAGCCGGGTTGGCGGGAGTACGGGGTCAGCCATTTCAGAGCACCGCCGAATCGCGGTGAATTCCAGTACGCTGCATGGAGTTTCGCGAGGGAATCGATGACCGCTTCGGCGTGACCGAGCGGCACGGTGCTGCCGAGTTCGAAGAACGTGGCCTCGTTCGGTTCGAGGGTGGCGAGCGCTATTGCGAATCGTCCGCCGCTGCGCAGCCGGGCACCGTACGGGGTGAGAGTGATGTCGGCGACGGCCGGATACAGCTCGTTGTAGAAGCGGACCTCGTTCTGGCACAAGCCGAATGCCGAGTTGAGGATTCTGGTCGACACGCCGGCGGGCGTGCCTTTGGTGAACAGTGCGGTGGGCAACTGCGCCGCACGTCCGTCGGCGTTCCAGGTGAGGACAAGGTGGGCGTGGTCGGTGGTCATCGCGTCGCCCGCGATGACGTCGACGCTCTCGATGCGGGCGCCGGGGATGTCGCTCGCCAGCGCTGCGGTCAGTTCGTCGGCCGTGAACCCACCGATGCCGTAGTGCCGCTGCCCCGGCACCCACGGCGACGCCCCGAGCGCAATGTTCTTGAGGGTGCGTCCCACCTCGACGATTGCCGCTATCTCCACCATCCTGGGCATCTTACCGTTGCAGCAACGGTAGGAGGTGGTCCGGCCATGCCGACATCTCACCGGACCCTTCGAGACCCTCGCTCCTACGTCGCTTCGGCCTCAGGGATCAAGAAGGCTGGTCGCGACTGATCAGTCTCAGGGATCAAGACACGTCCCCTCGCGTCGTGACCACACACTTCGCGCCGTTGCCCAGCGACACGTATCCCCTCGCGCATGACCACACATCTTGATCCCTGAGGGCGATGCGAGGCACGAGCGAGCGTCTCGAAGGGTCCGGTGAGTCGCGGCTCCCAACTGATCCCGACGACTGTCGCGGCCACCCCTCACGACGCCCGGTAGCGTGCCGGTCCCCGGGTCAGCCGCGGCGGCGGGCGCGGCTGTTGAGGTAGTCGCCGACGACGGCGGCACCGAGACCGTCGAGGTCAGGGGCCACGACGCGGCCGCCGATGCGGCGGGCGATCTGATCAATGAATCTCGCCAAACCCAGATCCTCACCGAGTCGGAAGAACGTCACCTGGGCACCGAGTCGGGAGATGTGGTCGAGTTCGCGGACCGTGAGCGCGATAGTCTGCGGGTGCGGCGGGTAAAAGAAGAACGGCTCGCCCGACGGGTCGAGGTGGGCGGTCGGCTCACCGTCCGTCACCACCAGGACCACCGGCTGCGCGTTGGGGAAGCGCCGCAGATGACGCTGCGCCAGCAGGAGCGCATGGTGCAGGTTGGTGCCCTGCTCCCAACGTGGTTGCAGGCCGGTCAGTTCGGCGATGTCGATGGTGCGGGCGTGCCGGCCGAACGCGATCAGATGCAGCTCATCGGACCGGAATCGGGTGGACACCAGGTGATTGAGTGCGATGGCGGTCCGTTTCATCGGCGTCCACCGGCCCTCCATTTCCATCGAGAACGAGGTATCGACGAGCAGCACCACGGCAGCCTGGGTGCGTGATTCCGTTTCCGAGACCTCGACGTCGCGCACATCGATGCGAACTCCGCCCTCGGCGATGTCGCGCACCGCAATTGACGGTTCGCCGCTTTCGGAAAGCGTTCGCAGCACCGCGTTGGACACGGTGCGGGTCACATCCCAAGGGTCGGTGTCGCCGAACTGCCATTCGCGTGAGGCGCCGGTCGGTTCACCGAGACGACCACTGTTGCGGGTTTGCCGTTCGCCGCCGCGACCGGACATCTGCTCGGCCACATCCTTGAAGATCGACTGCCCCAGTTGCCGCATCGCCTTGGGGCTCAACCGGAATTCGCCGTCGGCGGAGCGGTCGAAGAAGCCTTCGTCGCGCAGCGCCTTGTCGAGTTCGGCGAGGCGCCGCACGTCGACGACGGCCTCCTCGCCGAGTTGCCGCATCAGCGCTTCGAGGTCGATGTCGTCGAGACCTGCACCCGAATACTGTTGGGACAGTTGCTCACTGAGGGCGTCGAGTTCGCCGATGTCGTGCAGCGCCGCGGCCCCTTCGCCGAGACCCATCCCCTGGCCACCGGAGAAATCGCTCGACTCATCCCAGCCGAGACCCGGCCGGGCCTGCCGCAGAGCCGAATCCATCTGCGCCAGTTGACTCATCAGTTCGGGCGAGCCGAACGCCTGTTGTGAGAGCTGGTCGAGTTCTGCGCGTTGCTCGGGGGTGAGCGAGTTGTAGAACTGCTGCGCCGCCGCTGCGCGTTGCGCCAGCAAATCGATGAGTTCCTCTGTGTTCTGCGGGTTTTCGGGAAAGAAGTCGCCGTGCTTGTCCATGAACTCACTGAACTGCTCGCCGGTGTCCTCGCCGCGGTTGTGGGCGTCGAGGAGCTTGTTGAGGTCGGTGAGCATGTCGCTGATGCGTTGGCGGTCGGCATCGGTGGCGCCTTCCATCGCCTGCTTCATCCCGGCGAACCGCTGGTCGAGCAACTCGCGGCCGAGGAGGTCCTTGATCTTCTCGAAGTCCTCACGGGCCTGGGCGCTGCGCCAGTCGTAGTTCGACAGTTCCTCCACGGCCTGCGCCGTCGACGTCGGCAGGTTGCCGATCTGCATTTCGGCGAACCGGGCGTCGTCGTCGAGGTCGCGGGCGAGTTGCTTGCGCTCCTCTAGGACGGCGCGGTCGAGGAGTTCGCGGATCTCCTGGAACGTCCCGTCGAGGTTCCGGTTGCGCAGCAGTTCCTGGCGACGCCGGTTGATCTGTTCACGCAGCTTGTCCAGGCCCCGCATGTTCTGCGAACCGCGCCGCAGGTACTCGCGCAGGGCACGCTGCGGCGACGACCCGGCCATCACGTCATCGCCGATCTCCCGCAACGCCTCCCGCAGGTCGACGGGTGGGGCGAGCGGGTCCGGTCCGCCGGTGTACCGCTGGTAGCGGGCGCGGTGGAATGAACGACGCGGAGGTGCCGGTTTGTCAGCCATGGTCGCTCCTTGAGGTGGTGACGTCAGGCGCGGAATGTCGCCGGACCCAACGCGTCCTTCGCTCCTTCGTCGCATCGGCCTCAGGGATCAAGATGCCCGCCCGCACAACCCTCGCATCGGCCTCACGGATCACGACATGCGGCCGCGCTGCGTTCGCCCCGACCCCGAGGGTCGGGCCGTGTGGTCGGTCGTTCGTCACCGCGGCTGTCACGTGATCAGCCGTAGACGGTTTGGCCGGACTCGTCGGCTTCTTTGTCTATTCGACGGGTCAGGTAGAGGCCTTCGAGGGCCAGTTCGATGGCGTTGGCTCGTTTGCCTTCGGTGTCGGCGTCCAGGCGGGTGGCGATCTCATCGAGGACCGGGACGTCGGGGATGGAGGCCAGGAAAGCTGCGGCGGTGACGCGGTCGCCGGTGACGACGGGGTCGCCCTCCTCCAGTGCGGTCACCAGCGAGGCCAGGTCGACGCCGCCGAGGTGGGCGCGCACCGCGTCGGCCTTCGATTTGCGCATCAGGTGGTCGAGGATCTCCAGTTCGCGGCCCTCTTCACCGGATTCGAATTCGATCTTGCCGCGCAGCACCTCCACCACCGACTCGAGGTCGACGATGCGGGCGACGGCTGTTTCCTCCCCGGTAACCGTGGCCCGGTGCAAGGCCGCGGCGGCGACGGTTTCGGCGGCGGCGATGGAGAAGCGTGCCGAGACACCGGAACGCCGGTCGATGGACGGATTGTCTCGGGCGTACCGGGTGAACCGGGCGATTGTCTCCAGGATCACCGCGGGGACGGTCGCGGTGAGGTCGGCCTCCTGCTCGATGACGGCGACCTCGTCGTCGAGTTCGAGCGGGTAGTGGGTGCGGATCTCGGCGCCGAACCGGTCCTTGAGCGGGGTGATGATGCGGCCGCGGTTGGTGTAGTCCTCGGGGTTGGCGCTGGCCATGACCAGGACGTCCAGCGGCAGCCGCAGCGAGTAGCCGCGCACCTGGATGTCGCGTTCCTCCATCACATTCAGCATCGACACCTGGATACGTTCGGCCAGGTCGGGCAGTTCGTTGATGGCGATGATGCCGCGGTGAGCGCGTGGGATGAGGCCGAAGTGGATGGTTTCGGGATCGCCGAGGCTGCGGCCCTCGGCCACCTTCATCGGATCGATGTCGCCGACGAGGTCGGCCACCGAGGTGTCGGGGGTGGCCAGCTTCTCGCTGTACCGCTCGCTGCGGTGGCGCCATCCGATGGGCAGGTCGTCGAGCAGGTCGGCGGCCCGGCGGATCGAGGCCGGGGTGATCGGTTCGTACGGGTGCTCACCCAGTTCCGAACCGGCGATGACGGGCGTCCATTCGTCGAGAAGCCCGGAGAGGGTGCGCAGCACACGCGTCTTGCCCTGACCACGCTCACCGAGCATCACCACGTCGTGACCGGCGATGAGGGCCCGTTCGAGCTGCGGAATCACAGTGGATTCGAAACCGACGATGCCCGGCCACGGGTCACGACCCTCCCGGAGCGCGGTCAGCAGGTTGTTGCGGATCTCGTCGCGGACGGTCCGCTGCACATGCCCACTGGCCCGCAGTTCACCCACGGTTCGGGGCGACGGGTGTCGGGTTTCGGTGGGTTGCGAGGTCGTTGCGGTGAAGGTCTCCTCTGGCACCCCACCCACGCTACTCTGCACGCCTGACAGGTGTGGATGAGCGCACCGTGGGCCCGTGGGCCGGGTTGGGAGCCTGGTCTCACCGGACCCTTCGAGACGCTGTCGGCTCGCAAGCTCGCCCGACAGCCCTCAGGGATCAAGATGTGTGGTCGCGGCCGCGACACGACACGACGCGGATCAAGATGTCTAGTCGCAGCCACGGCACGACAGCGTGACCCCCGAGACCCGACACCTACCAGCAATCGAGCGGCTGTGACACGACATCTTGATCCCTGAGGCCGAAGCGACGTAGGAGCGAGGGTCTCGAAGGGTCCGGCGACCTTTCGACGCATGATCGGTCCACCTCGAACGGCTGTTACGTCCCGGGATCACGGCCGATGAAACCCATCAGCTTCTCGACGGGGCCGGCGTCGGCGGGGACCGCCACCGCCCGGCCGTACTGGCCCGATGCCCGGAGCATGTCTTCGATACCGAGCATCCCGGACAGAAGCTGCTCGGCGAACGCGGGGTCGAGGTCGGCGGTGTGACCGGATGCGGCCGCGAGATCCCAGGTGTGCATGAAGACGTCGGCCGTGTAGAAGCGGTCGATGGCATCGGCCAGCCGATGACTGCCCGCCATCGGGTGGGTGAACTCTGATTCGGCGTCCGGTCCGTCCAGAAGTTGTTGAATAGCTTCGCTTCTCGACGCCCAGGCCGCCACGGGATCGTCGTCGACCGATCCGGCCGACGGTAGTTCGATGCCACCGCCGGCGAGGAAGCCTGGGAACCAGTCGATGAGGTGACGCACTACATCCAGGGCGGTCCACCCGTCGACCGGCGCCGGAGCTGACCAATCAGGTGTTGCGGCAATCTCTTTCGCAAACTCGACGGCAACCGCCCGGTGCCGGTCAGCGGGTGACAGTGCGGTCAGATCGGTCACAGTTCGCCCGATTCGAGGAGACGGTCGATGGCGGCGTAGCCGTCGTTCACGCCCGTCTCCATTCCCGATGCCAGCCAGCCGTCACGGGATTCGAAACTGTCGCACAGAGATTGGGCATGTAGACGGGTGGTTCCGTCACCGAGGTCCTCGAACCACAGGGTTTCCAGCGCCACATCGTCGGGCATCTCCTCCCAGGTGAAGGTCTGCACGATCTTGTCCTCGGAGACGGAATGGAAGCAGCCACGGAAGCGGTACTCGCCGTTGTCGTCTCGCGAGACGTACCGCCAGCTTCCGCCGTTGCGCACGTCCCAGTCGATGATCGTCGACGAGATGGAGTCCGGACCGACCCAGCGGACGAACAGTTCGGGATCGGTGTGCGCCTTCAGCAATTGCGCCGGTGTGCCGCGGAAGTCGCGGGTGATACGGATAACCGGGACCTTCGGGTCCGCTTCGATAGCTGCTTGCGGATAGCGGGTGGAGGTGGTCATGAGAATGCCCTTCTGGTGCCGCGACGACGATCAGCCCGCGTCGCGTTCGGTGGTGGTGTCCGCGTCGTCGTCGACGCCGTTCATCTCGTCGAGCAGGGCATCGAGGCGCACGAATCGCTCCTCCGCCTGCCTGCGATACCGCTCGATCCACTTGGTCATGAGGTCGAATACCTCCGCTTCCAAGTGAACCGGCCGCCGCTGCGCCTCCCGGGTCCGCGAGACCAGTCCCGCGTCCTCGAGCACCTTCAGATGTTTGGAAACGGCTTGCAGACTGACGTCGTACGGCTCCGCGATCTCGCCGACCGTCGCATCGGAGACCGTCAGCCGGGCGACGATGTCGCGCCGGGTGGGGTCAGCGAGTGCGGCGAACACCTTCGAGAGCTGGTCCGCCATCACTCCGTTTCCCTTTGCCAACCTTCCTCAACCCTTCGGTTGAATAAGAGTCAACACCCCATGCCCATCATTGTCAACCACCTGGTTGAGGAACAACCCGGAACGCTCTTCCCACGCCTGGCGAGACGCTGCTAAGCAATAGTTTGCTACTCGATCTAAAAGGTTGTTGCTACAGGAGGGAACAAATCTTCGACACTGAGTATTCGCAAGGTGGCCCCTATCCGACTCCTTCCCACCAAGGCCCGGCCCGACGCGCCACACGGGCTGCCCACTCAAATCTGAACAGCCGCCGTCCGATCGTGATAGAACTTCACGGTATGGCAGTCGTGGTAGGTGTTCACGGGATAGGTCAGCAGCGCTCCGGCGAGAACCAACTACGCGCTGCGTGGTTACCGCCATTGCGCGACGGGCTGATCGCTGCGGGGCACCGGTCGAAGTCTGAACGCTTTGCCGATGACGATCTGTCGGTCAGCTTCTTCGGTCGACTGTTCCTTCCTGCGGGCGCGCTGGGCGATATGCCGCCCTACACCCCCTACGACCTGGCATCCGATCTTGAGATCGAGTTGCTGACCGACCTGTACAACGGCGCCTTGGAGCAGGAGCCCACCCTGGGACCACCGGCAGGGGCATTGGGGCCGGCGCGCGTCGCTGTGCAGATGATGGTCGAGCGACTGCTGCGCTCACAGACGTTCGCCGGCCTGGTCCCGGAACGCGCGTTCATCGGCAACCTCAAACAGGTAGTTCTTTTCATCAACAACAGCACGGTCAAAAACGAGGTACTCACCCGAGTACACGATCGCGTCACTGACGACACTCGTGTCTTGATCGGACATTCGCTGGGATCGGTCGTCGCCTACGAATATCTGTGTAAATACCAACCGAAGAATATCGAGCTACTGATCACATTCGGTTCACCGTTGGGGATCCGCAACGTGATTTTCGACCGTCTGACGCCACCTCCCGGCTCCGGCGGCGGCATTTGGCCGGGCGAAGTGACCCGGTGGGTCAACATCGCCGACCCCAACGACGTAGTCGCGCTACGAAAAGACCTCAGTCCGCTGTTTCCGCCGCCCGAGGGGCGCCGGCCGATCGAAGACCGTCTCGTCGATATCGGAGGACTCCTCCACCACGGCATCGATGGGTACCTCAACACTGAAGCATCGGGCGCAGCACTCGCGAACGTCCTATGACCATCACCGACACCGACGGGAAACAACTGCGCAGAATACTGGTCATCGTCGGCTATGACACGCAATCAGGGTGTAGGGCCTAGAGAACTGTGCCCGTCAGGATCGGCAAACACGGACGTTATCCGCACCGTCGGAGTCTGCGGTAGGCGACCCGGAACCACAACCGATCAGCGCTACGGGCCGACGGGGATGTCGCCTCGGAGGGTGATGCGGTGCATGAGGCGGCGGGCGTCGCCGTAGTCGCGGTTGGCGTAGTGGGCGGTGTTGCGGTTGTCCCAGAGGACCAGGTCGCCCAGGCGCCAGCGGTGGCGGACGATGTGTTCGGGTTTGGTGAGGTGGGCGTAGAGGAGGTCGAGGATGCCGCGGCTTTCGGCGTCGGAGACGCCGTCGATGTGGGAGGTGAAGCCGGGGTTGATGAAGAGGGATTTGCGGCCGGTTTCCGGGTGGACTCGCACCACGGGGTGGCGGACGGGGGTCAGCTCGGTGACTTCCTTTCCGTCCCAGACATTTCCGCGTCCCTCTCGGCGCTGTTTGAGGTAGTAGCCGAATTCGCGGTTGCCGTCGTGGACGGCGGTCAGGCCGTCGATCAGGCGGCGCATCGGTTCCGACAGTGATTCGTAGGCGAGTTCGGCGTCGGCCCAGTTGGTGTCGCCGCCGTTGCGCGGCAACACAACCGGACGCAGGATCGAGCCAAGTGGGGGGCGTTGCATGAAGGTGACGTCGGTGTGCCAGACGTCGGCGAAACCGTTGTCGGCGCTGTCGAGGGAGTACACCTCGGCGGGGACGTCGCCGCTGTTCCAGACGGGGTGGCCGAAGGTGAGTTCGCCGAGTCTACGGCCGAATTCGATGTGGGCGGCGTCGTCGAGCTGCTGGTCACGGAAGACGATGACCTTGTAGTTGACCAGCGCCGCACGTATCGCGCGCACCTGGTCGTCGGAGGCCGACGCGACGTCGACACCGCGGATCTCGGCGCCGAAACGCGGGCCGAACTCGTCGATGTCGAACTCGACGCCGGAGAACACGGCCGCCCGGCCGGTCGGGGTGGTTACGGCTGTCGGTGTCACTGCGGTCATCGGACTCCTCTGTCCTACAAAGGCCGCCGGCCCCGCACAGGGCGGGACCGGCAGCGTGAATGGTGTTATTCGGCAGCACCTTTGATGGCCTCGTGCACCTGGGTGCGCAAAACCGTGTACTCGGGTGAGTCACGCAGTTCCTCGGCGCTCAGGCCGGTCCGCGGGATCGGCGAGGAGATGTCGAGGGCGATGCGGCCCGGCCGTTTGGTGAGCACCACGATCCGGGTGCCCAGGAAGGCGGCCTCTTCGGCGCTGTGGGTGACGAACACATTGGTGCGTCCCAATTCCACACTGACCGTTCGCAGATCGTTCTGCAGACGTTCGCGGGTCAACGCGTCGAGAGCGGCGAACGGTTCGTCGAGAAGCAGCAGGGAGGTTTCCGCCGCCAGCGCCCGGGCGATCGCCACCCGCTGCTGCTGGCCGCCCGAGATCTCCCAGATGCGGCGCTTGTCGACGTCGACGAGACCGACCCGTTCGAGCAGTTCCCTGCGGCGGGCGGGCCGCTGATCCTTCGGCACCCCAGCATATTTGAGCGCGAGGTCGACATTGCCGCCGACGGTGCGCCACGGAAACAGCCGCGGCTGCTGGAACACCACTCCCGCGGTGGTCCCGGGAATCGCTGTGCCACCGGAGATCTCGACATCGCCCTCGGCGGGTTGCTCGAACCCGGCGATGAGCCGCAGGAGTGTCGACTTGCCGCAGCCGGACGCACCGACAAGGACCAGGAACTCGCCCGGCTCCACTTCGAGGTCGACGGGGCCGACGGCGGTCACCTTGTCGGCGCCGTTGCCGTAGATCTGCGAAACCCCGCGCAGGCTGATCGATCCTGGGCGCCCGCCGGCGAACGGAGCAGGAGCGGCAGTCGGGACAGACGCCCGAGTGGGCGTCTCCTTCGTCTTACTGCTTGAGGACATCTGGCAATCCTCTCGTATAGATGGCCTTCTGGAAGACGTCCAGGGCCGGGGCGGATGGGATCTGCTGCTGGTCGGCCAAGAATTGCGCGGCGCTCTGCAGGTTCTGGGCCACGTTGCCCGGTGCGTTCTCGGTGCCCAGCCAAGTGGGTGAGGTCAACTCGGCCAGCGTCAGGTAGGTACCCTGCTTGAGCTGGTTGGCGGCATCTTCGGGGGTCGTACCCAGTTGCGCGGCAACGGCTTCGGCGGCCGCCTTGGGATCGGACTTGATCAGTTCGAGGGCACGTGCCTGTACCTTGCGCCAGGCGTCGACGGCATCCGGATTCTTCTCGGCGAACGCCGACGACACCACCCCGAGGTCGAGGGTTGGTTTGCCGGCGGTGGCCAGCTCCCGGCTCGCGATCAGGGTCTTGCCGTCTTTACGCAATTCGTCGAGCGTCGGCAGCCAGGTGTAGACGGCGTCGATGTCGCCTCGCTGCCACGCGGCCAGCGATGCCTGCGGCTGCAGGTCGATCAGGTTGACGTCCTTGACGGTCAGCCCGGCCTGCGCGAGTGCGGCGAGCAGGCTGTAGTGGGCTGTCGAGGCGAACGCGGTGGCCACCCGCTTGCCGCGCAGGTCCGCGACCGTGTTGATCCCGGTTCCGTTGCGCGCCACCAGGGCTTCGTTGTCGCCGGCGACGTCGAGGACGAAGGCCACCTGATACGGGATGTTCAGCGGCGCCGACAATCCGCGCGCCACCGGGCTTGAGCCGATCGCCGCGAAATCGACCTCCTTGGCGACGAACGCGGTGTTGATGTCGGCACCGGAATCGAACTTGGTCCACTTGATGTTGAAATCGGGCAGTGCCTCTTCGAGCCACTTGTTGTTCTTGACGATCAGGTCGCCGCTCGGGAACGACTGGTACGCAAGGCGGATCGTCGGTTTGGACTTGTCCTCGCCGGACCGGTCGACCGAGCAACCCGCGAGTGCGAGTGCGGCCACCAGCACGGCGGACAGGATCGCGACGAGCCGCCGGAAGTTATTGATGATCACTGGATTTCAGGCCTTTCCACGCCATGGCACCGCACGGTGCTCGATTGCTCGCAAAACCCCGTCGATGATCAGACCGGACAGACCGATCAGCACGATGCCGACCAGGACGACGGGGGTGTTGTTGTAATTACTGGCGTCCTTGACCACACCACCGATTCCGGGGATGCCGTTGAACAGTTCGGC
>NZ_JAGQTN010000257.1 GCF_020438995.1 Gordonia sp. (in: high G+C Gram-positive bacteria)
ACGATTGCGTGCGGTGCATGTCGCAGCTGGCGCTGTGGTCCGACAGCGACCAAGCGTGCCGCGAACTGCACAGTAAGTACGTCCGGACGCACGGCCGCGGGCAGGCGTCGACCGTCGACGTCGCCAAACACTGGGCGTGGGCGCTAGTGCACCTCGGGCAACTGCCACCGGCGACGGGCCTGTACCTGATGACCGCCGACGCGCTCTGGGACACCGACCCCGCGCAGGCGAGGCAGCTTCTCGGTGCCGCAGCCGCCTACCGCACCCGCGCCGGCCTGGACACTCCGACCTCTCCCCGGCCGCTGTTGCACGAACCGGACGTGACCGCGGCCCTTGCCGACCTGACGGCCTGGCTGACCGAGGCCGTCGGCGACGACCAGGTCACTCTCACCATCGACGGTCTGGCCGCTGAGATCGTCTGAAGCACTCCACCGCCTGTGGATGGAGCCCTTGCCAGCACTCCGCACGTCGGTATGGTGATCAGTATGGCGAGTTCGCAGAAGGTGACAGTGACCCTACCTGTCGAGTCAGTGCAGGCGATCCGCGAGTTGGTCGCAGAGGGCAAAGCCGACAGCGTGTCCGGATTTGTGCAGCACGCCGTCGCCGTCTCGCTCGACGACGTGGCCGGATGGGGTGCGATGCTCGCACAGGCACTCGAAGAAACCGGTGGCCCACTCACCGCGGAAGAGCGGGAATGGGCCGACCGCATTCTCGGTGTGGATGATTCGGTCGCGTGAACGGTGTGACGCTCGACGCGGGCCCGCTGATCCAACTCGACCGCGGACGACGGCAGGTCATCGCCTTGCTGGCCTTGGCAACCGAGCGTGGAGGAATCATTACGATCCCTGGATCTGCCCTCGCGCAGGCGATCCGAGACCCTGCCCGGCAGGCACGACTCGCCCGGTTGGTGCGTCAGCCGCGCACGTACGTGGTGCCACTCGACAAGGTCGACGCGACAAACGTGGGGCGGTTGCTGGCCGCGAGCGGCACGTCTGACATCGCAGACGCACACGTCGTCGTCTGTGGGCGGCGAGCCCGACAGACAATCGTGACGAGCGACCCGGACGATCTGCGGGCGCTCGATCCGTCAATCGACCTCATCACGGTGTGAGACGACACCGACCGCAACGCACCCCCGTGCAATAGCACTCCGGCCCCTTGCATAGTGTGCGAAGAAGGACCGACTTGAGGAGTGTTGATGACCGACGGACCTGTGCTCGCGTTCTTCACCGAGGATTCCGGACGGTTCCTGCCGCTTCCGCTGGCGCGCAGCCTGTGGGCCGCTGATTCCCTCACCGGCCCCGCGGTCTGCGGTATCGCCGCTCGTGCCGCCGAAACCGTTTATGGCGAGACCGGATTCCGGCCGGTTCGATTCACCGTCGACCTGTTCAAAATGGCGCGCGCGCTGCCCACCCGCACCATCGGCCGGGTGCTGCGCGACGGTGGACGCATCCGGGTCGTCGAGGTCGACGTGGTGCAGGACAAGCCGTCGGGTGAGAGCACCGAGGAGGTCGTGGTCGCCCGCAGCACCACGGTGTTCCTGCGTGAGTCGGCCAACCCGCCCGGCGAACGCTGGTTCAACCCGGCCGACGACATCGTCGCCGCCGACACCCCCACCCCGCAGCAGCAGGAAGCCGCGTCGAACGAGTTCAACGGGGAGGGCCCATGGGATCCGGCCCTCGCGCCGTGGTTCTATTCCGGCGGTACCTGGTCCAACGACATGGGCACCAACCAGACCGACGGACAGAAGGCCGTGTGGAGCCGGTCGGCGCAGGTGATCGAAGGTGAACCGCCGTCGCCGTTCCAGCGCACCGTGATGGCCGCGGAGGCCACAAGCCTGATGGGTAACTGGGGCACCGAAGGCATCGCGTTCATCAACTGCGACCTCACCGTCGCATTGAGCCGGCTGCCCGGTGACAGCCGCATCCACGTGCGCGCCGAATCGCATACCGAACACGACGGCATCTCCACCTCGTCGACGGGCCTTTACGACGCCGACGGCCGCTTCGGCACCGGACTGGTCACCGCCGTCAACAATGTCGCCGCCCAGATCGACTTCGCGAAGGTCGACATGACCGGCCACTACGCCGAAAGCTGAGCCCGCCGACGGCCGGTTGCCCGGATACTCACCACAGTCGGGTATCCGGGCGGACCCGATCAGACCGCGGCAGCCGGTGCCCGCTTGGGCAGCGTGAACAGATTGGCGATGCTCATGGCGATCAGCATGATCGCCGACACCCAGACCAGGGTGGCCAGGGCGACCCAGGAGAAGGCGATCATCACGATGCCGGCGATCACCGACACGACGCCGGAGACGATCAGCAGCCACTTGGGTGCGTACGGATTGTCGCTGGCCGAGAAGATCTCGCCGAGTCCGGAGAAGATCCAGCCCACACCGATGAACACGGCGAGCATGGCCAGGGACTGTCCGGGCCGGACGAGCGCGATGATGCCGGCGATCAGGATGATGAAACCGAGAACTCCGTGCACCACCCGCCACGCACCCGACAGATCCTTGCCCGCGAAGGCGAGGTAGAGGCGGAACGCGCCGATGCAGAACAGGGAGATCGCGAACAGCACCGCGATCACCAGCATTGTCGCGTGCGGCCACACCAGCGCGACGATGCCGGCCACGATGCCGACGATCGAGGTGAGGACGATGGTGTTGCGAACGGCGATGAGCGCCTCGTCGGGAAGCCTGTTCTCCAGATCTGAGTAAGTCATGAGCGCACCTTACGCGTTCGCCGCGGACGCGGCGGCGGCACGCTGCTTCTTGGCTGCACCGCCGATGGTCAGTGCCACGCCGACGATCACCCAGATGAACAGGACCGTCAGTGGCATACCGATGCCGTGACCGTCGAAGAAGGCGACCGACCGGACGAGCGTCCCGGTCGAGCCGATCGGCAGCAACTGCCCGATGAAACCCCACGGCGACGGCAGCCACTGCCAGCCGGTTGCCATGCCCGACAACGGGTTCGCGATGAACATCATCAACAGACCGCCGACACCGAAACCGGCGTAGCCGAGCAATGACTCCATGCCCAGGACGAACAGCGAGATCGCAGCCACGCCGAGTGCCAGCGACAACGAGGTCAGGAAGTAGTTGCCGTCGACGGACCCGAAGCCGAACTGCAGGATCGCGACGACGACGAAACCGACGACGGTCGACCCGGCGATAGAGCCGGCGATCTTGTACAGGGGCAGGTTCTTGAGCAGCGTCGACAGCAACACCGCCGAGATCATGCCGCCGAAGGCCAGCGGCATGCCGAGCGCACTGAGGCCCGAACCGTTGGGGTCGTCGGCGGTCAGCGGCGCGACGTCGATGTAGGTGATCTTCTTGCCGGCGGCCTCCAGGCCCGCGCCGATGTTCTTGAGCAACGCCGAGTACGGCGTGCCCGCACCGCCGGCGACGGTGATCGTCACCGAACCGTCGGCCTCGATGCTGATGCCGCCCACCACGTCCCGGTCGTGGGCGGCCTCGGCGACCGCGGCCGCGTCGTCGTAGTTCTTGAAGTCGAACGCACCTGGCTGGGCGGCCTCGAACTTCTGCTGAAGCTGCGCGGTCGCCTGCGCGGGGCCGCTGATACCGACGGGCAGATCGTCGGCGCCCGAGTTGATCGACGGTGCGAGGAAGGCGAGCACCATCAGGGAGACGGCGACCGCGAGGCCGCCGACCACTATGCCGATCTTGAGCCACGGGCTCTTGTCGGCCAGCGGACCGGACGATTCTGACGATTCGGGGTCTGTGGTCTCGGTAGCCATCACTCGCCTCTCAGTCGGGTCGCCGGAGCTATTGCCGACGACGTCTCACGCTAACGTGTACCCGACGATCCCCGGTGAGCCGCCTTTCAGATGTCCAATTCTTGTTTCTGATTCGTGATCTCACCGTCGGTGCGCTCGGCTGTCGCACGTAGGCGCTCCTGCCGGGGTATCAGCCAACGCCGATCCACCCACCGACACACCGCGATCACACTCGCCGCCAGTGCCCAGCCGAGCAGGATGTCGATGACGTAATGCTCGGCGGTGAACACCAGCGCGAATGCCATCGCCAGCGGATAGGCCATGA